>CAYQBV010000144.1:0-10593 GCA_964415705.1 uncultured Chthoniobacter sp. | reverse complement strand
GAGTTAGAGGTCCTTCGACTGCGCTCCGCAAAGCCTCCGCTCCGCTCAGGATGACAATTTTTCGCTGCGCGCGTCGCGCAGCGTGAGGTGGGCGAGGACTTCGATCTCGGCGGTCTGGGGAAACATGTCGAGGGGCGTGACAGCGGCGAGGTCGTAGCTGCGGCTGAGCGCGGCGAGGTCGCGGGCGAGCGTGCCGGGGTTGCACGAAACGTAGAGGATTTCCGCCGGCAGATTGGCGAGGAGCAGGTCGGTGACGCGGGCATCAAGGCCGGTGGCGGGCGGGTCGAGGAGGACCGTGGTGCGGGTGGCGTCGTGGGCGGCGAGGATCTCGCCGAGGTGCGCGCCGACATCGCCCTGAAAGTAGTGTTCGTGCGGCGCGGGGGCGCGACGCGCTTTCTCGATGGCACTGACGTTTTCCTCGATGCCGATGACTTTCTCGAAGTGGGCGGCGAGCTTTTTGGCAAAGATCCCGGCCCCGCAATACGCATCCACGAGCAGCGCCTGCCCGCGACGCGCGGTGGCCTCCACGAGCGTGAGGAGTTCGCGGGTCACGTCGGGGTTCGTCTGCTCGAAATACGGCCCACCACCTTTCGCGCGCAGCGAGTAGTCGCCCTCGCCGACGCCGGCATGCCGGAGGTCGCGCAGCGCTTTGTTCACGACCGGCGCGGCGAGGGCGCACTGCTCCACGTCCACGAGGCGGTGGCCGTCGTGAGCAAAAAATCCGGTGACGCCGTCGGCGACATGCACGCGGATGCGGTTGCGGTAGCCGAGCGGGTGCGGTGCGGGGATGATCGGGCGCATCGGGACGTGCGCGAGTTTGCCCACGCGCCGGAGGGTTTGCTCGACCTGCGCGGCCTTGATCGCGAGCTGCCGCGGGTAGGCGATGTGCTGGTAGCTGCATCCGCCGCAGCTCCCGAAATACGGGCAAGCCGGCGCGACGCGATCGGGTGAGGCTTCCGCGACCGCCACCAGCTCGGCTTCGCCGAAGTTCTTCTTCTGGCGGACGACGCGCGCGGTGACGGTTTCGCCGGGAATGGTGAACGGGACGAAGAGCACCTTACCGTCGTGGCGGGCGACACCTTTGCCGCCAAAGGCGATGTCGTGGACGGTCAGGGAAAGGACGGGCTGAGGATGGGTCATGGGAAAAAAAAGAGGCTTCCGTCGTGAAACGGAAGCCTCATTCGGAAAAGGCGCGGAGTTTTACCAGCCGCCCTGCGAACGGCTGTAGTTGTAGCGGGTCTCAAAGCCCAGCTCCGGGGGAAACTCTTCAAAGCCGCCGTGAACCCACGGGACGTTGCTCTTATACGGCGGGCGGAAGGATCCTTTATAAGTGGCGAACGGGTGGGTCGCGACCTCGTAGATGCCCATGGTCATGCGATACATAAAGCGGCCAAAGCCTTTCGACGTGCCGTAGAACCACGCGGTCGAGTTACCTTCGCGCTCGTTCATCACGGTCGGGGTGTAGATGAGTTCCGCGCCGGCAAAGGCGATGTTCGACAGGCCCCGACCGAGCTTGCGGGTGGGGCCGTAGTCGTTCATCGCGGGGTCGTGAATGTCCGCAAAAGCGCCGACGGAAAGCAGGCCGAGGATAAAAGTGCTGAGGAGGGTTTTCATGAAGGTGGGCGAAACTACATCGCTGCTTTCGGGAATGGCAACCGCCATTTTCAATGGCCGAACTTCTCCCACAAAAGGTGGATGCCGTGGCCGGCGGCGGCAAACATGACGCTGAAGTAGATCCACGCCGCGATATTCACGACGTGGCCGATGAGCACGAGGAGCCCGTCGCGCTCGACGAGTCCGGCGGTGAGGAAGAGCACGGCGAGGGCGGGGATGGTATTGGAAAAGGGGATGAGCGGGGGCAGAGGGAGCGACAGGAGGAGTCCGCCGGAGGCGATGCCGAGGCCGATGAGGTTGACCATGCCGGGCCAGCGCTGGAGAAAGTGCATGCGCGGCTTGACCAGCTTTTCGAGCCTCGTCGCGAGCTTCAGCCCGAGGGTGACGGTTTTTTCGAGCATGGCCTGCGGGACTCTGCGGGCGAGGACGAAGCCGGGCAGCGAAGGCTTGCGCCCCAGCGCGATGCGCAGGCCGATGAGCATGATGACGATCCCAAAGGGCACGGAGAGCCCCGGAATGGGAATCGGGAAGACGAAAGGCAGCGCCATGAGCAGCAGAAACAACCCGAACCCGCGGCCTTTGAGGATGTCTTCGAGTTCGCCCAGCGTCATCGAGCGCCCGGCGGTTTCGTGCAAAAGTTCGCGCAAGTCCGCGGAGAGTCGCCGCGGCTCGGGGGGGGGCTCGACGATCGCGGCGAGCGGGTTTTTTTCGAGCGGGTTCAAGCGGCTTCGTTCGTAGCGCTCCCGCGCGCCCGGCCCCACCACCAGCCGAGAGCCATGACGACGATGCCCAGCACATAGGGTACGACGTGGTAGAAACCGGCCAGCGACGCGCCGAAAGTCTCCACCACCCATCGGTCTTTGTGGATCAGTTCCGCCGCGACAAAACCCAGCACCCCGCCGCCCACCCAGATGATCGCCGGATAGCGGTTCATCATTTTCGCCAGCACCCCGCTGCCCCAGACGACCAGCGGGATGGAAAGCAGCAGCCCGAAAACCACCAGCCGGAGGTCACCATTGGCCGCGGCGGAGATGGCGAGGACGTTGTCCAGGCTCATCACCACGTCGGCCACGATGATCACGCCGATGGCTTCCTTGAGGGTGGCGCCGGAGCGCACCTTTTCCTCACTCTCCTGCGCCGGGCGGACGAGTTTGACGGCGATCCAGATGAGCAGCAGTCCGCAGACGAGCTGGAGAAGCGGAATCTGCATGAGCCAAGTGACCAGAAAGACGAAAATCAGCCGCAACGCCACCGCGCCACCGGTCCCAAAAATCCGCCCGTAGAACTGCTCGCGCGCTGGCAGCGAGCGCACCGCGAGGGCGATGACCACGGCGTTGTCGCCCGCGAGCGCGAGATCGATGAAGACGATGCGAATCCAGCGCTTCCAGAATTCGAGGTCAGAGAGAAATTCCATGATGGGGTGGGTTCAATGGACGCTGGGAACGCGTCTGTAAACTGCGGAGTCGCCAGCGGCGAGCGCTTACGGAGATTTTTCCCCGCCCCCGCCCGGCGCGTCGCCCGGCCAGCGGGCGAGGCTTTCCTCATGAAAATGCCGCGCCCGCCGCAGCCGCCGCACCAGGCCGTAGCGCGGGCTGAAGAGGTAGGCGGCGAAAAAAATCGCGCCGAGCACCAGAACGATGCACGCCCCGGAAGGTAGATCGAGCCGGTAGGACAGCAGCAACCCCACGCACGACCCAAACATCCCGATGAGCCCGCCGCCCCAAAGCATCGCCGGATACGAATCGCAGAGCAGATAAACCGTGGCCGCCGGCGCGATGAGCAGGCCGAGCAGCATGATCACCCCGACGGCCTGGAGCGAAGCGATCATCGTGAGCACGAGGCAGGTCATGAGCACGAAGTTCAGCAGGTTCACGCGGATGCCCTGACTGGCCGCGACCGTGGGGTCGAAGAGCGTGAGCAGCAGCGGGCGCTGGAGCGCGGCGAGGAGCGGCACGACCACGAGGCTGATCCCCCAGATCATCCACAGGTCGGTATTGGAAAGACCGAGGATGTTTCCAAAAAGCCAGTGCATCAGGGAGACGCGAACCTTGAACAAACCGATGAGCACGATGCCGACGGAAAACGCGACGGTGTAAAGAATGCCGAGCGCGGTGTCCTCCTTCAGCCGCGAGCTGCGGGCGAGCAACTGCGCGCCGAGCGCCACCGTCAGCGCGGCAAAGAGCGCGCCGCCGAACAGCGCGCTCGGCACCAGCCCGCCCGCCAGAATCCAGCCGATGGCCAGGCCCGGCAGCAGTGAGTGCGAAAGCGAATCGGCCATCAGCGCGAGGCGGCGGAGCACGACGAACGCGCCGAGGAAGCCATTGGTGAAACCGATGAGCGCGCCGCCGACCAAAACGCGGCGCATGAATTCGTGCTGAAAGGGTTCGGTGAGCCAGTCCATCGGTCAGTGATGCGTGTGGCCGTGGTGGTGATGGTGCTCCTGCGGCGCGGGGCCCGCGAAGGTCGGCGTGTCGTAGGTCTTGCGGAGGTTCGCGTCGGTGAAGACTTCACCGACGCTGCCGGCGGCGATGAGTTCGCCGTTGAGCAGGATCGCCTGGTCGAAAAGCTCGCGCACGCTCGCGAGATCGTGGTGCGAGGCGATGATCAGTTTGCCCTGATCGCGCAGCCCGCGGAGGAGCTGCTTGAGATTGTCCTGCGTCGGTTTGTCGAGGCCGGTGAAAGGCTCATCGAGCAAAAAGACGTGCGCCTGCTGGGCCAGCGCGCGGGCGAGGAAAGCGCGCTGCTGCTGCCCGCCGGAAAGCGCGCTGATCTGCCGCTGGGCGAGCGGTCCGAGGTGCATCGCCGCGATCGCTTCATCCACCGCTTTCTCGTCTTCGCGTCCGTAGCCGCGCCACCAGCCGACGCGCAGGTAGCGCCCCATTTCCACCAGCCCGTGGACCGTGGTGGGAAAGTCCCAGTCGATCGCCTCGCGCTGCGGGAGATACGCAAAATCCTGGGTCGCGCCCTGCACCTCGCGCCCGTGAAACGCGATGCGCCCCGTCTCGCGCGGGAGCAGGCCGGCGAGCGCCTTGAGCAGCGTGGATTTGCCCGCGCCGTTCGGTCCGAGCAGCGCCACGCACTGCCCGCAGCCGACTTCAAACGCGATGTGGTGCAGCGCCGGGATGCGGTTGTAGCTCACCGTGAGATCGCTCACCGCGAGCCCGTGCGCCGTGCTGAGAGAGGCGCGCAGCGTCATGGAAAAGTCACTGCCTCCACCGTGGTCCCCGTGCCCCACACGCTCTTTTCATGCACGTCGCCCACCGGGTCGGTGAGCTTCGCACGCATCGCCGCGAGCGGCGCGTCGGCAGGCCACTCGATGGCAAACTGCAGGTCCACACCCTCGGCGGGATACGCCAGCTTCAGCTTGCGCTCCAGCTCCGCGGTCGGCGCGCTTTCGCTCCACACTTCCTGCCCGAGGTGCAGCACCTTTACCGACTTCGGCACCAGCGTGAAGGTCAGCCCCAGCCCGATCTCCTGCTCCACCGCAGCCGCCACCCGCGGCTGCTCGCGCGGCCCATCCGCTGTGGTCGTCAGCCGCACCAGCGGCCAGCCCAGCGCGAGGATCGCGAGAAAAGCGAGCAGCGCCCGCAGCAGTGGGGAGCCGCGCATCTACTTCAGCGCATTCACCAGCGTCGTGACGTTGTGCCGATACATCCCTTCGTACGTGGCCGCCGCACCTTCCCCGAGCCCGTCGGCATACAACTCGCCGCCCAGCTTCGCGCCCGTCTCGCGGGTGATTTCCTTGAGCACTTTCGGGTTCTTGATGCTCTCCGAAAAAATCGCTTTCACGCCCTGCGCTTTGATCGTCGCGATGATCTCCGCGACCTTTTTCGACGACGGCTGATCCGCGCTGGAGAAGCCCTCGATGGCGTAAATCGTGAACCCATGCTCCTTCGCGAAATACTGAAACGCATCGTGCGAGGTCACGAGTTTCCGCTGATTGCGCGGCAGCTTTGCCAGCTCCGCCCGCGACCACTTTTGCAGCGCGTCGAGCTGCGTCTGATACTTCGCCGCATTGGCGGAAAAAACCGCCGCATCCGCCGGGCTGGCCTTGCTCAAGGCCTCGCGCACGATCGTCGTCGCCTTGCCCATATTGCCGAGGCCGTGCCACCAGTGCGGATCCTCATCCGTCGCATGCCCGTGACCCTCGTGCCCCGGCTCCGGCTTCATTTTCAGCGAAGCGAAACCGTCGCCCACCTCGACCAGCGCACCCTTCGTGCCGGTGCTCTGCTTGAGCTTCCCGACGTAGCCCTCCATGTGCTTCGCGGAAAGCAGGACGACGTGCGCCTCGCTCACCGTTTTCAGGTCCGCGGGCTTCGGCTCGTATTCGTGGGGATCGATGCCCGGCTTCACATGCGCCGTCACCGCCACGCGGTCGCCGCCGACCTGCTGGGCGATCTCCGTGAGGATCGTGGAGAAGCTCGAAACCCGCACTTTCGCCTCCGCGAAAACGGAGAACGGCAAGGCCAGCAAAGCCGGGAGAAGAAGACGCTGAAATTTCATTCCGCGGAGCATAGGAGGCCGCCGGCGAGCTGCAAGCGAATTGCATTAAACCGCCCGCCTCAATTCCCTGCCGCAGGCCCCAATGCCCGCGCTACTCCGCCCCGCTGCCGCCGGCCTCGATGATTTCCAACTGCGCGCGCTCGCCGTGTTGCGCCGCCGCCGCGAGCAGATTGCGAATCGCGATAATCGTCTGCCCGTGCTTGCCGATGATTTTGCCGATGTCGCTCTGGCGGACCCGCACATGAAAGGTCGTGCGCTTATTGCCTTCGTGCCGGGTCAGCACCATCTCGTCCGGGTAGTCGATGAGCTGACGTAAGACGAAATTGAGGAACTCCTGCATGGCGGCGGATGGTGCATGGCGGACGGGTCAAAGGCGAGCGCAACTTCGCGGCGGAAACTTTTCTCGCGCGGGCTGGCCGGCGGGAGTAAAGAGCCCACGCTTATGTTCGCCATTCGCCTTTCCCCCGTGCTCCTGGCCGGCCTGCTCGCGGCCTTTTTCGCGCGGGCGGAGGATGCCCCTTTCGCGGCCAAGGCGGAGCATGTGGTGCTCGTGGTGTGGGATGGCATGCGCCAGGATTTCATCCGCGCCGACACCACGCCGGTGCTGCACGCGCTCGCCACGCGCGGCACATTTTTCGCCAACAACCACTCCGTCTATATCACCTCCACCGAGGTCAATGGCACCGCCATCGCCACCGGCTGCTACCCCGGGCGCACCGGCATCCTCGCCAATGTCGAGTTCCGCCCGGACATCCATCCCTTCCACCCGGTCGCCACCGAGCACCCGCAGAGCTGCCGCCGCGGCGACGAGGTGCGCGCGGGCAAATACGTGCGCGTGCCGACGCTCGCGGAGATCGTCCAGCGCGCCGGCCACCGCACCGCCATCGCCGGCACAAAGCCCGTCGCGCTGCTCCACGACCGCGGCCTCGACCGCGCGGCGAGCCACGGCTCGACCGTCCTTTTCGCTGGCAAGTCCAATCCCCCCGCCGCGCTCGCCCCGATCACCGCCGCGCTCGGGAAATTCCCCTCCTACCCGGACGTCGAGACGCTCTCTCCGAACACCGCGCAAAACGCCTGGACCGCGCGCGCGCTCATCGAGCAGCTCTGGCGCGACGGCGTCCCCAAGTTCAGCACGCTCTGGCTCGGCGACCCGGATTACAGCCAGCACCTCACCATGCCCGGCGCGCCCACCGCCCTCGCCGCCATGGCCGACAGCGACGCCGCGCTCGGCACGGTCCTCACCGCGCTCCGCGCCAAAGGCGTGCTCGAAAAGACCAACATCTTCATCGTCTCCGACCACGGCTTTTCCACCGTGGACTGGGCGGTGGATCTCAGCGGCGCTTTGAAAAAGGCCGGTTTCACCACCGTCCGCGCCTACACCAAAGAGCCGCAGCCCGGCGAAATCCTCCAGGTGGCCGTGGGTGGCAGCACCGCGTTTTACATCCCCGGTCGCGACCCGGAGTTGGTGAAAAAGCTCGTCGCTTTCCTCCAGGCCACGAACTACGCCGGCCCCATTTTCACCCGCACCGCGCTCCCCGGCACCTTCGCGATGGAGGCCGCCCGCATCGATTCGCCGGACTCGCCGGACGTGCTCCTTTCCTTCCGCTGGCAGGACGGAAAAAACGCCAACGGCGTGCCCGGACTCCTCGCCGCCGAAGGCCGCCGCAACAACTACGGCACCCACGCCTCCCTCAGCCGCTACGACATCCACAACACCCTCGTCGCCGCCGGCCCGGACATCCGCGCCGGTTTCCGCGACACCCTGCCCACGGCCAATGTGGATGTCGCCCCCACGATCCTCCACCTCCTCGGCATTCCCGGCGCGGACCAAATGGACGGCCGCATCCTCCGCGAAGCGCTTGCCGGAGTGGAATTCGCCGCACCCAAGCCCGAAACGAAAACGCTCGAAGTCTCCACCCCCACCGCCGTCGGCACGTGGCGGCAGTATTTGAAAATCACGACCCTCGGCGACCACACCTACCTCGACGAAGGCAACTCCGGGCCGGTGCCGAAGTGACTTTCTAAAACACCAGCGGCTCACCCTCGGTCATGATCGTGATCCGCTCCGCCAGGCCCTGCTCGCGGGCGCAGGCCAGCAGGCGCTCGGGCGGCTCGTGGAGCGGCTCGTAGCTGAGGCGGAAGGTGCCGTAGTGCATCGGCACCATGTGCCGCGCGCCCAGATCGACAAACGCCCGCAGCGCCTCCTCGGGATTCATGTGGACCTCGCGCCCGCTCGGCGGGTCGTAGGCGCCGATGGGCAGCAGCGCCACGTCGATCGCGTGCCGCGCGCCGATTTCCCGGAAGCCCTCGAAATACGCCGTGTCGCCGCAGTGGAAAATCGTGCGCCCGCCCACCTCGATGATGAACCCGCCGAAGCCGCGGTGCGTATCATGCAGCACCCGCGCGCCCCAGTGGTGCGCCGGCGTGAGCGTGATTTTCGCCGGCCCGCACTCGTAGCTCTCCCAGTAATGCAGCTCATGCACGCTGCGAAAGCCGAGGTCATGCACCAGATTTCCCACCTCGAACGGCACCACGATCGGCTGATCCGCCGCCACCCCGCGCAGCGTCTTGCGGTCGAGGTGGTCGAAGTGCGCGTGCGTGACGAGCACGAGGTCGATCGCCGGCAGGTCGTCGAGCCGCAGCCCCGGATGCTTCATCCGCTTGAAAACCTTCAGCCACTTCGCCCAGTTCGGATCGATGAGCAGATTCTGCTCGCGCGTCTGGATGAGAAACGAGGCGTGACCCGTCCAGGTGATGCAGATTTCACCCTCGCGGAGTTCGGGGAAATTCGGCGGCGCGTGCCCGCCGGCGCGCGGCTCGAAGATCGAGGGAATGAGCACCTCGGTGAGAAAATTCCGCTTCTGCCAGCCGTTCCCCGGCTTCAGCCCGACCTTGCGCGCCGCCTCGTCCTGCCCATGCCCGTTGGGCGTGGCGGACTTCTTGATGTCCGCCTTCGGTTTGCGTTTTTGAAACGGATTGGGCACAGGCCGCGAATTGTAGCGTTGGCTCCGGGCGAGGCAAAGTTTTCCTCCGCTTGCCAGCGACGCCCCTCCCCCGTGTAGCTTGGCCCCGTGACGAAGCCCGACCTCCGCCGCGCCCTGCGCGCCCGCCTCCAAAACCTCGGCGACGCCCGCGCCGCGAATTCCCGCGCCATCGTCGCCGCCCTCGCCGCGCACCCGGCGTTTCTCGCCGCGCAGACCGTTGCCCTTTTCGCCCCGCTCCCGACCGAGCCCGACGTGGAGCTGCTCTGGGAGAAATCGCCCCGCCAATTCTGCTACCCGCGCGTCACCGGCCCGCAGATCGAGTTCGTCATCGTGCGCCACCCCGAAGACCTCGCCCCCGCCGCCTGGAACCCACTCGTCCGCGAACCCGCCGCCGCGCAGCCCACCATTCCTGTCGCCGACCTCGACCTCATCCTCGTCCCCGGCCTCGCTTTCACCCGCGATGGACGCCGCCTCGGTCGCGGCGGCGGCTACTACGACCGCCTGCTCGCCGCGCGCGCGCCGCACACCGCGACTCTCGGCGTCTGCTTCGACCTCCAGCTCGTCCCCGACCTCCCCTGCGAACCCCACGACCAGCGCGTCGATGCCGTCGTCACCGAAGGTGGCCTCGTCGCCCGCTAGTCCAGCGGCGCCCGCATCACAAACGGGGGAATCCGCGTGAACACAAACTCGCCACCTTCCGTGACCCCGAAAAACGCGCCCACCGCCGTGCTCGCCGCGCCGATGGTGTGATAGCTATTGTAGGAGAAATCCTCGCCCGGCTCGAGCCGCGGAAATTTCCCCACCACCCCGTCGCCTTCCACCACCACGCTCTGCCCGTCCTCATCCGTCACCACCCACTTCCGGCCCTTGATCGTCACCGTCTCGGCCGACTCATTGTGGATCGTCAGAAAATACGCAAACGGATGCGGGCGCTCCGGCGGCGCATCGAGATGCGGCATGTGCTCCAGCCGATCGACGGTGACGTGCAGACCTGTGAGTTCGGTAAAGGCGGACATTGGGATTTGCAGAGACTGATACTTCCTAAATCCTAAATCCTAAATCCTAAATGTCCGCCCTTCCCGTCATTCTCTCCATCGCCGGTTCCGACAACAGCGCCGGGGCCGGCGCGCAGGCCGATCTCAAAACCATGAGCGCCCTCGGCACCTACGGCGTCACCGCCATCACCTGCGTCGTCGCCGAGGTCCCGGGCAAAGTGAGCGCCATCCAGCCCATCGAACCCGCCCTCGTCGCCGAGCAAATCCGCCTCCTCTTCCACGCCTTCCCCATCGCCGCCGTCAAAACCGGCCTGCTCCACTCCCGCGCCATCATCGCCGCCGTCACCGACCTTCTCCATGCGTCGTTCGGCACTGCCCATCCCCGCCCCGCGCTCGTCGTCGATCCCGTCATGATCGCCAGCAGCGGCGACCCGCTCCTCCAGGCCGACGCCATCGCCCTCTACATCGATCCGCCAAGCCATCATTTCCTGCACGAC
>CAYQBV010000143.1:0-10605 GCA_964415705.1 uncultured Chthoniobacter sp. | reverse complement strand
GTAGCCGCCACTGGATTCGCACACGAGCATGGTGTTGGGGGAAAGGGATTTGAGGGAGGGGCGAAGGGCTTTTTCGGTGTTGGGGATCTGCGAGGCCTGGCCGTTGTGGTGGATGTCGAGAAAGAGTCTGGAGACGTCGATGCCGATGGAGGTGGTTATGATAGGGTTTTCTTTGGTGGATGCGGTGGTTTTTCGTGGGATGTTTTTCCTTCGACTTGCGATACGAACTCGAGGGTTCAGGCAACTGTTCAAGATAGAAACATGCGCCAAAGGAGGATCGAGCTGACCCACGAACTCGGAGGTTCCAGTCCAGAACGATCTTCTCCTTCGACGACTTATTTTAAGCGGAGACTGCGCAGTCCCGCAGAAAAATCGTGGAATGGTTTTGAGGCCATTTCACCGATCAAAATCAAGATACAAGTCCGTGCATGTGTGCAGAATACCCAGGAGCTTCGAACGCTTCGCTGCTGGTGAGTCGCGGACGGCCAGAAACTGTGCGGCGAACATTACTTCGGTGGTCATTGCCCACCCGACGAAGATTTCCTGGTCAGTGTAAACGGAGGGGGGCGAGATCGAGCGACGGCGCGATCTCGGCCGGGAAGGCGTCTTTTTCAATGGTGGAGATCGGCCGCGAATTCGACAAACACCGCTTGCCCTCGTGCCAGAGTCGCGCATTTTCCCGCCCGCAAAAATCATTTCGGCTCGTCGCATCCAAGCCGTTCCGGCCCGCGTAATCCGCATGAGATTTTTGCTTTCACCATCACTATTCCATTCCCGCCATGCTCGACGAACCTCTCCAAGAACAAGCCGCCCTTTACGCCGCCGGCGCGATGTTCGCGGAGGAGCGGGAGCAGTTTGAGTTGATCCTGAAATTTCACACCGAACTCCGCGCGCTCGTTGTCGAACTGGAGGAAGTCGCCGCCGCCGCGGTGACCACGTCTGTTTCCCCAAACTCGCCCGTCCCCTCGACCGGCCTGCGCGCGCGGCTGCTCGCGCAACTCGATGCGCATCCGCAGCAGACGAGCGAGGAGGGGTTCGTGATGACGGGGCCGGACGGGCTCGTGCAGTGGGTCAACCCGTCCTTTACCGCCATGTGCGGCTATGGACTCGACGAGCTGCGCGGGAAAAAGCTCGGGCCGATCCTGCAGGGCGGCCAGACCGACCCAAGCACCGCTGACCGCATGCGCCGGGCGGTCCACGAGAACCGCCCCTGTAACGAGACGATCCTGAACTACCACAAGAACGGCCAGCCGTATTGGGTGGAGATTTCCATCACGCCGATCCTCGACGACGCCGGGGCCACCCGCTGGTTTGTGGCCCGCGAGCGGGAGGTTCCCGAACAGGTGGCGGCGTAAAAGCACTCGCGGGTGCAAACGGGGGAGTTGCGGAAAATGGGGCGGTTGCGGCAAGGTGCGCGCTCAACCTTCGAACAACCCCGCATTTTCAAACTCTATGGGACGCCAATGGCTCCAAGCTAAACGTGAAGTCGCCGGCCTGAAAAAGGGCCTGATGGTCGGCAAGATGGTGAAAGAAATCATGGTCGCCTCCAAACTCGGCGGCCCCGAGCCCGCCGGGAACGCCCGCCTTTTCGCCGCGATGGAAAAGGCCCGCCGGGCGAGCGTGACGCGCGATGTCATCGAGCGCGCCATCAAAAAAGGGGCGGGCATCGGCGGCGAGAAGCTGGTCATGGACCACGTGGTTTTCGAGGGCTACACGCCGCACAAAGTGCCGGTGATCGTGGAGGTGATGACGGACAACAACAACCGCACCGCGCCGGAGATGCGGCTGCTTTTTAAGCGGGGCCAACTCGGTGCTCCGGGCTCGAACAAGTTCCTTTTCGATCACGTGGGGCTGGTCGAGGCGCACCACCCGGACGCTGCTGCGGACATCGAAGCCGCGGCCATCGAGGCCGGTGCGCAGAACGTGGAACCGCTGGCGCATGCCGAGAACGACGACATCCCCGAGGGCGTGACCGGCGCGCGCTTCATCTCCGAGCGCGCCGACCTGCACACCGTCTCGCAGTGGCTGGCGCAAAACGGCTGGACCGTGGTGACCAGCGAACTCGGCTACGTGGCGAAAAATTTCCCCGACCTGACCGACGAGCAGCGCACCGAGGTCGGCGAATTTCTCCACGCCCTCGACGACAACGACGACGTTCACCGCGTCTGGGCGGCGCTGAAGTAGCCGCGGCGGCCGGGCTCAGGGGAGAAATTTTTCCAGCCGGAGCTGGGCGGCGCGCTCTTGGGCTTCGGTGGCGCGGGGGCCGGGGAGTTTGGCCATCTTGTCGTAGATGCCGATGGCGCTTTTCCACTGCCCTTGCAGGCGGAAGATGTCGGCGGCGTCGAAGCCGGCTTTGTAGTACCAGAAGAAGTCGCGGCCCTCAGGGGCGGTTTTTCCGAGGACGTCGTACCAGGCGGCGAGGGCCTCGTCGGTGCGGGTGAGGGTGTTCAGGCCGCGGCCCTTTTTGTAGAGTGCCTGGTTGCGCCATGCGGGCGGGACACCGGGCAGGGTGGCGAGCTGGTCAAAGGCGGTGACGGCGGCTTCGAGTTGTTTCGGATCCTGGCGGCCGAGGATGAGCAGGCAGTCGCCTTTCCCACAGAGCGCGGCGGAACGCAGCTCGGTGTCGGGCGCGGGGGTGGCGGCGAGGATGGCGTCGTAGAGCAGCACGGCTTCGCTTTCGTGGCCGAGTTTGCTTTGCACGATGGCCTGCTGCTGGCGGGCGTGGAGCTTGAGTGTGCCGTCGAGTTTCACGACCTGGTCGAAAAGCGCGAGCGCCCGGTCCACGGCCCCGGGATTGATGCTGCGCATGGCGGATTGCCCGGCGAGGAAGAGCGCGGCCTCGGCGTACGGCCCGGCGGGCTGCTCCTGGGCGAGCAGCGTGAACTGCGTCTCGGTACCCGCGTGATCGCCCGCGCGGACGTGGAGCTGGCCGAGTTTCATGCGGACTTCCGGCAGCAAAGTGGAGCGCGGGTAGTCGCGGAGAAACGCGGTGGCGCGCTGAATGGCGACCTCGTCGGCGGGCTGGGTGGACGCTTCGTCGCCGAGAAAAATCGCGAGGTAGGCGGCTTGCTCGACGGTGTCGAGGGAGGGCGCGGACTCATTGGTCACGCGGAGGTAGCGAGCTGCGCCGGGACGGTCGTCGGCGGCAAAGGCCAGCTCCGCGAGAGCCAGCCGCGCCTCGCTCTGGCGCGGGTGTTGCGGGTAGTGGTGGAGGAAAGTGGCGAGCGTCTCGGCGGCGCGGGCGTCGGCCGTACGGGCGCGGGCGAGCCCCTGCTCGAGGAGGAGCGCGCTGCACAGCGGGCTGTCGGGCGCGGCAGCGTTGAGCATCTGGTAGTCGGTGGCAAAGCGTTCGTGATTTCCGAGCGCGAGCGCGGCGAGCGCGGCGCCGTAGGCCGCGTTGGGGCGCAGGCGTGCGGAACGTTCGGCGGCGCCGCGGAAGGAATTCGCGGCGAGCAGCCACTCGCCCTGCCGGTAGTGGACGAGCGCGCGGCGCAACTCGACCTCGGCCCGCTGTCCGTCGTCCGCGGTGCGGCGCTCAGCGTCTTCGAGCGCCACGACAGCGGCGGCCAGGTCGCCTTTTGCAAAGAGCAGATCGGCCTGCATCAGCCGCGCTCCGACTACGAGCGGACTGGCGGGGAAATTCTCGAAGAGGCCGTTCAGTGCCTTCAGCGCGCCGTCGGGATTTTTCGCCCGCACGCGCAACCGTGCGGTGTGGAAACGCGCGAGGACCGCCACGCGCGGCGCGCCATCTTTGGTCCACTGTTTGAGCGCCGTTTCGGAGGGATGCGGCTGCTGCGCGTAGATTTGGTCGAGACGCTGGAACGCGGCGTCGAGATACCGGCTGGTGGGATAGCGGCCGATGAATTTCTCGATGGCCGTGTCGGCGGTGTCGGGGCCGTTGAGCCGCAGCGTGGCCTCGGACGAGCCGAGCGCCGCGCCGAAAAGCATGCTCTCGGCGAGCCGCTCCGGCGCGCGCTGGAGTTCGTCGAAAAGGGCGAGCGCTTCCGCGAAGCGGCTCTCCAGCAGGAGCAGCCGGCCTTCGAGATATTTCCGCTCCAGTGCGTCGGCGGGCCAAAGGGCGGTCGCCGTGACCCAGGCTGCGCGCGCGCGCTGGGCGTCGCCGGTCTCGATGAGCAGCGCCGCGAGGCGCAGTGCCGCTGCGGGGTGCTGCGGCTGTTCGCGCACGAAAACCTCCAGCGCGGCCACCGCTTCCGCGGTTCGCCCGAGCGCGGCGCGGCTTTCCACGAGCCCGAGCCGGGCCGCGGCGGGGGCGTCGGCGGGCGCGGCCAGTTCCTCGAAAAGTGCGAGCGACTCCTTCCACCAGCCCGCCCGCGCGAAGACCTGCGCGCGCAGCAATTGAGCCGCCGCATCGCCTTTGTCCGCCAGCGTCTGCACCGCGGCGAGCGCGGCCTCATCGTTCTCGCCGGCCAGATATGCCGCGCCCAGTTCGAGCTGCGCGGCGCGACGATCCGCCGCCGGCACGCCGGTTTTCGCGAGCAGCGTTTTGAGTTTCTGCACGGCGACCTGCGGGATGGATTCGGCCAGCGCCTGCCGCGCCTCGGTGAGCAGCGCAGGATCGGCGGTATGCGCGAAGGGAATGCTCGCGGCGAGGACGAGGACGGTGAACGCTTTGCGCTTCATAACATCCTCCGCAAATACCGCCCGGTGTGGCTGTCCTCAACCGCGGCGATCTCCTCCGGCGTGCCCTGCGCGACGATCCGCCCGCCGCCCGCGCCGCCTTCCGGACCGAGGTCGAGCACCCAGTCGGCGCATTTAATGACTTCGAGATTGTGCTCGATGACCACGAGCGTGTTGCCGGCGTCGCGCAGTTTCGCGAGCACTTCGAGCAGCTTGTGGATGTCCGCGAAATGCAGCCCGGTCGTCGGCTCGTCGAGGATATAGACCGTGCGCCCGGTCGCCTTTTTCGCCAGCTCCGCGGCGAGCTTGATCCGCTGCGCCTCGCCGCCGCTGAGCGTCGTGCCGTTTTGTCCGAGCCGCACGTAGCCGAGGCCCACGTCTTCGAGCGCCACGAGTTTGTCGTGGATCTGCGTCACGTTGCGGAAAAAGCGCGCGGCTTCGTCCACGGTCAGGTCGAGGATGTCGGCGACGTTCTTGCCCTTGTAGGTGATCTCCAGCGTCTCGCGGTTGTAGCGCCGGCCGCGGCAGACTTCGCACTCCACATAGACGTCGGCGAGAAAGTGCATCTCGATCTTTTTCACGCCGTCGCCCTCGCAGGCCTCGCAGCGCCCGCCTTTCACGTTGAAGGAAAAGCGCCCGACCTCGTAGCCGCGGATGCGCGAGGCGGGCAGGCCGGCAAAGAGTTCGCGGATCGGTCCAAACGCGCTCGTGTAGGTCACGGGATTCGAGCGCGGCGTGCGCCCGATGGGCGTCTGGTCGATGACGATCGCTTTGTCGATTTGCTCGAGGCCGTGGAGCGCGGCGTGTTTGCCGGGGCGGTCTTTGGAGCGGTAGAAATGGCGGAACAACGCGCGCCGCAGGATGTCATCGACGAGCGTGGATTTCCCGCTGCCGGAGACGCCGGTCACGCATGTGAGGCAGCCGAGCGGAAAGGACGCGGTCACGCCCTGGAGGTTGTTTTCCCGCGCGCCGGTGATGGTCAGCCAGCCGGGGTTGTGCTCGTCCTTGAGGTTCTGCGGCGCGACCAATTGCGGGCGGTGCCGCTGCTTCGGCACGGGGATTTTCGCGCGCCCGCTGAGGTATTGGGCGGTGAGCGAATTCTCCACCGCGAGCACCTCGGCCAGCGTGCCCTGGGCCACGAGGTAGCCGCCGCGCGCGCCCGCGCCGGGGCCGAGGTCGAGGATGTGGTCGGCGCAGCGGATGGTGTCCTCGTCGTGCTCGACGACGATGACGGAATTTCCCAAATCCCGCAGCCGCCGCAGCGTGCCGATGAGCCGGTCGTTGTCACGCTGATGCAACCCGATGCTCGGCTCATCGAGCACGTAAAGACAGCCCGCCAGCCCGCTGCCGATCTGCGTGGCCAGCCGGATGCGCTGCGCTTCGCCGCCGCTCAGCGTCCCGCTTTCGCGATCCAGCGAGAGGTAGCCGAGCCCGACCTCCACGAGAAAACTCAGCCGCGCTGCGATCTCCCGCCGCACCTCGCTGGTGATGAAGCGCTGCTGCTCATTAAAAGCCAGCGTCTCCACGAAGCGCAGCGCGTCGTCAATCGAGAGGCGGCAGAACTGGTGGATGTTGAGGGATTTCAGATCGCCGATTTCAGATTTCAGATTGGATTTCGCGGCGGTGCCCGATCTGAAATCTGAAATCTGAAATCTGAAATTCGCACTCACGGTCACCCCGAGAATCTCCGGTTTCAGCCGCGCGCCCGCGCAGGTCGCGCAGGTCCGGCGGCTCATGTATTGGCGGATGCGCTGGCGCGAAAGCTCGCTGTCGGTCGTCTCGTAAAGGTTCTGGAGCGCGGCCACGAGCCCGTTGAACGGCTTCTCCACCTTCTCGCGCTTGCCATTTTCACCCCAGGAAAAGGTGAGCGCCCGCTCGCCCGTGCCGTGGCAGAGGGCCTCGTGAAACGCGGGCGCGAGCTCGCCATACGGGGCGTCCATCGAAACCCGGTATTCCTTCGCGAGCGAGGTGAGGATGCCCTGGTAATAACCCTGCATGCGCTTGTTCGCCCTGGCCCACGGCGCGACCGCGCCTTCGGCGAGCGATTTCTCACGGTCGGGGATCATGAGATCCGGGTCGCAGACCAGCTCCGTGCCGAGGCCGTGGCAGTCCGGGCACGCGCCAAAGTGCGAGTTGAAGGAGAAGTGCTTCGGCGTCAGCGTGGGCAGGGTGAAGCCGGTGTCGGGATTGCTGAAATCGGTGGAGTAGCGGTGCGACTCCCAGCCCGGGGAAGAGGGAGGGACAGAGGGAAGGAGGGAAGGGGAGATGGAGGCCTGCTCTTTCGCCCCGTCTCTCCGTCTCTCCGTCTCTCCGTCGCCCCGTTGCTCTCGGAGCACCACCACCTTCCCTCCACCCCACTTTAGCGTCGTATCCAGCGAATCCGCCAGCCGCGTGCGCACCCCCTCGCGGACGACTAGCCGGTCCACGACCACCTCAATCACATGTTTGTCGCCCTTGGTCAGCCGGATCGGCTCGGGCCGCGCCAGTTCGATAATTTCGCCATCCACGCGCACCCGCACAAAGCCTTCGCGCTTCAGTTTCTCAATTACGTCGCGAAATTCTCCGACTTCGCTTTGCACAATCGGAGCCAGCAGCACGATGCGACTTTCCGCCGGATAGGCCGCGATCTTGTCGGCGATCTGCTGCTGCGTGAGTTTGAAAACGGGCGCGCCCGTGGCCGGATCGTGGGGCTGTCCCACAGAGGAAAAGAGCAGCCGCAGGTAGTCGTAAATCTCCGTCGTCGTGGCGATCGTCGAGCGCGGATTTCCGCCCGAACTCCGCTGCTCGATCGCGATGGCCGGAGACAGTCCTTCAATAAAATCCACGTCAGGTTTCTGCATTTGGTCCAGAAACTGCCTTGCATAGGCGGACAAGCTCTCCACGTAGCGCCTTTGGCCCTCCGCGTAGAGCGTGTCAAAAGCCAATGACGACTTACCAGACCCACTCAAACCTGTGATCACGACCAACTTTTCCCGCGGAATCTCCAGTGTGAGGTTCCGGAGATTGTGCTGGCGAGCCCCCGTGATTTTGATTGCTTGTGCTGGCATTTCCGCCGTCGGTTCAAACCGCAAAGCAAAGCACAACCCCGAAGCCCTCTCCAGAGGCAATTAAGCGATGTCCGACAATACTTTCCAAATGACCCGCGAAGAACTGCAAGCCCTTTACGACAAGTTTCGGGATGTGAAGCACGACATCAATAACACGCTCGCCGTCATCATGGCGCTCTCCGAACTCGCCCAGCGCAACTCGGCGCACTACGAAAAGCTCGCCAAAGCCGTGCTCCAGCGCGGCCCCGCCGTGGTGCAGATGATGGGCGATTTCCACATGATGCTCAGTGCGAAACTCAAGGACGAGGCCCTTCCCAGGACGAGCATGCCGACCTCGGGAGTATTCACGTAGCCGAGCGTTACGGATTCGGTTTCCCGGCGGTCACGCCGAGGATGGGTCCGAGGGGCATTTTGTAGTCGCTGCGCTTGAGTTCCAGCGCGTGGAGGCTGGAAAGCGTGCCGTCGAGAAAGAGCGCGTTGCGGCAGCGCAGGGCGTCGCGAAAGAGGGTGGCGAATTCGTGGAAATTCACGGGCTCGTTCGAGATGACGAACAGCACCTTCCTGTCCGGGCCGATGCCGACGCCGTTGCGAAAGAGCCGGGAGACCGACTCCGCGCGAAAGGCCGGGTGCAGCGCGCCCTCGATCACCAGCATCGGTCCCGATTGCGTGGCGAGGCGCACCTTGCCGCCGACCGCCGGCCAACCCGCCGCCTCCACGACCACCGCGCCGGCGTCCGTCACAGCAAAGACCCCGTTCGGCTGCAAAAAGAAATTCCCCTCAGCCTGAGCGGTATTCAGCGGCGCGATCTCGCGGCCATCGACGACCAACAAGCCCACCGGCTCCGAGTTGGCGTGAAACATCCCGGCGTTCATCCCGAAAATGAGCCGCTTGCCCTGACCTCCGAGCCTCGCCTCGACGGCCGCAAACGTGTGCAACACCGCCCCTCGGTCGTCCTTGAGAAACAACTCCAGCCGCTCCCGCGCAGGATCGGCCGTGCAGACCGTGTGCCGCTTCCCGAGGTGCTCGACCACCCGGTATTCCACCGCCTCCGCCGGGCCCACGAGCAGCGCCAGCACCAGCACCCACCAGAGGCGACGCCACCTCATGGCGCAGCGGGCGCGGCCATCATCTCCTTCACCAGCGGCAGGATCGCCTCGGCCCAGATTTCGTAGCCCTTCCTTTGCAAATGGACCGCGTCGCTCAAAATCCCCGGCATCATCTTGCCCTCCGCGTCGAGAAACTTCGCGCCCGCGTCCAGGTAGCGCACCTTCTTCCCGTCATCCAGCTTCGCGATGATCGCGTTCGCCGTCTTCGTCTTCTCCAGCGGCGTGCCGGTGGACGGGAAAATCCCCAGCAGCAGAATCTTCGTCTGCGGGCAGTTCGCCTGGAGCTTCTTCACCACGGCCGTCACGCCGATCGCCACCTCCTCCGCCGTGTTCATCCCCTGATTATTCGTGCCGATCAGCAGCACCGTCAGCTTCTGCGCCGTGCCCTGCAGTTCGCCGTTCTCCATCCGCCAGAGCACATTCTCCGCGCGGTCCCCGCCGATGCCGAAGTTCACCACGTTGAACTTCCCAAACTGCGCGTTGAAGTGATCCCGCGGCCACATCTGCGTGATCGAGTCGCCGAGAAAAACCAGGTCGAACTTGTTGTTCTTGCACTGCCCCACGTAGTCGTTGTGCATCCGCCCGAACCACCGCACGCCACCCGGCACCGGCTTCGTCGGATCATTCGCGGACTTGATCACCGGGGCCGGAGCCACCTCCGCCGCTCCGAGACTCGAGGCGAGCACCGCGAGCCCCAGCAGGGCCGATCCGAGGCAGTGGAAAAGGGAGCGCGGGTGCGCCGCGTGCGGCGCGAGACAGGGAGCGGAGGAAGAGTTGTGCATGACCCCGTCCTTAGCGCGATCGCCCCGCCATGTCCGCATTTTCCCGCAAAAAAAAGCGCGTCCCCTCCGCCGCCCCGCGCCTCCGCCCCATTTTCCGCTTTCGCTTTCCCCCTTCCACTTTCACCTTCCCGCCATGACCGAAGCGCAGCAAATGATGATCGACAAAGCCTTTGAGATCCTGACCGAACATTTCGATCATGTGATCGTCGCCGTCGGCACCTACGACGAGGACAAGCAGTACACCACCACCGCTTCCTACTACGGCGGCGTCGCCCCGGCCATCGGCCTCTGCAAACTCTACGAAGAGCGCTGGACCAAAGAGCACCTCTGGGGCGGCGACGACAACATGTAGGCCGGCCCGGCCTTCCCCGCGCCGACCTCCCCGCCATGCTCCACACCCGCTGGCTCGGCCGCCTCCCCTACGCCCAGGCGCTCGCCCTGCAGGAAGACCTCGTCGCCCGCAAACTCGCCGACCCCGCCGCGCCCGACACCCTCCTCCTCCTCGAGCACGACCCCGTCTATACCATCGGCCGCACCCCCGACCACTCCAGCCTGCGCGACCCCGCCGCCCTCCCGCACCCGCTCATCGTCACCGGGCGCGGCGGCCAAGCCACCTACCACGGCCCCGGCCAGCTCATCGGCTACCCCATCCTCGACCTCCGCCCGCGCGGCCAGGACCTCCACCGCTACCTCCGCGCCCTCGAGGAAATGCTCCTCGCCATCTGCGCCCACCTCGGCGTCCCCGCCGGGCGGCGCCCCGGCCTCACCGGCGTCTGGGTCGGGGAGAAAAAGCTCGCCTCCATCGGCATCGGCGTCCGCCGTTGGATCAGCCTCCACGGCTTCGCCCTGAACGTCGGCGGCGACCTCACCCCCTACCGCGCCATCACCCCCTGCGGCATCGCCGCCGTGGAAATGACCAGCCTCGAGCGCGAAAGCGGGACCGCCCTGAGCGTCGAGGTCGTGGCCCAGGCGGTGGTGCCGATTTTCCGCGCCCATTTCTAGGCGCCATTGATGCCATTCCCTCTGGGATCA
>CAYQBV010000142.1:0-10630 GCA_964415705.1 uncultured Chthoniobacter sp. | reverse complement strand
GTTCAGCGCGTTCAGCTGCTTCGGCCGGTTGAACGTGATCAGGCCGGTCTTGCGCGGGCCGTCGCCGCGGGTGTCGATGAGGATATGTTCAGCACGAGGTTGACCTGATCCATCTCCCACATCGGACGGCAGTGCCCGAGCACCTTGTCCTGTTTGGTCAGCAGGTCGCCATTGCAGCTAAAGATGCTGAACTCGGGAAAAGGAGGCATATCCCACGGCGTGGTGATGGTGGTGTAGCCGAAGTCCAGTGCCTCGCGGGCGCGGCCTTTGAGCGGAAACCAAGTGTAAAGGATGATGTCCTTGGCCAGTTCGCGATCCAGCGGCACACCGACGGGACGACCATCCCACATGATGGCTTTCTTGCCGTGCTTCTTCACGATCTTCGCCATGTTCTGGCCATAGGTCAGCCAGACTGTGTGCTCACCCTTGAGGCCGTTCTCCTTCATGTATTTCTTCACATGGTCATTGCTGATGTAAAACGCCGGCTCCACCTCATCGCCACCGATGTGGAAATAGGGCGAACTCTTGAAGACCGCACACATTTCGCCCACCAGCGTATCCAGCACCGGATAAATGTCGGGATTCACCACATCCATCGCGCGCCATTTCGGATCTCCGAGTTTCCCCTTGAGGCCGCTCATCAAAGCCGTGCAGTGCCCCGGACCTTCCAGCTCCGGCACACAAGTCACCCCGCGCGCATCCGCATAAGCCACCAAGTCCTTTAGCTCATCGAGCGTGTAAGGCGTGACTGGCGGATGATGCACGCTGCTGGCATCCGGGTAGGTCGTGGAGGGAAAGGTGAATGCGCTGTCGTCGCTCAAGTGCAAATGCAGGTAGCGAATTTTGAACAGCCGGCAGGTCTCGACGGCGATCTTCAAAACGTGGATCGGCTGATGGCTCCGCGCGCAGTCGGGCATGATCGCGCCGTAATCGGAATACGGCCAGTCCTTGAGCGTCATCTTCGGAACAGACGCCGTGTCGCCCTGCACGACGATGGCTTGCAGCAGAGTCGCCGTGCCTTCGCACGTGGCCCGGTAGTCCCAGCCTTCGATCAGGATGCGATCAGTGACGGAGATCGTGTGGGCGTAGTCCCGGGTCTTGAGCACTTCCTGGCCGCGCACCGTAAGAATATCAGCGCCCGCCTTGAGTTGCGGATTGAGTTTCAAAACGATGTCGCCGACTTTCGCCTCTCCTTCGGCGACCGGCAGCCTCAGCTTCGTGACGAGGAGGATTTCGTCCGACAAAATCTCCGCCAGCGGTTTTAGCTTTGGATCAGCAGCCACAATGCGCGTCTCTGCCGTGAGCGGAAGCTGTCCGCCCTCGACTTTCAGCTCCTTCGGTGTCGGCAGAAGATTAAGCGGATTAGTCGCGTGGAGATTCAGCGCCGCAAGGCACGCGACCCACACCAGTATGGCAAAGGTTTTGAGCTTCATTGGTTGGGTCCTTTGGCCTTTTCGTCGGGAGTGAGAGCCGTGCGAAAGCCGATGGAGTAATAGGTGTTCTCCGTGTAGAGGTCGGAGCGGGAGGCCAGGCGCGCATAGTCGCACGAGTAGGAGTAGGCACCGCCGCGGAGCGAGCGATGCACATTGGGTGAGGTTAGTGACCAATCCCAGTTCCACTCCCACACGTTACCCACCATGTCATACAACCCATAGGCGTTTGGAGGAAAGCTACCCACCGCCGCCGTGGATGCCCCGTCCACGGTAACAAACCGCCGGTTATTCCCCTCGTATCCCTTATCGTAGGTGATGCCTGAGGAGTGCCCCAGATAGTTCGCCTTGCTGTGATCGATCTCATCTCCCCACGGATACCGCTTGCCCGGCAAACCACCGCGCGCCGCATATTCCCACTCCGCATCGGTCGGCAACCGGTAACCGGCAACCGCAAAGTCCACTTTCAAGCCCTTGATGTCCTTGCCCGTCCGATACGGCTTCCCATCCAGTAGATAGAAGACGGGCCTGCCCTCCTTTTCGCTCCGCGCATTGCACCACTTCACGCAATCAAACCAATTGACCGAAACCACCGGATGATCCGGCGCCTTGCCTCCGCCAGGATTGTCGAATTGGTAGCCATGCGCTTTGGCCCATAGATAGACCTCGTCCCACCGCGCCTTCGTCACTTCCTTGCTGTCCATGCAGAAAGTTTGCACGGTCAGGCTGTGCTCCCGCCCATCCGGATCCTTTCCGTTGTTGGTGCCCGTCTTGATGAGCACCATGTCCGAAAGGGGCGGTGCCTCCACCGGGGTTGCCGGTGCCGGCTTATCCTCCGCCCAAACCTGGACCGCACTGAGCAGGACCACACCCGATAGGGCGACAACCCTTCCCAAGCCGCGCGCCACGCGCTTTTGGAGAAACGGTGCAACGAGGAATGATGACAGGGAGGGAGGAAAAAGGAATCGCATGAGATGAGAGCGCGCAGGTATGGCCTCGAACCGCAGCGACACATGCCCGGATTAAGCCCGGGCCAATGCTAGCTGAGGATGTCCCGGATCACATGCCCATGCACATCCGTCAGCCGGCGGTTGATGCCGTTGTGGTAAAAGGTCAGCTTTTCGTGATCGAGACCGAGTAGGTGCAGGATCGTGGCGTGAAAGTCCGGGATGATGACCTTGTTCTCCCCGACGAAGTAACCGATCTCGTCGGACGTGCCGTAGCTGATGCCCTTCTTCACGCCCGCGCCGGCGAGGAAGCAGGTGAACGCGGTGGGATGATGGTCGCGACCGGGCGAGCCGACGCCTTGCGTCGCGGGGCTGCGCCCAAACTCGGTGGACCAGATAAAGAGCGTGTCCTCCAGCATCCCGCGCTGCTTGAGATCCTGGATGAGCGCCGCCACCGGCTTATCCATCGTCGCGGCTTGCGTGTCGTGATTCTCCTTCACGTTTTCGTGCCCATCCCAATTGATCCGCGGGCTCCCGCCGAAGATGCCGCCATTGATGACCTGCACAAAGCGCACGCCGCGCTCCAGAAGCCGCCGCGCCATGAGGCAATTGCGCGCGAACCCTTTGTTTGCCGGCTCCCCCAGCCCGTAGAGCCGTTTGATGCTCTCCGGCTCCGCCTCCAGATTCGCCACCTCCGGGATGCTCACCTGCATCCGCGCCGCCAGCTCGTAGGAGCGCAGCCGCGCGGCGAAAGCATCGTCTCCCGGATGCGCCGCCGCGAACCCGCGGTTCATCGCCGCCAGTAACTCCATGTCCGCCGCCCGCGCGCCCGGCGCCGTCCCCGCCGGCGTGTCCAGATCGGGAATCGGCGCACCGCCTTTCGTCTGAAACGCCACGCCCTGATGATTCGCCGGGAGAAAGCCCGACGTCCAATTGATCGAGCCCCCCGCTGGCAGACTCCGCGGATCGGGCAACACCACAAACGCGGGCAAATTCTCATTCTCCGTCCCCAGCCCGTAGCTCAGCCACGCGCCCATGCTCGGGAAGCCGTTCAGCGTAAAGCCGCTGTTCATCTGGAACGCGGCGGGCGTGTGATTGTTGCTCTTCGCAAACATCGACTTGATGAAGCAGACATCGTCCACGCAGCCCGCCAGATGCGGCAGCAGACTGCTCATCCACGCGCCCGATTTCCCGTGCTGCCGGAAGTCGTACACCGACTTCATGATCTTCCCCGGCTGGCCAAAAAATCCGAGATTCTCCCCCTTCCCCTCCAGCGTCTTCCCGTGCATCCGCGCCAGCTCTGGCTTGAAGTCAAAGGCGTCGATGTGACTCACGCCGCCCGCGCAGAAGATCTGCACCACGCGCTTCGCCTTCGGCGGAAAACGCGGCACCCGCGCGGACCCCGGCGCACTCCCCTCCGCGCGCGCCTGATCCCGCTGCAGCAGCCACGCCAGCGCGATCGCCCCCAACCCGCCGCCCGAGTTCCACAGGAAATGCCGCCGCGAAAACGCCGCGCCGGGGGGGAGATTGTCGTTATTGGACATAGACGAATTCGGTGGAATTGAGCAGCGCCCAACACACGCTCGGGAGTCCGCGCTCCTGCGCGGCGGCTTGCGCGAGGCGGGCTTCGGCGGCGGTGGGTGGGCGGCCGAGGGCGAGGCGGTAGGCGGTTTGGATGGCGGCGGGCGGGTCGCCGGCGGCGGCGTTCAGCGCGCGCTGGGCGAGACCTTTCGCCTGGCGCTGGACGAAGGCATTGTTCATGAGTTCGAGCGCCTGGAGCGGGGTGATGGTGGCGCCACGGCGCGGGGTTTTCACGGCGGGATCGGGGCAGTCGAAGGCGTCGAGCAGCGGGTCTTTGCCGCTGTTGACGTTCATCCGATAGACGGTGCGCCGGTTGGAGTCGGGGCCGCCTTTTCCGTCGGAGGCGTAGGAGGCTCCGCGGAAGCTGGGCCCGCCCATTTGCAAATCGAGCTGGCCGCTGACGGCGAGCATGGCATCGCGGACGGCTTCGGCTTCGAGACGGCGCGGAGAGAAGCGCCAGAGGAGGGTGTTGTCGGCGTCGAGGGCGGCGGCTTTCTGAAAGTATTCAGTATTCAGTGTTCGGTGTTCAGTAGCCGCAGCGGGACTGGCACTGGCTCCCGACTGAATACTGCCGACTGAATACTGAACACTGGAACTCTGCCGATACGTCGCCGATGTCACGATCAGCCGGTGCAGCGCCTTCACGCTCCAGCCGCTCGCGATGAATTTTCCCGCGAGCCAGTCGAGCAGTTCGGGGTGCGTGGGCTTGGTGCCACTGGCACCGAAATCGTTGGGCGTGGCGACGAGGCCCTGGCCGAAGTGCAGGTGCCACACGCGGTTCACCATCACACGCGCGGGCAGCGGATTACGCGCGTCGGCGAGCCAGTCGGCGAATTTCAGGCGGCGCTGCGCCTCGGGCGCGTCGGCGGCCAGGCCGAAGTCGGATTCGAGATTGAAAACGGCAACAAGGGCACCGGGGGCGACGATCTCGGCGGGCGAATGGACGTCGCCGCGGACGAGGCGTTTTGTCGGCGAGGGCTGGACGCGGGTGCCGACGTAGGAGGTCTCCCTGCGGGGCGGTTTGGCGGGCGGGAGAGACTCGAGTGCGGCGCTGAGTTTCTGGCCTTCGGCCAGGGCGTTCTCCCGCGCGGCGCGCTGCTCGACGGTGAGAGCGGCGAGAATTTCCGCGGGCGAAACCGACGACCCGCCGGCGCGGAACGACGCCGCGATTTCCGCCGCACTCAGCGCGCGATCGTAGAGCGCCGCCTGCGCGATTTCACCGCTGAGGTAGCCTCCGCCCGCGCCGGTGTGGCGGAGGCCGAGGAGGACATGACCATCGCCGGCCTTGTAGGTCGCGAGCGACTTGGCGCTGTAGGCTTTGCCGGCGGGCTGGCCGTTGCGGAAGAAAGCGATGGTCTGGTCCGCGCGATAGACCATGGCCACGTGGATGAGCGTGCCGGGCGCGGCGGTTTCGTCAGGCAGCGCGAGGTCCTGGGTGCGGGCGAAATTGGCGCTGCCCGCCATCCATTTCTTCGGCTGCCGCTCCCCGAAGACGATGGCGTCGAACTCGCCGCCCTTGCTGGTCTCGAGCGAAATCGCCGCTCCCCCACCCTGCTCCACCGTGGCCAGCGAAACCCACGCCTCCAGCGTCCGCTCACCGATGTCGCGGGGCAGCGGCTCGGTTTTGAAAAAGGCGCCGGGCTTCGCCAGTTTCAGGCGGCCATGCGCGATCTCTGCACCGCCGAGCGCCCGGCCAGGCATGACGGACGCCGGAGAGCCGTCGAACGTCCAGCGCGCCAACGCCGCCGGCCCCGGCGGCGGAGCGGTCGCCGGACGTTTGCCGGCCGCCGCTTTCGCGCCCGCGGCCTCGAGCTGCGCGACCGTTTTCGCGGACGCGACAATCGCGTTCCCCAACTCGGCCCGGCGCGCTCGATTCTTCGCTGGCTCTTCCTGGGCATCCGCGATGGCAATCTCCCGCTCGCCATGCTTCACGCCCTCGAAGACGGCCTTCATGCGGTAGTAATCCTCGTGCGGGATCGGGTCGAATTTGTGCGCGTGGCAGCGCGCGCAGTTGACCGTGAGGCCGAGAAACGTCTGGCCGACGACGCCGAGCAAATCCTCCAGTTCATCCTCGCGGGTGATCATCTTCTGCGTCGCGTTGGCCTGCGCATTCCCCGCCTGATCCCACGGGCCGCAGACGAGCAGGCTCGGCGCGACCATGCCGTCGGTGGTCACCGGATCGAGCAAATCACCGGCGATCTGCTCGCGCATGAAGCGGTCGTATGGCTTGTCGGCGTTGAAAGCGCGGATGACGTAATCGCGGTAGTGCCACGCGTTGTCGCGGAGGCGGTCGTATTCAAAACCCTGGCTCTCCGTATAGCGCGCCACGTCCAGCCAATGCCGGCCCCAGCGCTCGCCGTAGCGCGGGCTGGCGAGCAGGCGGTCCACGAGCGCGCGATAGGCCGGATGGGGCTCATGGGACTGATGCGTCCCATTTGCCCCATACGACTCGGCAAATGCCTCGACCTCCTCCGGCGTCGGCGGCAGGCCGGTGAGGTCGAAAGTGACGCGCCGGATCAGCGTGCGCGGGTCCGCCTCGGGCGAAAGCGCCAGGCCTTTCGCCGCGAGCTTTGCCTGCACGAAAGCGTCCAGCGCCGCCGCTGGCGCGGCGGGCATCTTCAGCGGCTGCAACGACCAATGATCGCTGCGCAGCTTCGCTACCTTGCCGTCGTCCGGCCAGTTTGCGCCTTGATCAATCCACGCCCGTAGCATCCCGATCTGCACCGCCGTGAGGCGCTCGCCCTTGTCCTTCGGCGGCATCACCGTGTCGGCCTCCAGCCCCGCCACGAGATGAATCAGTCGGCTCTCCGCGCTCTTCCCCAGCTCGATGATCTTCCCGTCATCGCCGCCCTGCATCGCCGGCGCTTTCGCGTCGAGCCGCAGCCCGCCTTTCTGCTTCTCCGGCCCGTGGCATTTCACGCAGCGATCCGCAAGCAGCGGCCGGATGTCGCGCGCAAAATCCACCGTCGCATTCGCCGGAGGCGGGAGCTGGGAAAGGTTGGGAGCTTTCCCCCCAGGCGCCGCCGCACCCGCTCCCGGCAGCGCGGAGACGATGAAAAACAGTGCGGCGATAATCGGGCGCATGCGTGGGGAAAGTAGCGGTATCGGGAAACAGCGCTAGACGGAATCAAGCGCCACGGCAAGGGGAGAATCGCAATGGCGCGCGATCCTTAGCCGGAACGATGCCGTTGAGGGAAGGGGAGCGCGGCCATCCTGGCCGCAGCAGCCGGCATCCTGCCGGCTGCGGATGGCGCGTGCCCACGTCACCGATCCACGGACACCAACACGCGTGCGGGTCGCCGGCAGGATGCCGGCTCCAACGGGCTGGAAGCCCGCGCTCCCCTTCCCTCCACTGAACGATGGCTCCTCAGACCAAAATCTCCCGCAAGATACGCGCGGGCTCCACGCCGGTGAGCCGGTCGTCGAGGCCCTGGTTTTTGAACGTGAACCGCTGATGATCAATGCCGAGCAGGTGCAGCATCGTGGCATGCAGGTCGCGGACGTGGATGACGTTCTCGACCACGTTGTAGCCGAAGTCGTCCGTCGCGCCGACGGTGATGCCCGGCTGGATGCCGCCGCCGGCCATCCAGATCGTGTAGCAGCGCGGGTGATGATCGCGCCCGTTCAAGTCGTCGCCCTGCGAGTAGGCGGTGCGGCCAAACTCCCCGCCCCACACGACGAGCGT
The DNA here is from genome assembly GCA_964415705.1 of uncultured Chthoniobacter sp. Classification (GTDB taxonomy): domain Bacteria; phylum Verrucomicrobiota; class Verrucomicrobiia; order Chthoniobacterales; family Chthoniobacteraceae; genus Chthoniobacter. Next base: position 2,987 of record CAYQBV010000142.1, on the reverse strand, counting down.
GTCTTCCAACATGCCGCGCATTTTCAAATCCTTAATCAAAGCGGCCGACGCCTGGTCGCTTGAATCCGCCTGACGTTTGATGTCTTTGCGGAGGTCCCGGTGGTGGTCCCATCCGGCGTGGAAGATTTGCACAAAACGCACGTCGCGCTCGGCGAGACGGCGCGCCATGAGGCACTGGTAGGCGTAGCTGCCCGGCTTCGTCACGTTTGGGCCGTACATGGCAAGGACTTCCTTGGGCTCGCTCGCAACGTCCATGAGTTGCGGCACCGAGGTCTGCATGCGGTAGGCCATTTCAAACGAATCCATGCGCGCCTCGATCTCCGGGTCGCCGCTTTGCGCGTGTTGGAGGGCGTTGAGCTGATTGATCGTGCCGATGATCTCGCCGCGGTTCTGGTGATCGATGCCCGTCGGGTTCGAGAGAAAAAGCACGGGGTCGCCCGCGGACTGGAACTGCACGCCTTGAAAGCGGCTCGGGAGAAAACCGTTGTGATAGTACCGGCTGAGGATCGGCTGATCGGTCGCGCCGCTGATCATCACCACATACGCCGGCAGATCCTTGCTGGCGTTGCCGAGTCCATAGTGCATCCACGACCCGAATGCCGGGCGTCCCGTGATGGCGCGTCCGGTCTGGATGAAAGTGACCGCGGGGTCGTGATTGATCGGCTCGGTTTGCAGCGATTTGATGAAGCACAGTTCGTCCACCACGCTCGCGGTGTGCGGCATCAGCTCACTGACCCATGCGCGGCTTTCACCGTGCTGCGCAAATCTGTAGGGCGAACCGAACGCGCGGCGTCCTTTGTCGCGCGTCATCAGCGACACCCGCTGCGTCCCGAGCACGCTCGCCGGCACGTCCTTGCCATGCTGCTCGTTCAGCACGGGCTTGTAGTCGAAAAGGTCCATGTGACTCGGACCGCCGGATTGAAAGAGGTAGATGACACGCTTGGCCTTCGGCGCAAAGTGCGGGGCTCCGAGCCCGCCGTGGAGCGCGGCATCCTCCAGCCCGGTGGCGATGGATTTTGTGCCGAGCAAATCGGCCAGCGCCATCAGGCCAAAGCCCGAGGCGGTCTGTGACAGGAAGCGGCGGCGGGAGAGTTGGAATTGAGTTCGGGGGGCAGTCATGTTTTTTCCCAGGACGACAGCGGATGGAAGATTTCGGATATCACGCGAGCAGCCCGCGCACGACTTTTCCCGCCACATCCGTCAGCCGATAGTCGCGGCCGGTGTGGCGATGGGTGAGGCGTTCGTGGTCGAAGCCGAGCAGGTGGAGGATGGTGGCGTGAAAGTCGTGCACGTGGACGGGGTCCGCGCCGACATTGATGCCGTAGTCGTCGGACGACCCGTAAACCGTGCCCGCATTCACACCCGCGCCCGCGAGCCACGACGAGAATACCCAGTGATGATGCTCGCGCCCCGCGGCACCTGCGGCGTTGTTGAACGGCGTGCGGCCAAACTCCGTGGTCCAGACGACCAGCGTGTCGTCGAGCATGCCGCGCTGTTTCAAATCCCTGAGCAAGCCGGCGATCGGCTGGTCCACGTTCTTCGCGAGCGGCACGTGTTCCTGCATGTTGCCGTGGGAGTCCCAGTTGTTGGAGGACCCGGTGTCAATCAACTCCACGAAGCGCACGCCGCTCTCCGCGAGGCGGCGGGCGATGAGGCATTGCCAGCCAAAGCCGCTGGTCTGCCCGCGCTGCAGGCCGTAGAGCGCGAGGGTGGCGTCGCTTTCCTGCGCGAGATCGAAAACGTGCGGCACTTCCATCTGCATGCCGAACGCGGTTTCAAACGAACGGATGCGGGCGTCGAGCAGCGGGTCGCCGGCGCGGGCGGCGAGATGGCGTTGGTTCATGCGCGCCATTTCGGCGAGTTCGAGTTCCTGCAAGCGGCTGCTCGCGGCGCGGCGCTGGACGTTGGCGATGGGATCGGCGCCCGGCACCACGAGCGTGCCCTGATGCGCGCCGGGCAGGAAGTCGCTGCCCCAGACCTGCCCGCCGGCGTAGGGCGATTTCGGCGCGATGACGACGAAGGACGGGAGGTTGTTATTCTCCGTGCCCAGCCCGTAGCTGACCCACGAGCCGATGCTCGGGCGCGCGAAACTGAACGAGCCCGTGTGCATGCCGAGCGTGGCCTCGTAGTGGTTCGTGTGGTCGGATTTCATCGAGCGGATCACGCACAGGTCGTCCACGCAGCCCGCGATGCGCGGAAAGAGCGAGCTGACCTCCGTGCCGCACTTCCCGTGGCGCGCGAACTCGAACTGCGGGCGCTTGAGGAACATTTTGTAGTCCCCTTTGCGCCCCTGGAATTCGTTGATGGAAGTCGTCTTCCCCGCGTCGGCAAAGAGCTTCGGCTTCGGATCCCACGAGTCCACATGCGACACACCGCCGCTCATGTAGAGAAAGATCACCCGCTTCGCCTTGGCGGGAAAATGCGGCGCGTGCGGAGCCAGCGGATCGGCGCTGGCGGCGGGCGCGGCCTCGTTGCCGAGCAGTTGCGAAAGCAGCCCCGGCAGCAGCATCGAGCCACCCGCCAGCGAGCGGAGAAAGCCGCGGCGGGATGGGCAAAAATGGGCGTCAGGTTTCATCGGCGAGGATCATAGTGGAGCCAGTCGGAAAAAAGTAGCCATTCGTAAGATCGCAGCTTCGTCCCGGAGAGACATCGGAAATTGGCTGGTGGTGGAGTGAGGATGCGAACGGGGTTGCGCGTCGCGCGCTACCCCTGAGCCAGGGCTGAAAAAACGCACCAACCGATCATCGGGCGAGAGTCACCTGCGCCATGGTGAACGCACGCGGAGGCTGCAAGGCAGTGGGCGGAGGAAAGTAGGTTGGGCTTCAGCCCAAAGTGGCCCGGCGATGTCCCGTCCCCGCCCGCTGCTTTCGGGCGCACGCCCGCGGTCGTTGGACTAAAGTCCAAGCTACTTTGTGCCGCTCCGCCGTCTGCTCTCTGCCCAAAGGAGGCGGGTCGCTGCGAGCTCCGGGTGGAGCACCCGACCCGGG
>CAYQBV010000141.1:0-10669 GCA_964415705.1 uncultured Chthoniobacter sp. | reverse complement strand
GCCGGCGACCAGCCCGAGCCCGAGATCATCTTCTGCCCGCTCGACCCGCACCCGCTCCCGCTCAGCTATCGCCACGGGGAAAACGGCCACCATTTCTACGACGGCGACTACCACGCCCGCCGGCGCACGCCCGGCTCGGATGTGGACACCTGCTTTACCGGCCGCATCGCCGTCACGGAGCTGCGGCTCTTTTAGAAAAAGGCGGCCTACTTCTCCACCGGCTTCCCGGCTTTCTCCCACGCCTTGAACCCTTCGTTGAGGTGATAGACGGCGGTGAAGCCTCGCATCATCTCCAGCGTCTTCCCGCTCCGCCCGCCGGCGGCGCAATGCACGAGGTAGGTCTGCTTCCGGTCGAGCGCCGCCACTTTCGCCGCAAAATCCGCCGCCTGGAAATCCACGTTCTTTGCCCCGGCGATGTGACCCGCGGCGAATTCCTCCGGCGTCCGCACATCCAGCACTACGATCTTCGGGTGGTCCTTGAGCAGTTTTGCCGCGTCCTCCGGCGACACATTTTTCACCACCCCCAGCGGAACGATTCCGGCCGGCGCAGCCGCCGCGGGTTCGGCCTGGAGTGGACTGGCGAGGAGCACCGCAGCGAGGAGGAGCGAGGGAGTTTTCATAGTCCGCCCAATCAATCCCGATTCCCGGCGCGGGCAAGACCGATAGTCCTTACCATGCCGCGCCCGGAGGGTGATTGCCCTGCGGAACCGCGCCGCCGCCCTTGTCGGCGGCCGGCCGTCGCGCCATGCTGCCACCCACATTTCCATGAAAGCGATCTCCCTCGACGCCCCGCAAAAATTCCGCGCCCTCGAACTCCCCGAGCCCGCCGCGCCCGCGCCGGGCGAGGCGCTGGTGCGCGTCCACCGCATCGGCATCTGCGGGACGGACTACGGCGGCTTCCTCGGCAAAATGCCGTTCTTTTCCTACCCCCGGATCCCCGGCCACGAACTCGGCGTGGAGGTCCTCGCCGTGGGCGAAGGCGTGACCAATGTCGCACCCGGCGACCACTGCTCCGTCGAGCCGTACATCAATTGCCAGCGCTGTTATTCCTGCCGCCGCGGCCTCACGAACTGCTGCGAAAACCACCAGACGCTCGGCGTGATGTGCGACGGCGGCATGTGCGAGCGCCTGCTCCTCCCGGCGCGCAAGCTCCACGTTTCCACGAAGCTCAGCCACGACCAGCTCGCGCTCGTCGAGACCCTCGCCATCGGCTGCCACGCCATCGACCGCGGAGCGCCGCGGCCCGGCGAGCATGTGCTGGTCATCGGTGCCGGCCCCATCGGGCTTTCGGCGCTGGAGTTTGTGAAAGTGGCGGGCGCAAAAAGCATCGTCCTCGACATCAACGAAGCGCGCCTCGCCTTCTGCAAAAACACCATGGGCGTGGACCACACCATCGTCGCGCGCGGCGACGGCTCGGAGCTGACCGCGCTCGCCGAGATCACCGGCGGCCAGCTCGCCGACGTGGTCGTGGACGCCACCGGCAGCCACAAATCCATGAGCGCCGCGCTCGGCTACTGCGCCTTTGGCGGTCGGCTCGTCTATGTGGGCATCACCCAGCAGGAGCTGACCTTTCCGCACGCGCCCGTCATGCACCGCCGCGAACTCACGCTCCTCGCCTCGCGCAACGCGCTGACCCGCGACTTTGCGCGCATCATCCGACTGATCGAGGAGGGGGTCATCGACACGAAACCGTGGATCACCCACCACGCGAAATTCGACGACCTGATCGCCGCCTTCCCGACCTGGCTGAAACCGGAGACCGGGGTGATCAAGGCGGTCGTCGAAATGGAGTGAGCGTGCGATTTGCCGAAGAAAAGCGTTGTCATACGCGCGGCATCCAAGATGATCTGCGACTCATGCCAACTGGCAAAGAAAGGAGGGGAAACCACTAATTATGAAATATCTCGCAATCATCGCACTCGCCGCCGTCGCCTTCGGCCTCGGCGCCTGCGCCAAGCCCGCGCCGGCACCGGCACCGGCGCCTGCTTCGACCGGCATGTCGAAGTAATTCCGCCTCGCTCTCGAGGAGGAAACCAATTTGCAAAGCCAGACCGGCGCAAGCCGGTCTGGCTTTTGTATTTTCTCAGGCCCGTCCCGCCGGCACGCTGACGCAAGTGCTCCCGCGCAGCAGGAAGCGCCACGGCAGGTGCGTCGCTTTGGAGATGCCGATGCGCACGTCCGTCACCACCTTGGCGGGCCGTGTCGGCGGGTGAAAACCGATCGTTTTCCCCGTGCAAAAATCGCGCCCGTGGTCGCGGCCATCCACGCCGAGCGCCACCGCCAGTTTTCCCGGCCCCGAGCAGATCGCCCGGTTATGCGCGAGCGGTGATTTGCGCTGCGCCAGCCGGCGGCGGGTCATCGCCGCGACGCCGCGCGTGGGCTCCAGCGCGCGGAGCAGCACGAAGCCGTCTTCGCTCCCGCCGTTCACGAGCACATTGAGCAGCCAATACCTGCCGTAGTTGAGATACACGTAGGCCGCGCCGGCCCGGTGCCGCGCCACGAATTCCCGCGCGCTCGGCCGCGCGAACGTGTGGCAGGCCTCATCATTGATCGCCGCGTAAGCCTCGGTCTCGACCACGATTCCCGCCCCGCCTTTCCACACCAGCTCGCAACCGATCAGCTCCCGTGCGCACGTCACCGGGTCGCACTGGAAAAAGGCGCGGTCGAGCAAGTTTCCCGGCTGCCGATTACAGCAGCATCAGCGCGGGGCTTTCGAGCAGCGCGCGGAGTTCGGCGAGGTACTGCGCTCCGACCGCGCCGTCCACCACGCGGTGATCGGCACTCAGCCCGATGGCGAGCCGCTGGCCGACGACGATCTCGTTCTTCGCGTTGACCACGGGCTTCTTCACGATCGCGCCGATCGCGAGGATCATAGCCTGCGGCGGGTTGATGATCGCGCTGAACGCATCAATGCCGTGGCTGCCGAGGTTCGAGACGGTGATCGTGCCGCCGGCATATTCCTCGGGTTTGAGTTTCTTGCCGCGCGCGCGGGTCGCGAGGTCCTTCACCGTCTCGCTGATTTCCCGGATCGTCCGATCCTGCGCGTCGCGGATGACCGGCGTGACCAGTCCGTCCTCGACGGCCACGGCGACGCTGAGATTCACGCTGCGATACTGGATGATCGCGTCGCCCGCGAAGCTCGCGTTGACCGCCGGCACTTTCACCGCGGCACCGACCACCGCCTTGAGCACGAAGTCGTTGACCGTGAGTTTCGCCCCGCCCGCGGCTTCGCTCGCGGCGTTGGCTTCGGCGCGAAACTTCATCAGCGGCCCGGCATCCACCTCGATGTTCAGGTAGAAATGCGGGATCGTCGTTTTGCTCACGAGCAGGCGCTCGGCAATGACGCGCCGCATGCCGCTGAGCGGGATCGTCAGGTCATCCGGTCCGGCGGGCATCGGCGGAATCCCCGCTGGAGCGGCGCTGCGCGCACCCGGCTGCGCGCTCTGCACGTCCTTCGCCACGATGCGCCCGCCGGGGCCAGTGCCGCTGACCGCGGAAAGCTGCACGCCTCTCTGCGCGGCGATCTTTTTCGCCAGCGGCGAGGCTTTCGCCCGCCCCCCGGAAGCCGCGGGCGCGGATGCCGCCTGGGCACTGGCGCGGACGGCGGGTGCCTCGGAAATCGTGTCGGCTTTGGCCGCGGCGGACTTCGGCGAATCCGGGATCACGGCACCTTCGGCGGGCGGCGCTTCGCCCTTTTGCAGGAGCAGCCCGATTTTCGATCCGACGGCGACCCGGCCGCCGGGCGCGACGAGCTGCTGGTGCAGGATGCCGTCGTCGAACGCCTCCATCTCCATCGTCGCCTTGTCCGTCTCGACTTCCGCGAGCACGTCGCCGGTTTCGACTTTGTCGCCGACGTTTTTGCGCCACTTGAGGAGCGTGCCCTCGGTCATGGTGTCGCTGAGTTTCGGCATTTCGATGTAGATGGCCATGGATGAAAAATTCGGGATGTGGATGTGGGAAAGCGGTGACTAAAGCGAACGTCCCGACAGGGGACAAGTCCTGAGAAAACCCCAGCCGCGCGTTTCCCCACCCAGCCACCCGCGGACCGCGCCGTCCTACCCGCCAGCCCCGACGTACTCCGCGGAGTAGGTATCAAACTTCGCGGTCTGTCCGATGGCGGGCGGGGCTTCGATGTCATAGACATCGTTGCTGGCGAGGGCGCCAGACTGTGTGTCCCAGACCATCACGGTCTTTTTCGCTTTGGGCGGAGCTGCTTTGCTGCGGACGGTATCGACGGCGAGGTAGCGGACTTTCTTTTTCTTCAGCACCACTTTTTTCTCCGGCGCGAGGCGCGTGTAAAAAACCTGCGCCCGCTGCTGGGCCACGCGCTTCTGCTCCTCGGTGGCCTTGTGCCGGATGAGCATGGTCTGCGTGCCGACGATGCGCGCGAGGTTCGAGTAGCCGAACGTCTCGACGGTGCCGCCGAGCAGGGCGCAGCACGCGAGGGCGGCGGTGAATCGAAGCGCGGGGGATTTCATGGTGCGGGAGCGGGGCGGCCTAACCGCCGGAGCCGACGTATTCGGCGGAGTAGGTGTCAAACTTCGCGGTCGAGCCGACCGACGGCGTGCTTTGCACGTCATAGACATTGTTGCCCGCGACGCTTTCGGTCTGCGTGTCCCAGATCATCACGGCCTTTTTGGCCTTGGGCGAAGTCTGCTCATCCTTGGCGGTGTCCACCGCGATGTAGCGCACCTTCTTTTTCTTCAGCGCGGTTTTTTTCGCGGGCGAAAGGCGGCCGTAATAAACGCGGGCGCGCTGCTCGGCGATCTGGCGCTGCTTCTCGGTGGCGCGGCGTTTGGCGATGATATAGGTGGTCATCGCCACGACCGCGCCGGTGGCTGCGCCGATGGCGATGGATTCGCCGGTGCTCGCACCCGCCGCGCGGGCGAGGCTGCCGGCGAGGATGCCGGCGCCGCTGCCAAAGACGGCGGCATTTTCACCGGGGGTCATGTTTTCGCAACCCGCCACGAGGATGGCGATGGAGGTGACGAGGGCGATGGGGCGAATGGAGGTGAGTTTCATAAGAGGTGGATGGGTTTTAAGAAGCGGGGTGCAGGATGGCAAGAATTTCTCCGGGGCTGCGCTCACTTGCGGGTGAAGGGGAGGTTGTGTTTGCGGCACCAGTCGGCGGCGCGGTCGTCGCCGGCTTCGGCGGCTTTGCGATACCACGCTTGCGCCTGGAGGCTGTTCCGCGCTGTGCCGATGCCTTCGTCGAGGCACTGCGCAAAGTTGAACATGCACGCGCTGTCGCCGGCCCGCGCGCCTTTCTCAAACAGCTCCGCCGCCTTCTTCGGATTGGTCGCCGGGACGCCGCGGCCGGTCATGTAAAGGACGCCGAGGTTGCCGAACGCCTTCAGGTTTCCGCGCTCCGAGGCCCGGGTGAAAAGGCGGAAGGCTTCGGCGAAATCCTTGTTCACGCCATTGCCGTGCGTGTAGCAGTCGCCGAGGAGATTCATGGCGCGGGTGTCGCCGGCCTCCGCAGCCTCGCGCGCTAGGTCGGCCCCGCGTTTCTCGTCCTTCGCCGGCAGACCGCGGCCCGTGAGGTAGCAGCGCCCGAGGGCAAACTTGCCGCCGACCTCGCCTTTCTCCGCGGCCGTCTGAAAGTATTTCACGGCTTTCACGAAATCCGGCTTGGCTTCGCCGACCCCCGTTTCCATGAGGAAGCCGAGTTGCGTGAACGCGACCGCGTCCCCCTTTTCGCTGGCGGCTTTGTACCACTTGAATGCGGTTTCCGGCTCGGTGGTGCGGAGGTTGTCGCCGATGAGCAGCATCGCCGAGAGGATGTCGATCTGCGCCGCCTCGATGATCTCCGCGCGCATCGCCGTAAACTCCGCGAAGGAGATCGGACTCGGCCGGTCGCGCAGATGGTTGAGCAGCGTTTCGAGGTGGTTCCTGCCCACCCCGGATTCGGGAAACTCCCGCGCGACCGCGAGCCACGCGCGCACCGACGGCGCCCACTCGCCTTTTTCCTCCAGCGCCTGCGCGCTGGCGATGCGGGTCTTGAGCAATTCCTGACGCTGCTTCACGGCGAGCGCCTTTTTCTCCTCCTCAGCCTGCATCTTCTTTTCCTCCGCGACTTGCGCTTCCTCCTCCTGCTTTTTCTCGGCGGCCATCGTGTCCTGGCGCTCTTTTTCCAACCGCGCCTGACGCTCCTTTTCCTCCCGCGCAGGGTCGTTCCTGACCTCGGGTTCGGTGTCCGGCGGCGGCGTTTCCTCGTGGGCCGGTTCGGTCGGCGGCGTGGGGCGGGGGATGAGAAAATATCCGCCGACCGCGAGCACGATGACGCCCGCGGCGATCCCGACGATCAACCCCAGCGGACTCTTCTTTTTCGCGGACGGCAAAGGCGGCGGCACGGCTGGAGCCGGCAGCGGAGCGGCGCTGCCGGCGTGGGAATCCGACCGGCGGATTTGCAGCCCATCGAGCTGGCGGAGCGCGGTGCAAAACTCCTCCGCGCTGGGAAAGGAACGCGCCGGGTCGAGCGCGCGCCGCAGCACTTCGTTGCCCTCCTCGGAGAGCGTGGAAAGCGGGGTGTAGCGCGCGCCCGCCGCCCCCCCGGCCACGGCGGCGAGCGTGCCGCCGAGCAGCTCGTAGCCGAGCGTGGCGAGCGCCTGGATGTAGCGCGCCCGCGCGTCCACGCCCTCCGGTTTCACCCCCGCGCCGCCGCCGACCATCGTCTGCGCGCCCGCCCAGGTCTGCGACGACGCGAGGTCGCGGGTGAAGGCGAGCGGGTAGATTTTCAGCACGAACTCCGGCCAGTCCGCGAGTGGCGCGCGCAGGATCGCGGCCTTTTCCACCGGCTGCGGAAAATGGACGAACAACTGGTGCAGCCCGAACTCCAAACCGCCGAGCCCGAGCCCGAGCGCGTGATCCACGCCGGTGGCCGCCTGGCTGAGCAAAGGCAGCGTTTCGTCCGCCTCCAGCTCGCGGCGGGCGCGCAGCAGTTCGAGCAGGGAAAAGCCGTTCGTCCACTCCAGCGCGAGGAAGCTGGCCTGCTCGATGGTTTCGAAATCACAGACGCCGAGCAGGTTCGGGTGCTGCACGGGTTTGAGCTTCTCGACTTCGCGCTCCAGGCCAGTGCAGCCCGCGGCGTCGCCGAGAAATTCGGGATGCAGCACGAGGATGCGCACGTCGCCCTGGCGCTCGCCGTCGAACGCGCGGAAGGCGCGCCCGGTGTTCGTCTCGCCGAGCACGTCGAGGATGCGGTAGCGCCCTGCGAGCACCACGCCGACCTCGAAGCGCGTCTCGCCCGGTCGCTCCGCCGACGTTTCCAAAAGCGTCGCGAAATTTTCCTCATCCTCCGCCGGCGCGGCGGCGGCGGCGGCGGGCGCAGCGGCACTTTCCGCGAGCGCGTCTTCGATCGCCTTGCGCAGTTCGATCGGCGTTTGAAAGCGGTCCGCCGGATCTTTCTCCAGCATCCGCCGCAGCACCTCGGCGACCGCCGGCGGGAGCTGCTCCAGTTTCTCGAAAGGCGGCGGCTTCGAGAGATGCTGGCTCATCACCTGGGCCATGGAGCCCGCAAACGGTGCCTGCCCGGCGAGCATGTACCAGAGCGTGACGCCGAGGGAGTAGATGTCCGAACGCACGTCGATCTCGCGCTCTTCGAGCTGCTCGGGGCTGGCGAAGTGCGGCGTCCCGACGAAGCCGCCCATGCTCAGCGTCGCGGCGTCCTCGGGATCGCCCGCCAGCGACGTTTTCGCCAGGCCGAAGTCGATCACTTTCGCCACGATCTCGTCGTCCTCCTGCACCAGCATGAGGTTCGCGGGCTTGATGTCGCGGTGGACGAGGCCGTGTACCGTGGCGGCGTTCAGCGCGCGCGCGACCTGCGCGGTGATGGTCAGCGCCATCGCCGGAGCGAGAGGTCCCTGGCGCTTGATCACCGCCTCCACGGTTTCGCCGGCGATAAACTCCATCGCGTAAAACCACGTGTCGCCCTCCGTGCCGAGATGGAAAACCGAGGCCACATGCCGGTGCCGCAGCTTCGCCGCCGAGCGCGCCTCGCGCACAAAACGCAGCCGCGCGACCTCGCTGTTCAGGTAGGTCGCATTAATAACCTTCAGCGCCACGGTGATCCGCAGGCTCGTGTCGAAAGCCTTGTAGGTAATGCCCATCGCGCCGCGCCCAAGTTCGTACGGCGAGCCGTCATCGCGCGTCAAAACTTCGTAGTGGTCGAAGAGGATGGCCTCGGGCATGAATGTTTCTTACTTAAGCGGCTTGCGTGCGAAAGCCTGAGAAGTTGCAGTTTTTTCAGCCTCACGCAATCTGCAACCCGCATCACGCCTGCCTCATGGGAGCAAAACTCAAGATTCAACCAGCCACGTCCGAGCCTTTCGAGGTCGGCATCGGCAACACTGCGTCCATCGGTCGCACCCGCGAGAACACCGTTTGCCTCAGCTTCAGCCCGCTCGTTTCGCGCCAGCACGCCCTCATCCGCTGCCACAATGGCTGGCAGTACCAGCTCATCGACCTCGGCAGCCGCAACGGCACTTACGTCAACGACCAGCGCGTGGTCATACCGGTCACGCTGACCGACGGAGCGAAGATTCGCATCGCCGACAACCAGATGGTTTTCGTGGAGCACGACGACGAGGAGTGCTGTGACTCGAACGCCATGACCATAGTCGGCAGCGTCGATCACTCGGTCGTCGAGGCGCGGCCCGTGGCGCTGCTCGTGTGCGACATCCGCGGCTTCAGCACGATGTCCGAAATTCTCTCCAGCGAAGACATGGCGCAAACGCTGGGCGCATGGTTCCGCGAGACCGGCAACATGGTCGCGCAGAGCGCCGGGACGATCGACAAATTCATCGGCGACGCCATGCTCGCCTACTGGGGCGTGAGCGGCAAAGGCGCCGCCAACTGCGGCACCTCCTTTGCCGCGGCGAAACGCATGCTCGCGCTCGCCGACTCCCGCACCTGGCCAAACGGCGCGCCTTTCAAAATCGCCATCTCGCTCCATTACGGCCGCGTGACCTGCAGCAATGTGGGCGTGGCCGCCGACCGCGACGCCACGATCATCGGCGATGCGGTGAACACCGTCTTCCGCCTCGAAGCGCTCTCCAAGGAACTGAACCAGCGCATCCTCATGTCCGGCGATTTTTCCGAGCAGATGCCCGACATGAAAAAGTTCACCGATCTCGGCGAGCACACGCTCAAGGGCAAGACCCAGACGGTGCGGGCGTTTGGGCTGGTGGAGTAGGACGGACTTGCGCCCGTAAAATCCCGTCTTTCACGATGAGCCCGAGCTGCCCGCGCTCGAGCCCGTGGTCTACCCAGACTGCTACACGAAAGTGATGGAGATCCTCAGCGCTTCGAAGCCGCTGGTCGGCTGACTCGCCAAACGGTGTTTTCCTGCTTTCCATGCCGTCCCTGAATTTCCGCCCACCCGCTCGAGCACCCCAAAAAACTTCTCGTCATCGACAGAGTGACCGCCCGCGACGAAGACAAACTGCGCCGACTTGGGCTTGACAAGGCTGGAGCTTGGGAACGAGGAGGACATTTATGGGGGTGGCTCGACGGTGGTGTAAGGACGAATCCGCTCAAGCATCCGTTTCTTTATTCCAGGGACTGCCATTAATTCTTCGTGAGAGGAATAGGGTCGGTGAGCAATGATGGCTTCAGCCAAGGTTCTGCTAACATACGGAATCGCATCGAGTTCATCGGCGGTTGCCGCGTTGACATCGACCGGGCGGGTTGGCGTGGGATCTGGGCTCTCGATTTTGTCGGAGTCGATAATGCGTTCTCGTGTCGTGATCTCCGGTGAGGGGTCGTGGAATAGAAAGATCGCTCCACCTAGAGAAAGCACCACAGCGGCAATCACACCGACAACGGCAATGACGCGACGCGACGAAACAGAAGACTCTGCGCCGGGCGGCAGTTGCGGCGTTCGTAGGAGCTTGCGGGCGAAGAAATAAATGAGTGCTCCCAGCGGAGCCAAGAAAAATATCACCAAGATCCAAATTAACAGACCGTTCCCAGCGCGAGACTCGTGTTTCACGCAATCCACGATCATCCAAATGGGGAATACCACCGATAGGAACAAGATCAGCAAGATCAGGATTCCATCTGGCCCGGCGAGATTCGGAAGGAACGCGACGAAGTCAACTATGGCTGCCATCATGCATTGAGTAACTCCTCTAACGTGATGTCCGCTTGCTTGAGGATCGACTGAAACGTGCCGGGAGGAATCGGGGTGTGCATTGGCACGGTGGCTCTCAATGTTCCTTTGACCATGCGCACATGGCTTCCGACTTGCCGCTCGTTGACGAACCCGAGCTTCTTCAGCGCGCGAACCATGTCCGCTCCCGCCCAATCCCGGGGAATCTTCACCTCGTTTATGCGTAAGCCAACGCGGAGTGCTCGTGGAAGTGAAGGCGCGGCTTGGCATCACGCCGCGCGTCTCCTTCGTCGAAGTGGCAATGAATCAGTTCTCGGACCATCTGAATGAGTTCTTCCATCGTTTGACCGTGCGTCGCCATCTCCGGCTCATGGCAAACGGCGACCAGCAAACCTCCTTCTCCTCGGACATCGAAATTTAGTTCCATGAGCGGGAACCATGGCGGTGCTGGCAATTACTGCAAGGCGCTTCCAAGCGAAGCGTCCCGCCTTAGACAATATTTCCCCCCCGCCTCCAACCGCTCGCCAAACGCGCTTTTCCTGCTTTCCTTGGCGTCCC
>CAYQBV010000140.1:0-10809 GCA_964415705.1 uncultured Chthoniobacter sp. | reverse complement strand
GGACTGTGGAAAGCGGGCGCGCAAAGGGAAAGGGGAAAGTAGCTTTCCCTTTTTTCAACCGCCGCCGACGCTGCGCGCCGATGTCCGCCGAAACGCCTGCCACGCCTCCGCCCGCGCACGATCCGTACGCGGCGCTGCGCTCGCGGGACTATCGCTGGTACGCGATCGGCAATCTCATTTCGTCGTTTGGCCGGCAGGTGCTCGGGGTGGCCATCGGCTATGAGATTTTCCAGCGCACCCACTCGGCCACGGCGCTCGGACTGGTCGGCCTGATGGGCGCGCTGCCGATCGTCCTGCTCTCCATCCCCGCCGGGCTGGCGGCGGATCGCTGGAACCGCAAGGCGATCATCCTCGCGGCCCAGCTCGTGACGATGCTGGCCTCGGTCGGGCTCACGGTGCTGGCCATCCAGCACCTCGCCGTGCCGGACCTTCCCGTGCTCGCCGCGGCGGTGCGCGCGCTTTACGCCCTCGCGGGCTGGTGCGGCGAGGGCGGCAAGGTCACCTTCGATCCGGCGCTGCCGCTGATGTATGCGCTGCTCCTCGTCAATGGCGTGACGCGGGCCTTCGGCTGGGCGGCGCGCGGCGCGCTCTTTCCGAACCTCGTGCCGCGCGCCGCGCTGAGCAACGCGGTGATGTGGAACAGCGGTAATTTCGAACTCACCTGCATCGTCGGCCCGGCGCTCGGCGGCATCCTCATCGCGCACTACGGCGTGCCGCTGGCCTACGGGATCGACGCCGTTTGCGCGCTGGCCTGCCTCGCTTTCGTCCTCCCGATCAAAGCACCACAGGAAATCGCCGCGCGCCACGCGCATCCGCTGCAGGACTTGTTCTCCGGGCTGCACTTCGTCCGGCAGTCAAAGGTCATCCTCGCCACGATTACGCTCGATCTTTTCGCCGTGCTGCTCGGCGGGGCGGTGGCGCTGCTGCCGCTGTTTGCGGAGGAAATCCTGCACGTCGGGGTGGTCGGGCTCGGCTGGCTGCGCGCCGCGCCGTCCATCGGGGCGGTGCTCATGGCGCTCGCGCTCGCGCACTTTCCGCCGCTGCGGCAGGCAGGCAAGGCGCTGCTTTACGCAGTCGTCGGCTTCGGTCTGGCGACGATCGTTTTCGGTTTCTCGCAGACGTTCTGGATTTCCTTCCTCGCGCTGTTTTGCACCGGGGCGTTCGACAACGTCAGCGTGGTCGTCCGCCACACGCTCGTGCAGGTCCTCACGCCCGACTCCATGCGCGGGCGCGTCTCGGCGGTGAACAACATTTTCATCGGCACCTCGAACGAACTCGGCGCGCTCGAATCCGGCCTGACCGCCGCGCTTTTCGGACCCGTCGCCTCCGTGGTGGGCGGCGGCGTCGGCACGATCCTCGTGGTGCTCGCCACGGCGTGGAAATGGCCCGAGATCCGGCGCATCGGACGCCTCCAGCCGACCGAAAGCATCGGCGAGCGGGAGACTACGGATTGATGAAAATCTTGTCGCAGGACGGATCGACGACCTTCGCCCCGCGCGGGATGCCGCGGACGTCGATGCGGTTGTAGGGATGGTACGGGCTCGAAACGAAACCGTAGCGACCCGTGGAGCGCCCGACCGGGTAGCGGGATTCCTCGCGGTCGTAGCGATCTTCGCCGCGCTCGTCGCGCTCCGAGCGGTAGCCGTCGCCCCGGTCCCCGCGCCCCTCGTAGTAGCCCTCGCTGTAAACGCGCCGCCGGTCTTGCTGCACGGCTTTGCCAATGAGGTAGCCGCCCGCCGCGCCGATGGCCGCGCCCGCGAGCGCCTGATCGCCGCGTCCATGCAGCGCGCCGCCGACCGCAGCGCCGGTCGCCGCGCCGAGGAGGGCGTTCTGGCCGGAGGTTTCGCAGCCGCTAAAGGCGAACGCCACGAGGAGCAGAAGGGAAATGGTGGGGATGAGCTTTTTCATAGGGTGCGGGATTTATCGCGTGAATCGGACGGGAGGCAAGCGGTGGATGTTCACGGAAAAATCGCCCGGAACCCACGGTCAGTATGGCCGTTGGATTTTTGCTATCCGCCGAATCTGCAGCGCAGTGTGATCGTGAGAATGAGCGCGATTTTATGCAGTCGGCTGAGGGAGTAGCGGCGGGTGAAGACGTGGAAGCCGTCGTTCATCATGCGGTGCAGGAGGCGGTGATAAACGGCGCGCATGATCTCGGCGGCGACCATGTTGCGGCGCTCGGCGGCAGGGAGGGCGGCGGCGGCGCTGCGGTAAAAACTCAGGGCGCGCTCGGTCTCGAAGCGCATGAGGGCGAGGAAGGCGGCATTGCGGCGGCCAGCGGCGAGGTCGGCGGCGGTGTAGCCGCAGCGGGCGAGGTCCTCGGCCGGAAGATAGATGCGACCGCCGTTGGCGAAGTCCTGGCCGACATCACGGAGGATGTTCGTGAGTTGGAGCGCGAGGCCGAGTTCGACGGCGTAGGTTTTGCAGCCGGGATCGCGGTAGCCAAAAATCTCGATGCTCACGAGGCCGACGGCGCTGGCCACGCGGTAGCAGTAAAGGCGGAGGTCGTCCCAGGTGGCGTAGCTCACGGCGGCGAGGTCCATCTCCACGCCGGCGATGATTTCGAGGAAGTGCTCCGTGCCGAGCCGGTATTTGGCGAGGAGCGCGCGGACGGGCGCAGCCAGCGCGGACTCATCGGCAACCGGGCGCTCAAGGGCCTGTTTCCACAAATCGAGCGCAGCCCGGCGCGCGGCGACCGGCTGGCCGGGGTCATCGGCGATGTCGTCGATGACGCGGCACCAGGCGTAGAAAACCGTGATGTCATCGCGGCGCTCCCGCGGGAGCGCGATGAAGGCGAGCGCGAGGTTGGACTTGCTGGCCCGCGTGATGGCGTGGGCGTCGGGCGGCGCGGCGCTCACGCTTCCGGTTCCGGCTGGAGGAGCGAGTCGCGCACGATCACGCCGCGCACGAACTCGAGCACGCGGTCGCCTTTTTCCACGGGAAAAGCGGACGACGCCGTGGCCATGACGGTCGCCCCCAACTCGCCGGGCACGCGGCGAAGCAGCGCGGCGAAGCTGGCCAGGTCTTCTCCCGCCAGCGCGCCGTCGAGGTTCTCGACGAAGAGGACCGCCGGGCCATTGGCGAGGCCGCGCGCGAGGGCGACATGATATTGGGCGCGTGGGGTCAGGTCTTCGATCGGGGACTCGGCGGCCTCGGACATTTCGGCGAAAGCGAGCAGCCGGTCGGTGCGGCGGCGGGCTTCGTCGGGCTCGACCTGCGAAATTTTGAAGAGCGGCATGGCGACGTTTTCGATCACAGAAAACGACGTGAGCAGAAACGGCGCAGCAAAGACAAACCCGAACCGCTGCGCGCGCAGCTCCGCGCGGGCCTCCTCATCGAGCGCCGTGGTGGCTCGCCCCTCAACGAGCACCTCACCCGTCTCCGGCAGATCAAGCAACCCGAGCACCCGGAGCAGCCCGCCGCTTTCACCCGAGAGCAGATGAAAGCGCCCCGGCGCGAAGTCCGCGCTGACCGGCAGGCCGAAGCCGCTGGCGCAACTCACGGCGCGGAGGGAGATAGTGGGTTCCTGGCTCACTGGGGAGGGGTGGAGGGTGCAGTGTTCAGGGTGCAGTGTTCAGTGTTCAGTGTTCAGTATTCAGTGCTCAGTGGCGGCGGGCTCCGAACTGAATACTGAATACTGAAAACTGAATACTGAACACTTCCCCCGGCACGGCTAAAATTGAATCCAATTCTCCGCCGCCGGGTGGCCGGTGTCGCAGCGTTTGAAAAGGCAGACCCAGGCCGCGAGCAGCCAGGCCGCCAGGATTCCGCGCAGCCACGGGACGACGAGACTCCACGCGAGGCCGGCCGCCGTTTCCTCGCCGAACCCGCGCAGCACCAGACCCTGCGCGACCTGAAAAAGATAGAAGTGGAGCGCGGCGAGGATGAGGAACCAGCCAAACGGCCAAACGTGGCGGACGACGAAACGCCGGTGATCGCGGAGCGCTTTGACCAGCGATTCGCTGTGGAAGACGAGCGTGATCTGGACGGTGGAGAAGAGCAGGAGGACGCCGGTGAGCACGGCCCGCGCGAGCCGCAACCGACCCTCGATCACCTCGGCGTTGTCGGGGAACCACGATTGAAACGCAGGGAAGTTTTTCAGGATGAGCGGGACGTTGATGAGCACGGTGCTGAGGAGCATGACGACGAGCGCCCATTTCAAAACGAAGGCGCAGCGGCGAATCGCGAAATCGAGCAAATGGGCGTGCGTGAAGGTGAGGCCGCGGACCCAGACGAACGCGAAGAGGATGAGGTAAATCTGCAGGCAGACGCCGAAGAGATACTCGAACAAAAAGCCGAGCCACTCGACGACGGGGGCCCACTGAATCCACAGCGCCTTCGCCTCCGGATTGCCGCCGCTGCCCGCGATCACCTGCGGGGCGGCGTAGAGCAGCGGCTTGGCCAGCGCAGCCAGTGCGCAAACCAGGACGCCCGCGTAGAGCACCCAGCCGAAGCCGCCGAAACGTTTGCGCAAAGCGCGCAGCACGACGCGGTGGTGCCCGCGCCAGTTCACGAGGAGGAGCAGCGCGGCGAGGGCGGCGAGCGGAAAGGTGGAAAGCAGGCAGTTGAAAAGCCCCGCCGTGGATTCCAGCGCGGGCAGCGGACTTTCGCGCACGGCGTCGTGAAGGGCGTGCGGCGGCAGATACCAGAACGACTCCTTGGAGCCGTGCAGCCAGAGCGCCGAATCGCGCCAGGCCGCGCGCATCCAGACGAAGGCCGGCTTTTCCTCAAACGGCAGCACGCAGAAGAAATAGACGCGCAACCCGAGCTGAAACAGCGCGCCGAAAAAACCCACTACGCCAAGCGTGACCCACAGCGCGGGATAACGCCGGATGCAGCGGAGACCGTCGCGGAGACTGGTGCGGACGGGGTTGGTAAAAAGGAGAAGGAGGTAGCCCCCGAGCGCGCCGCAGAGCAGCCACGGGAGCTGCGCGGAGGAGGCGGCGGAGGCGGGAAGGGCCATGTGGGAGAGCTACCGAAACACCGCGCGGATGGAAAGCAAAGGAGCTTGGACTTTAGTCCAAAGTCAGCAGGCCCTTGGGACTAAAGTCCAAGCTACTTTCCCTCACTCCCAGCGCGAGTTTTTGCACCCGGTGTAGGCGATGATGAGCCCGAGGACGACGTGGCAGCCGAGCCACCAGATGCAAAGCGGGGCGTTCGAGATTTCGGTTTGCGTCACCTTTTTCACGGCCTCGTAAAAGCGCGTCTCGTGCATGGTCTGGATGAAGCCGGACCAGCCCCAATACGACGCGATGAACGGCTGGGTAATGGTGCTGAGCGCCTTCGGCAGCGCGAGCACGGCACCGCTCAGCGGGAGCTGAAATCCGACGAGATAGACGGAAACAAGCGAGGCCTGCTCGGCGGTTTTCATGATGCTGGAAAGACCGAGGCAGACGGCGGTGAGTGAAGCGTTGACCAGCGTGAGCAGGAGGATCTGCGTGGCGAGGTTGCCTTTGAATTGCACGATCACATTCACGAAAACGCCCATCCACACGGACTGTACGAGGACGAGCACACCGAGGAAGCAGGCCTTCGAGGCGACGTAGGCCGCGGGGCGCACGCCGGCGAATTTCTCCTTCTCGAAAATCAGCCGCTCGCCGGCAATCTCGCGCGCGGCGTTGTTCGAGCCCATGAGCGCGAGGAGCACGACCTGGAACATGATCAGCCCGGAGACCAGACCGCCGGTTTTGATGAGTTCCTGACTCTGCGCGATCTCGTTTTTCATCTGCTCGAGGAGGTTTCCGTTGAGCACGCCGTTGAGGTTTTTGATCTGCGGCAGGCCGTCGAGCGCGAAGATGACGACGAGGATGGGGAAGCCCACCAGCAGCGCGAACTGCAGCCACAGTCCGCCGCGGTCGCGAAAGAAAATCTTCCACCGCCGCGCGAGGAGCACGCCAAACTGGGTGAACGCGGAAGGCCCGGGCTCGGAGTCGGCGTCCTCCTCGTCGTCTTTGGAGCGCGCGGTCTGCTTTTCCTCCGCACCCTCGCCGTCGTCGGCGCGCGCCTTCTTCAGCAGATCCTCGACACGCTTCCGCGCCTCATCGTCCTCGGCGAACGGACGCTCGGAGACCTCCTCGAGCGCGGCCGCATCGGCGGCGGGTTTGCTCGTGGGGAGGTAGGCACCGCCGTGCTTCTGCCAGGAGCGGTGCCAGTCTTCGGGCTGCCGCTGGGCAAGGCGCGGGAAGAGGTCTTCGGGCTGCTCGACGCCGAAGTAGTGGAAGAGAAATTCCGACGAGCCGTGATAGGCGACATGGCCGCGGTAGAGCACGAGGATGCTGTCGTAAAGCGCGAGATGCCGCAGGCTGTGGGTCACGGAAAGCACGATGCGGTCGTCGTTGCGCGAGAGCTGGTGCATGAGTTTCACGATCTCGTCCTCGGCTTTCGGATCGAGGCCGCTGGTCACTTCGTCGCAGAGCAAAAGGTGCGGCGAGCTGACCATTTCGAGCGCCATGGCCAGCCGGCGCTTCTGCCCGCCGGAGAGCACGCGCACCTCGCGGTCGCTGATTTCATGCAGCCCCACATCGTTGAGAATCCGCTCCACGCGCTCCTCGCGTTCGTCGGCATCGAGCCCGCCCACCCGCAGGCGGAGCGCGCTTTCCACGCTCTCCCAGACGGTCAGCAAATCGTAGGCGATGCTAAACTGCGGGACGTAACCGATCTCGTGCGGGGCCATGTCGCCATCCTCGGAAAGGTTCCGCCCATTCCACTCCACGTGACCGACCGTGGGCTCGCGCAGGCCGCCGATGACCTTGAGCAGCGTGCTCTTTCCACAGCCGGAGGGGCCGATCACGGCGGTGAAGTGCTTCTTCGGAAAACGGATCGAGACTTCCGTGAGAAGGAGCGGGTCTTCGGGGTCGGTGCCGAGTTGGAGGGAAACTTGCTGAAGTTCGAGCATCCCTCCACCGTTCGCGATTGACGCGGCTTTGTCAGTCGCAAAAATGGAGCGCATGCCCCGACCCGACCGCCGCCGCACCGCCGCCACTCCGAGCCGCTGGAAACGCCTCGCGCTTGGGGCCGTGCCCACCCTCATCGTGCTCGGCATGGTCGGTTTTTTCGTGGCGAAAGCGGCGATCAATTCGTATCTGCGAAGCGAGAATTTCCGGAAGTTTGTCGCGCAGAAAGCCGGCGGCTCATTGCGCGCGGAATGTGAGATCGCGCCGCTGCACTTCACTGGCGCGGACATTTTCACCGAGAACCTCAAGGCGCAGGGCGGAAGGGATGCGCCGTTCGCCTCGCTCGGTCTGGAACAGATGCGCGCGGAGATCAGCCTGCGGCGGTTCTTTGACAAAGTCTGGCAGATCGAGCAGGTCGAAGTGCAGCGCCTGACCCTGGACCTCGACGGCCCGCGCGCGGAGCTGCCCGCCGCTGCGCCTGCACCCACTCCGCCGAGCGCCCCGGCCAACCCCTCCGGCGGCTGGCTGCCGAACCGTGTGGAGATCGCCTCCGCCGTGGTCCGCGATGCCAATCTCACCTGGGCCGGCGGCGGCCTGCGTCACGGCGTGATCACGGCCACCCCGGAAGGCAACGCGTGGAAAATCGCCGGGCAGGGCGGCAAGATCGAACAGGCCGGCCTGCCGGAACTCGATGTCCAGGCGCTCGCGCTCCGCTACCGCGCGCCGTCGCTCTTTGTGAACAGCGCCGAGTTTCGCCAGGGCGGAATCGGCTCAGTGAAAGCGACCGGCGAGGTCAACTTCGCCGAGCGCCTCGACCTCCAGGTGGCGATCAAGGAGGTCAACCTCACACCTTTCCTCTCGGAAGACTGGCGCGTGCGGCTCAAAGGCCAGCTCTCCGGCGACCTGAACATCCGCAGTCCCCTCCCCCTGCCTGCCGGCGGCCCCGAGATCACCGGCGCGCTCAGCCTCGCCCGCGGCGAACTCACCGCGCTCCCCGTGCTCGATAAGATCGCGCTCTTCACCCGTTACGAACAGTTTCGGAAATTCAATCTCAGCCGCTGCTCGGGGGATTTCCGGCAGGCCGGAAAAAAGCTCCGCGTCACGAAATTTCTCGCCGAAGCCGAGGGGCTCATCCGCGTCGAAGGCGACTTCACGATCGAGAACTCCCAGATCGACGGCACCTTTCAGGTCGGCGTCACGCCGAACAGCCTCGCCCTGATCCCTGGCTCGCAGGAAAAGGTCTTCGTCGAATCCCGCGGTGGCTACGTCTGGACCTCCATGCGGCTCACCGGCCCGGTGAACAGCCCCAACGAAGACCTCACCGCCCGGCTTGCCAAGGCGCTCGGGGACACGGTGATCGAGAAGGTGAGCGAAGTCGTGAAAGACCCGCTCAAGAAACTGCCCGACGTGATCAAAGACGGACTCAACCTGCTGCCGGGGTTGGTGCCGGGTGGGCTGTTCCCAGGCGGGAAGTAGCGGCCAGTTTGGGCGAAAAGGACGGGCTGCGAAGGGTGAAAACTTCCATTTTACAGGTGTGAACCTTTCCACCATAGTCCGCGCCCCAACATGGCCATTGTCATCAACATTCTCCTCACGATTCACGTCCTCGTCTCCCTGCTGATCATCGTGCTCGTCCTCATGCAGCGTCCGAAAAGCGAGGGCCTCGGGGCGGCGTTTGGCGGCGGCATGACCGACAACCTCTTCGGCGCACAGGGCACCAACGTCCTCCAAACCATCACCCGCTGGCTCGGCTTCATCTTCTTCGCCCTCTCGCTCAGCCTGTCCGTTCTCTACGTGAAAAAGCAGGGCACCGACCGTGAGAGCAGCCTCCAGCAGCGCCTCCTCAGCGCGCCCGTCCCCGCCGCCACCCCCGAAGCCGAGGCCCAGCAAAAGATCCAGGAGGCCATCCAGAAAGCGCTCGAACAGCAGAAGAACGCTCCCGCGACAACCACCGACCCCGCGTCCGTCGCGCCCGAAGGCACCACCCCGCCGACCAAGCCCAGCGAACCCGCTCCCGCTCCCGCGGTTCCGGCGCCCGACGCCAAAGCCCCCGCTCCCGCTCCGGCCACGCCCGAGCCTGCCGCGAAGTAGCGCCCATCCCGGCCCCGGAGCGGCCCACTCCAGGGTGCCGAAAAACCTGCGCGCTGGAAGCGCCTGACTTTCCCCGGCCACGCAGAGAGAAGCGTGCGCCTGCGGCGGCGTGAACTTCGGCACCCGGAAGCGTGCCGCTCCGCCCGCGACCGATCGGAAAACACCCCCCGCCCCGGCGCGAACACTGCTTCCCCTCACTCCCGGCGGTGCCATTTGAAATCGGCACGCGCGCGACCTACCGTCGCCCGCCCGCGCTCCGTCCGCGACCTGACCCGCATGCATCTTTTTTCCAATCTCCGCCTCCTCGGCGCGGCCGCCCTCGGGCTCGCGTCCGCCCTTTCCGCCCAAGCGCTCGACCTCTCCGTCCCCTACATCCGCCAGGGGCTCCCGTACTTCGGCGCGGACGGCGTCGCCGGCTTCGGCGCGGTGGTCGGCCACATCGAAGTCCGCGGCGCTGAGGGCAATGGCATCGACGGCTTCAACGGCCATCGGCAGAGCGGGCTCGGGCCAAATCCGGGCGACCCGAACTTCGGCCAGTTCGGCTATCAGGACGTGCGTGATTTTACCGGCGACAACGATCCGTCGGACAACAACTTTCACGGCACCTTCGTCGCCGGGGTCATGGCGGGCGAATACATCTCCGTCTCGAACGGCACCCAAAGCGCCCCCTTTCTCGGCGTCGCGCCGCTCGCGAAATACTACGGTGCAATCTTCGACGGCGACGGCACCAAGGCCGGCTTCCTCTCGCTGAACAGCTCGCTGAACTACGTCCTCCAAGTCTCGGGCGCGAGCATCGTGAACAACAGTTGGGGCTCCAACCCGACCAGCGCCGCGCAGCTCGACGGCTCGACTTTCGCGGAGTCCCTCCTGCTCGACGAATACACCGGCTACGCCGGAAAAACCGGCGGCACCACCCACACCTATCTCGACCGCCTGATGGTCACCTCCGCCGGCAACTCCGGCGCGGACACCGGCCTCGTCGGGTCGCCCGCGGAATCCTTCAACGGCCTCTCCGTCGGCGCTCTCGATGTCGTGAATCCGGCCGCCAGCGGACTCTTCGACGCCGGTCGCACCCCCGTCGCGCGCGTCGCTCCATACAGCTCCTGGCGACCGCTCGCCGATGGCCGCGCCGGCGTCCACGTCGTCGCACCGGGCACCAACATCTGGTCCACGCTCGCCATCAATTACGTCAACCAAAACGACCTCGTCGCCGGCGTCGCCTCCGGCACCAGCTTCGCCGCCCCGCACGTCGCCGGCCAGGCCGCGCTCCTCTACGGCGCGGTGTCCGGTCTTTTCCTCACGGAAAAAAACACCCTCCTCTTCGGTGCCGACCACAAGCTGATCAAAGCGCTCATCATCAACAGCGCCGTCAAAATCCCCGGCCTCGACGCCACCGGCACGCCGCAGAACACCTGGCAGCCCGGCCTCCTCACCACCACCGGCGGCGTGCCCAATGCCGTCGTCCCGCTCAACTACGCCGTCGGGGCCGGCAGCGCCAACGCCGAGGAAGCCTTCGCCCAACTCCGCGAATCCGCGAACTGCTTCTGGACCCTCGACACCCTGCTCACCACCGGCACGGAGCGCTTCTACACCTTTGGCAGCGGGAAATTTGTCAGCGACACTCCCAGCGAGCCGCTCCTCGGCCTCACCGCCACTCTCGTCTGGGACCGGCACGTCGATTTCACCGTCAGCACCAACCTCGCCGACGACTCCCTCGGCGACCTCACCAAAGACCTCCTCAGCAACCTCGACCTCATCCTCCAGCAGGAAACCGCGCCCGGCCTCTGGGAGGACATCTACCTCTCCGCCGGCACGCTGGGAAACG
>CAYQBV010000139.1:0-10815 GCA_964415705.1 uncultured Chthoniobacter sp. | reverse complement strand
TGCTGCAGCTCGCGGGTTCGGTGCGCGGCGAGGCGCTGTTCGAGTTCGAGTTGCGTCCGCTCCAGCCGCTCGTGGTCTTTGGCAAGGACGGCGTCTCCCGCAAAGGCGCGGAGGCCGGCGCGGCGAGCCATTACCTGACCTTTCCCCGCCTCGCCACGCGCGGCACGCTCACGCTCGCCGGGGTGAAGCTGCGCGTGCAG
The DNA here is from genome assembly GCA_964415705.1 of uncultured Chthoniobacter sp. GTDB lineage: Bacteria > Verrucomicrobiota > Verrucomicrobiia > Chthoniobacterales > Chthoniobacteraceae > Chthoniobacter. The sequence continues at coordinate 10,615 of CAYQBV010000139.1, read as the reverse complement.
GGCGAGTCGTGGATGGATCACGAGATGAGCAGCAGCCAGCTCGGGGCGGGGCAGGTGGGTTGGGACTGGGCGTGCCTGCAGCTCCGCGACGGTCGGTCGGTGATGGTCTATCGGATGCGGCGCGCGGACGGCACCGCGGACCCGTTTTCCACGCTCGCGTGGGTGCAGCCGGACGGCACCGTGCGGCACGCCGGGGCAGGGGACTTCACGCTCACGCCGCTCGCGAAATGGCGGAGCCCGCAGAGCGGCGCGGAGTATCCGGCCGGCATGGAGCTGGGCGCGCTCGACCCGGCGACCGGTCAGCGCGTGCGCTGGCGGATCGTCCCGCTGGCGCGCGACCAGGAACTCACCGGGCGCATCACCGGGCTGGCCTATTGGGAGGGAGCCTGCCGCGTGCTCGACGAGCAGGGCGCGGAGATCGGCGCGGCCTTTCTCGAACTCACCGGCTACGCGGGCGATCTGCGGCGGGGCCTGCGGTAGCGCGGGTCGGGCGAAAGAGGCGTGACTTTCGCGCGGCGCGCTCGCCAAGTTCGCGCTATGAAAATTTCCGGCACCCTCCCGATCCTTCTTGCCGCTTTGCTCATCTCGGTCAGTTCGTCCTTTGGCGAAAAGACCAGGGCCAAGCCGAACATCCTGCTCATCGTCGGCGACGACCTGGGTTACGCGGATGTGGGTTTCCACGGCGGCAAGGAAATCCCCACACCGCAGCTCGACGCGCTCGCGGCGTCGGGTGTGCGCTTCACCAGCGGCTATGTGTCGGGGCCGTACTGCTCGCCCACGCGCGCGGCGCTGCTCACGGGGCGGTATCAGCAGCGGTTCGGGCATGAGTTCAATCCCGACAACCCCACCAACGGCCTGCCACTCACCGAGACGACCCTCGCCACCCGGCTCAAGACCGCCGGATATGCCACAGGGCTCGTGGGTAAGTGGCATCTCGGAGAAACCGCCGAGCAGCACCCGCAGAAGCGCGGCTTCGACGAGTTCTTTGGGTTCATCGGCGGCGGGCACAGTTACTTTGAGTCCACTGCCATCCTGCGCGGCACCGAGGCGGTGAAAGAAACCGCCTATCTCACGGATGTCTTTGGCCGCGAGGCCGTGGGCTTCATCGAGCGGCACAAGGCGGAGCCGTGGTTTCTCTACCTCGCCTTCAACGCCGTCCACACACCCATGCACGCGACTGATGAGCGGCTGGCGAAGTTCAGCGGCATCGCCCATGAAAAGCGCCGCGCTTACGCGGCCATGCTGCTCGCCATGGACGAAGCCATCGGCCAGGTGCGCGCGAAACTGGCCGACGCGGGACTGGAAAAGGACACGCTCATCTTTTTCATCAGCGACAACGGCGGCCCGACGATGAAGGGCACCACCGTCAACGCCTCGCGCAACGAACCCTTGCGCGGCTCGAAGCGCACCACCCTCGAAGGCGGCATCCGCGTGCCGTTTCTCCTCTCGTGGAAAGGGACGGTGAAGCCCGGCGTCTATGACCAGCCCGCCATCCAGCTCGACCTCACCGCCACCGCGCTCGCCGCCGCCGGCGTGGAGGCCAATCCCGAGTGGAAACTCGACGGCGTGAACCTGCTCCCGTTTCTCTCCGGCGAAAAATCCGGCCCGCCGCACGACGCGCTCTACTGGCGACTCGGCCCGCAGATGGCCCTGCGCATGGGTGACTGGAAACTCGTCCGCTACGACAACCACGTGGACCTCGGTACCGGCGGCGTCTCCGCTCCGAAGCTCTACAACCTCGCCACCGACCTCGGCGAAACCAAGGACCTCGCCGCCACTGAGCCCGCCAAAGCGAAGGAGCTGCAGGCCAAATGGGACGCTTGGAACGCCACATTGGCGAAGCCACTCTGGGGCGGCGATCGCAGCAATTCCGATAGCACCGGGCCCGGTGCGCCCAACCGCCCAAGAAGCCGGTAGGTGTGTGAAGGCCTTTTCCGTCGATCTCAGTTTGGCACACTGCGAGTCCTGATCGGGGTCATTTGAATTCGACCTTGTGGCCATCTGTTACGCGAGAGAGGGTCAGGCACGCCCGCACTCATTATGAACCCACGGAACATTGACCGCTCTTGGATCGTGAGCTTTTTCGTCGTCGGTTTGCTTTCTATGCAGCCGCTTCTGTTACAGGGCGCTGAACCTGTCGCGCCGTCTGACGCTTTGCCAAAGCTGGTCGATTCACGCACAGACGACCCGAAGCATCCACGGGGCAAGCCACCGGAATATTTCCTAGTGAACCAGAGCGGAATGGAACCGCGCATCAATTTTGAGGCAACCTACAACCGGGAGATTATTGCGGAGATCGAAAAGCGGGATTCACCGGCGACCAGAACGGAACTGAAACGCCGTCTGACCGATGAAGCGACCGCTATGACCGTGCGCCTGCTCTATGCCAACATCCTCGCAGGGCTGAGTGACGAGGCTGGGCGGGAATTTCTGCTCAAGACGGGACGCACGGCAACGGATTGGGAGGTCGTTCAAAACGTCTTTCAACTCACGCGGGCTCCGTGGGCCGAAGCCTTCATGCTCGAAATGCTCAAGGAGTCCAAAGGGCTGACGCGCGAGGGTCGTCCCCCTCCTTATCCGCGCCAATCCCTGGCGATGGACGAGAGTTTTGGAGGGAATTTCGGCCAGGTTTTGGCGGGGATGAAGACTGCCGGGCTCTATGACGTATTGGTCGCTCTATGGAGGGATACGCCCGGCTACATGCGACGCTACGACATCATGCACGCTTTTGAAGCTTTGGGAGATCGCCGTGTCATCCCGTTTCTGCTGGATGTGCTCAGGCCGGAATGGAAGGAGGAGTCCGATACCATGCAGGTTCGCGAAGGTGATTACAACACGGCCGCGGGGATTCTTGCCAAATGGGGTGTTGCCGAGGCGATCCCCATCTTGCTGGAGCATATGTCGCATGCCCCCACCTACTACTTCCTCGCGAAATATCAGGACGAACGAATCCTCCCGGCGATCAAGAAGGCTCTGCCCGGGATCAAGGGCAAGGCCCTCGACGCGGCCCGGCTCGCGGTCGTTCACCTGGAAGGAGGCGACATATTTCCCAAGCTTTTGGAATTGACCAAAGATCCCTCTTTCAATCCCTCTCTGAAATATGATTTGGACCGCGAAATCGCCGGTCTGAAAGACAAAAGAGCAGTCACATATTTCATCGCCGAACTCAATACGTCTCCAAAGCTTTACAGCAGATTGGATGCGATTCGTTTTCTTGGCTCCGTGAAGGATTCTCCAGAAGCCATCCAAGCGCTCGCCGAGGCACTGGACATGAACTTTCAGGCGCTCGCAGAGGGGAAAGAGGTCATGGGAGACAATGACAAGGCCACGCGGGTTCAGATAGTGGAGGAGCTAAAGCGGCTGACCGGACGTGACTTTGGCGTGAGCAAGCAGAAATGGCTCGACTACTGCCGGAAGACGTGGCCCCCGGGCGTGAAGTGAGGAGGTTCCTCTCGTTCCCAAAGTTAGCGCAGCGCTTTGGGAGCGCTCGTTCCGCCGAGACTCCGTCTCCCATCGGGAGCACGACGAACTCGCCGCCGACCTCGGCGAAACCAAAGACGTCGCCGCCACCGAGCCCGCCAAGATGAAAGAACTCCAAGCCAAATGGGACGCCTGGAACGCCACGCTGGCGAAGCCGCTCTGGGGCGGCGACCGGAGCGGCTCCGACGGTGCCGAACCTGGTGCGCCCGCCTGCGTCGACCGAATAAATAACGTGCGGGGCGGGCAGCCTCTGAAGGCACCATCAATCACACCGCACTTCTCATTTCCGCCATCCGGTTTTGGCTACGCCAGGCGTGACGCGCGTGCGTGGGTTCGGCAGGTTACCCGATGAGGGTTTCCGAACGTTTCGCCTACGACTTCGCGCGCTTCCGGATCATATTGCTCGCAAATGCACGCCACCGTTGCCACGGCTCTAGCTCTCGTTCTCCTGCTGCCTCGTGCCCGCACCGAGGCCGCTGCCTCGAAGGAAATCCATCTCTCCAAACTCCCGCCGGCAGCGAGTGCGACGGTGGATTTTGTGCGGGACATCCAGCCGCTGCTCGCGGAGCGCTGTATGAAGTGTCATGGCCGGGAGAAGCAGAAGGGCGGGCTGCGGATGGATGCGCGGGCGGCAGCGATGGAGGGGGAGATGAGGGGAAGATCATCGAGCCGGGGAAGAGCGCGGAGAGTCGGCTGATCCATCTCGTCGCGGGGCTGGAGGAGGACACGGTGATGCCGCCGAAGGACAAAGGGGAGCGGCTGACGGCGGCGCAGATCGGGTTGCTCCGAGCGTGGATTGATCAGGGCGCGGAGTGGCCGACGAACGCGGATGAAATTGATCCGCGGGTGGCGAAGGCCGCGGGGCATTGGTCCTTCCGCTTCATCCCGCCCAAAGTTTCACGCTCGCCTGTTCGTCCCTTCGCGATGACTCGCAATTCTTGTCCTTAACCGCCAACCAACTATCCCGCAGATGAGCCACCTTTCACTATTTTCCCGCCGGGACTTCCTCCGCCGGGCGGGCATGGGTATCGGCTCACTGGCCTTTCTCGATCTGCTGAGCCGCGAGGCGCGCGCCGCGGGCAACCCATTGGCTGCCGCCGTGACCCATCATGCGCCGCGGGCCAAGGCGGTCATCTCGCTCTTCATGCACGGCGGACCGAGCCAGGTGGACACGTTTGATCCCAAGCCATTGCTGGCGAAGTATGCGGGGCAGACGCTCCCGGCGAGCTTCGCCAATCTGAATCTCGAATTCACCAAGACGAGCACGGCGAAGGTGCTGGCGAGCAAGCGGACCTTTAAGAAATGCGGCAACTCCGGCCTTGAGATGTCGGACATCTTCGAGCACCTCCCGCGTGTCGCCGACGAACAGGCGGTCGTCCGCAGTTGTTATCACAACGAATTCAACCACGCCCCGGCGCTCTACATGGCGCACTCCGGCACGCGGCTGATGGGTCGTCCGAGTCTCGGGGCTTGGGCCATGTATGGCTTGGGTTCCGCATCGGAAAATCTGCCGGGTTATGCGGTCATGCGCGATGGGCCGTTGAAAGGTGGGCCGACGACTTATGGCAGCGGCTTTCTGCCCGCGATCTACTCCGCCACGAAACTCCGCATGACCGGCGCGCCGATCCTTTACCTCGACAAACCCGACACGATGGGTGCCGACGATCAGCGCCGTGTTCTCGATTTCTCGCAGCAGCTCAACCGCCAGTATCTCGCCGCGCAAAACGAAGACAGCCATCTCGCCGCGCGCATCGCCGCCTACGAACTCGCCTACCGCATGCAATCCGCCGCGCCCGAAGCCGTGGACCTCAGCAAGGAGCCGGACAGCGTGAAATCGCTCTACGGCCTCGACCACGATGTGACGCGCCCGTTTGGCACGCAGTGCCTCAACGCGCGCCGGCTCGTCGAGCGCGGCGTGCGCTTTGTCCAGCTCTACCACGGCGCCGGTGGTGATGGCTGGGACACCCACGGCGGCAACGACTCCAAGCACGTGCGCAACGGCCGGCAGGTGGACAAACCCATCGCCGGGTTGATCACGGATCTAAAAGCGCGCGGCCTGCTCGAAGACACGCTCATCATCTGGGGTGGCGAGTTTGGGCGCACGCCGACTTCCGAAGGCTCCGATGGCCGCGACCACAGCCCGTACGGCTACTCCGTGTGGATGGCTGGCGGCGGTATCAAAGGCGGCACCGTCTTTGGCGCGACCGATGACTTTGGCTTCAAAGCCGTGGAGAACCCCGTCCAGGTGCGCGATCTGCACGCCACGATCCTCCACCTGCTCGGCCTGCAACACGACAAGCTGACTTACTACTTCCAAGGTCTCCAACAACGGCTGACCCAGGTGGATGGCGAGAGCCGGGTGATTAAGGAGATATTGGCGTGAGACAAAAGTAGCGGAGGGCGGCTTGGCGGTCGCAGCCGGCGCGGGTTGCGTGCGGAGAAGGCTCGCGAGTCTGCTCTCGCTTCCAGCGGTAAACCGTCGCTATGCATGTCGGCCCATGAAATCGTTCCTCCGCATTTTCGTCGTCGCGCTGCTGTTCGTCCCGCCGGCACTGCGCGCGGCGGATGCACCGAACACGACCACGGTTGCCGCGCGGAAGGTGCGGCTGTTTGTGCTCTCGGGACAGTCGAACATGCAGGGCGTGAATCCCGGTGGGTCGTTCACTCCCGTGGTGAAGCAGGCTTTTCCCGCGGATGACGTGATCGTGGTCCACTACGCGGAGGGCGGCACGCCGATCCGGCGGTGGTGGAAAGGCTGGACGGGTCCGCACGATGCCTCGGCGGTGGGCGCGGAGAAGCCACCGGGAGATTTGTACGACGCGCTCATGGCTCGGGTAAAAACGGCGCTCGCGGGGAAGACGCCGGACACCGTGGCGTTTGCCTGGATGCAGGGCGAGCGCGATGCGAAGAGCGGGCTCTCAGCTTCCTACGAGGAGGCGCTGAAGGGGCTCATCAAAGCCGTGCGCGACGACTTGAAACATCCCGACGCGGTCGTGGTCATTGGCCGTCTGAGCGATCACCAAAAGGGCAAGGAGCACTGGGACGCAGTGCGGGCCATTCAGGAGAAGGTCGCGACACAAGACCCGCGCGGTGCATGGGTGGATTCCGATGACTTGAACGGAGTGAAAAACGACCTGCACTGCACGCAGGAAGGTTTCGCCGAACTCGGTCGGCGCTTCGCGGCGAAAGCAGTGGAGTGGCTGGCGAAACCAAGTTCCGCACCGGTCAAGCCATGAAAGCCATCCGACTGATCTTCACTTCGCTGTTCCTGGCTTTCACCGTTTCGGCAGCGGATCAGCCCAACATCATCTTCATCCTCAGCGACGATCTCGCGCAGGGCGATCTTGGGTCTTACGGACAGAAGCTCATTCAGACGCCGAACCTCGACCGCATGGCGCGCGAGGGCACGCGTTACACGCAGGCTTATTGCGGCACCACGGTTTGCGCGCCGTCGCGGGCGTCGCTGATGACCGGGTTGCACATGGGGCATTCGCCGATCCGCGCGAATCGCGAGATCCGGCCGGAAGGTCAGATGCCGCTCCCGGCCGGCACCGTGACGGTGGCGCAGATTCTCAAGTCCGCGGGCTATGCGACGGCGTGCATCGGCAAGTGGGGGATGGGGATGTTCGACACCACGGGCAGTCCTTTGAAAAAAGGCTTCGATCATTTCTTCGGCTACAACTGCCAGCGCCACGCCCACAGTTACTTTCCGAGCCATCTCTACAATGACGACCAGCGCTTCCCGCTGAAGGACGCGTCGAGCAAACCTTACGCGCAGAATTTCATCGCCGATGAAGCGCTCAAGTTTGTGAAGGCGAACCGGAGCCGGCCGTTCTTCCTTTTTTACGCGATCACGCTCCCGCACGGGAATTACGAGATCGACGATCAGGGCATCTATAAAGACCAGCCCTGGACCGCGCAGCAGAAGAACTACGCGGCGATGGTCACCCGCCTCGATACCGATGTCGGCCGGCTGCTCGCGCTGGTGAAGGAACTGGGTCTCGACGAGAACACGCTCGTGATGCTGGCCGGCGACAACGGCTCCAGCTTCCAGCCGAACTCGGAACTCGGACGGCATTTCCAACAGGCCGCGAATGGCCTCCGCGGATTTAAGCGCGAGCTTTACGAAGGCGGGTTGCGTCAGGCTGCGCTGGCCCGCTGGCCGGGCACGGTGCCCTCGGGTCGGGTGAGCGCTGAGCCGTGGGCGTTCTGGGATTTCCTGCCGACGGCGGCGGAACTGGCGGGCGCGAAGATTCCCGCGGAGTGCAAGACGGACGGCCTGTCGCTCGTCTCGTATCTCAAAGGCGGTGCCGCACCGCAGCGGGAGTATTTCTATTGGGAGCTGCACGAAGCAAGGAAGCCGCTCCGAGCCGTGCGCTTTGGCGATTGGAAGGCGGTGCAGAATGGCCCGCAGGCGGCGCTGGAACTTTACGACCTCGCGGCTGATCCGGGCGAAAAGACGAACCTCGCCGGGCAGAAAGCCGGGATCGTGGCGAGGGCCGTAGTGCTAATGGAGGCCGCGCACGCCGCCGACCCGAACTGGCCGCTTTCCGGCAAAGCCGGTCAGCCATAACCCGGCTAACGCGCTATTGGAGTTGTCGGCCTGCGCCCGGCGGCGCACTTTCCCCGAAACCATGAGAACCGCCTCTATGCGACCAGCAATTCCTCTCCTCGCGGCTCTGCTGCTCGCGGTCCTCCCGGCGACCCGCGCCGTCGAGAATTCCGCCGCTCCAGCGAAGCCCAACATCATCCTCATCCTCGCCGACGATCTCGGCTATGAGACGATCGGCGCAAATGGCGGCACTTCCTACAAGACGCCGGTGCTCGACCAACTCGCCGCCAGCGGGGCGCGCTTCACGCATTGCTACGCGCAGCCGCTTTGCACACCCACGCGGGTGCAGCTCATGACCGGGCGCTCGAACGTGCGGAACTACATCAACTTCGGCACCCTGGACCCGCAGGCGGTGACTTTCGGCAACCTTTTCCAAAAGGCCGGCTACGCGACGTGCATCGCGGGCAAGTGGCAGCTCGGGCACGACCTGGAGTTGCCGAAGAAAATCGGCTTCGACGAAAACTGCCTGTGGCAACACAACCGCCGCCCGCCGCGCTACGCGAATCCCGGACTCGAAATCAACGGCGTGCGGAAGGACTACACCAACGGCGAGTACGGCCCCGACCTCGTGAACGAGTACGCGCTGGATTTCATCACGCGCCACAAGGCCAAGCCCTTCTTTCTCTACTACCCGATGATGCTCACGCATGACCCTTATCAACCCACGCCTGACAGCAAGGACTGGGATCCGAAGGCGCAGGGCGAGCAGGTCAATCGGGCCGCGGCGCACTTTGGCGACATGGTGGCCTACATGGACAAGCTCATCGGCAAACTCCTCGCGAAGCTCGATGAGCAGGGGCTGCGCGAGAACACGCTGGTCCTTTTCCTCGGCGACAACGGCACCGGCGCGGGCACGCGTTCGATGATGGGCGAGCGGCCGGTCATCGGAAAAAAAGGCCGCACCGTGGACGCGGGAATGCACGTCCCGCTGATCGCGAACTGGCCGGGGCGCATCGGCAAAGGCACCGTCTGCGGCGACCTCGTGGACACCACGGATTTCCTCCCGACGATCTGCGCTGCCGCCGGGGTGAAAATCGTCGGGCCGGAGAAGCTCGATGGGCGCAGCTTCTATCCGCAACTCCGGGGCGAAAAAGGTCAGCCGCGCGAATGGATCTATTCGTGGTATTCGCCGCGCCAGGGTGCGGACAGAAAAGTGAGCGAGTTCGCTTTCGACCAGCGCTTCAAGCTCTACCGCGGCGGCCAGTTTTTCGACCTGCTGAAAGACGCGGACGAAAAGAACCCGCGCAATGTTTCCGACCTCGCCGGCGAGGCGGCCAAAGCGGCGACCCTGCTGCAAACCGCGCTTGATCAGTTCAAAGATGCGCGACCGGCGGCGCTCAAATAAGGCTGCGGCTGAGCCGGCGGCCGACGGGGTAAGGTGATGGCCGGCCGCGCAGCCGGTCGCGGTAGCCGGAGGAGGGGCGGGCGGTTTCCTTGGGCGGGCGGGGCGGGCAGATACAGTGGCCGTTGCCCGGGGCCTCCGCGGAGGGTGCGCCGAGGCGGAGCGTTCCGCCGCTGCGGCAGTAGCGACAGCCGGAGCCCGTGTTCATTTTCAGGGCGTCGCGGCGATGGCGAAGCTGCCGGCGTTGGACAGGCGGGCGTGGGTTTCCACGGCGCGCTGAGTCAGGTTTCTGCGGAAGGAGGGCGAGATGAGGTTCATCTCGTCGCCGATCTTGCTCTCGAGGACGGCGACGCATTGCGCGGCGTTTTTCTCGATGTAGGGCGAGCGGATTTTGGTGGAGACGGGGCTGCCGAGTTCGGAGGCGGTGAGGCCGGCGAGGTGACGGATTTCTTCGCTCTGGACCATGTTTTCCAGCCCCCCAAAGGCGCGGTAAACGGCGGCGAGCTTGAGCATCTGGCCGAGCCGGGCGGCGGCTTCCGCGTTGCGGCTTTTCCGGGCGAAAGCGCGGGCCTCGGCGGCGTAGTCGCGCCAGGCGGTGCGGGTGTCGGGCAGGACTTCGATCAGCGCTTTGCCTTTGCTGCTGTCGGGCAGTTGCACCTTGGCGAGGAACTCGTCCATTTTCCGGCTGTCGGCGACCCAGAAAAGGTCGGCGGCCACTTTGCCCGCGGCGGGCGCCGGTGGCTGGGTCAGGGCGTCGGGAATCTCAGGAGTCTCCGCGGTGGGCTGCCCGAGGGAGGTGGCGGCGCAGAAGGTCAGGAACGGGACGAGAAGGTTGAGAGGTTTCATAAGGTTTAAGAAGTTTGCGGTCACTTGCCTGTCGGCGGATTGACGGCTGTTGGTTGTAGTTCGTTGGTCATAATGTTTTAAGAAGTTTGCGGACACTTTCCTATCGGCGGGATGACGGGGCGATTTAGCAATTGTTGCAGGATTTTTTCGCGGCGGCGTTTTGAGGTGCTCTAGATTTCTGGACCAAGAACCAACCGAATCGAAGATCCATGAACCTAGTCCACCGCAAGCGATACACCGCCGAGTTCAAAGCACCGGCCGTTGAACTTCTGAGCGCGGGCAAACCCGTTTCCCAAGTCGCCGAAGAACTCTGCATCAGCAGCAATTTGCTCTAC
>CAYQBV010000138.1:0-10835 GCA_964415705.1 uncultured Chthoniobacter sp. | reverse complement strand
CTTCGGCACGCGCACGGATTCGGTGGTCAATTTTAACAGCTTTTCGGGCTGGCCGGACACCTTGATTGCTGGAGTGAGTACGGGACGCACCCTCTTCAGCGTGCGGTGGAGCGGGCGGCTTTTGCCACCCGCGACGGGCACCTACACCTTCTACACGGGCAGTGCCGATGGAGTGCGGGTCTACGTCAATGGGCAAGTCATCATCGATAACTGGGCCGACCACGCATTTACGACCAACACCGCGACGATTCCGCTGACTGCCGGGCAGTTTTACGAACTGGTCGTGGAGTACTATCAAAATCTCGGTGATGCCTACATGCGTCTGGACTACCAATGCACGGCGGCGGGAGTTGCCCGGCAGGTCATTCCGGCGGCTCGCATCTATCCGGCGGGCGGCCCGGCCCTCCTGGCGCGTCCGGGGCCGACCGCGCTCAACAGCGGCAACACCATTGGGTTCAGCGTCCTGGCTACGGGCGGGGGACCGCTCCGTTATCAGTGGCAGCTCAACAACTTGGACCTTCCCGGAGCGACCGGCTCGTCGCTGCTCCTGCAGGATCCGCTGGCAACCCAGGCAGGCAACTACCGGGTCATCGTGAGCAACGCGCTTGGGAGCGTGACCAGCGGCAGCGCCGGGTTGAGCATCCCGGACAGCGACAGCGACAGCATCCCGGATTATTGGGAAAGCCAGTATGGGCTCAACCCTGCGGTGGCCAACGGCGGAGACAGCGACGGCGATGGAGTGAGTGACGTTGCGGAGTATCTCGCCGGGACGAACCCGCTGAGCGCTGCGAGCAGCCTCACGCTGAGCGTGGTGAAAGGGACGGTGCCTGTGACCAACTACCGGCTGTCGTTCACCGGGCAGAGCAACCGGAGCTACACGCTGCAGTATAAGGACACGCTGGACGCCCCCACCTGGACGCCCCTGCGGCAAGTCCCCTCGGCGATCGGCACCCGGGCGCTGAAATTCATCGACCCGGCCACCGGGCAACCCGAGCGGTACTACCGCGTCGTCACGCCGCAGCAGTAGGATCTGGAGGGGAGGTTTCCTGGATTGGCCACGAGGACCGGTCCGATTTCACGAGACATAGACGGTGGGCGAAAAAGACGGCCCAAGGCAAGAAACGGGTCAAACATTTCGGGCGCATGCGAGATTGTAGTGGGCATGATCGGATCCCATGAAGTCTCGCGGCGCGTCCTCTTGAAGGGCCTTGCGGCTTGTTCGCTGCCGCTGTCGCTGGTCGGCTTGCCCCGCTGGGTCGGGGCTGATGAGCCAAAGAGAGGCGGCTCGCGGGTGGAGGTGAGGCTGCACCTCGGCCGCACCGCGATCTTTGTGGATGGCCAGCCGATTCCGGGCATGGCCTACTACGGCCATGGCAGCGAGCGCGTCTGGAGCGACATGGCGGACCTGGGCATGCCGGTTTTCTTCATCAGCACCGGACCGCATTGGAAGGGGCCGGACGACTATGACTTTTCCTCTTTCCACGAGCGGGTCAAACGGCTGGGCGAGAAAGCGAAGGACGTGTGGTTGATTCCGCGCCTGAACACGCTCGCCACGCCGCCTTGGTGGGCCGACGCGCATCCGGACGAAGTCACCCGCTACGCGCACGCCCCGGAGAAACCCGGCGAGCTTTTCCCCGACTATCGCAACCCACGGCAGGCTTCGATGGCGTCGAAAAAGTGGATGGACGATGTCGGCAAAATGCTCCGCGCGCTGGTGGCGTCCGTGGAATCCAGTCCGCACGCCGACCGCGTGCTCGGCTACATGCTCAATATGGGCGGCAGCGAGGAGTGGGTGTATTGGGGCGCGCAGTTGGGATTGATCCCGGATTACAGCCCGCCGGCGCGGCGTTATTTCCAGGCGTGGCTGCGCAAAAAGTATGGCCCGGAGGCGTGGATCGAAAAAGTGGAGCTTCCGCTGGAGGCCGCGCGCCGGCGTGGCTCGCCCGGTGTGCTCCGCGATCCGGCGAAGGATCAGTTGGCGATCGACTTCGAGCTGTGCTTGTCGGACAGCGTGGCCGACTGCCTGATTTCGTTTTGCTCCGTGGTGAAAGAAGCCACGGGCGGCAGACGGCTCGCGGGTGCTTTCAGCAGCTACCTCATGTGGCAGACGGGGCTGGTCAACGCCGCGACCACCAACGGCCACCTCGGACTGCGGCGGCTCTTGGAAAGTCCGCACGTTGACTTCGTGACCGGCATCACCAGCTACGACAACCGCGGCCCCGGCGGCCCCGGTTCGTTCATGCTGCCGGTCGAGAGCGTGCAGCGCGCGGGTAAGTATTTCTTTAACGAGTCCGACATCCGCACCCATCTGCTCAAGGACCACTCGAACGTCCGCTGGACAGCCAATGGGCTGCTGGAGTTGCGCCCGCTGCAAGACGCCGCCGAGTCGGTGGACGTGCTGCGGCGCGAGTTCTGTCATCATCTGATTCACGGAGCAGGTTGGTGGGATTTCGACATGACGGGCGGCTGGTTCGATGCCCCGCCGATCTTGGCAGAGTTCAAAAAGCAGGCGAAGATTGTGCGCGACGCGCTGGCGTGGGACATGACCAGCGTGGCCGAAGTCGCGTGCCTCGTGAGTGGGACCGGGCCGGCCTATCACCCGCTCATGCGGATGCACGACGTGAATAACTACCCGGCGCTCCTCGACCTCCAGTGTGACCGCGCGACGCGCGAGCTGTATCGCAGCGGCGTGCCGATGGACTGGCTGATGACCGACGACTTGGACGCCAAGGCGATGGAGCGCTACAAGGTGCTCTTTTTCTACAACGCTACCTGGCTGTCGCCGAAACAGCGTGACGCCGTCGAAGCACTGAAAAAGAACGGGCGGGCGCTGATCTTCGTCGGCTACCCAGGGCTGGCCACCGACACCGGACTGGATGTCGAGGCCGCGTCGCGACTGGTTGGCATGAAGTTTAAGCTCGATGCGCATCGCGCCGCTGGAGACCTCACTCCGAAGACCTACGACGACCCGGCGCTCCGCGAAGTGAAAGCCAAGCTCGTGGTCGGCTCCGGAGCCGTGCTGGGGCCGCGCTTGGTGCCCGACGATCCTGACGCCACGGTGCTGGCCTACTGGCCCGACGGCACACCCGGCGCGGCGGTGAAGCGGCACAAGGACTACACGGCCTATTACTTTCCCGTGTCGCCGAACCACCCAGATCTGTTTCGCACCATGTGCCGCGACGCGGGCTGCTTCACCTACTCCGCGAACAACGACATCCTTTTCATCAACCGCTCGCTGCTCGCGCTCCACGTCGTGGACTCCATCCAGCCGATCACCCTGCCCAAGCCGCGCAAGATCACGAACCTCTTCACCGGCCAGACGATCGCAGAGTGCGCCATCACCTTCATGCCGCGCGGCGACGGGGCCACGCATTTGTATCGCCTCGAATAGCGATTCCGATAGCTCTCTGACCCACCACTCATCCCGCCCAAACTATCACCACCCTCACCGACAAACCCACGATGATTAACTCACTAAAAACCACTGGCTCGCGCCTCTGCATTACTGCGATCACCGCTCTTTCCGGAACTCTTTGTCCGGACTTGCACGCCCAGACTGAAGGCCCGCTGCTGGTGCCGACACCCAAGGTCATCAAAGTCACCAGCGGCGAGATGACCCTGACGGCGAAGTCGAGCATCGTGGCCACGGATCAGAGCCTCCAGCCATTGGCGGCCATCCTTGCCGACGAAATCGCGACGCTCACCGGTCTGAAGCTGAGTGTCGGCGCCGCGGCCCCTCAGGTGGGCGACATCGTCCTGCGGATCAACCCCAAGCTGCAAGCCGGAGAGGACATCCTTGCCGTGGGCAAGCAGGGAGCGAAGCCAGCGCTCGCGCCCACGAAAAACTTCGCCCACGCCATCACCGTTGCAGACACCGTGCTCGTGGAGGGATGGGACTACCGTGCGGTGTGCGAAGGAACGGCGACGCTGCTGCAAGCCATCTCAGCAAAGGGAGGCAGCGTTACTCTGCCCAAGATGACGATCCAGGACTGGCCTCATGCCGACTACACCGGAACGATGGTGGACGTGGCCCGGCAACACATCCCGGTGGACACCTTGAAAGCCGTGATCGAAGCCTGCCGGCTCTGGAAGGTTCGCTACTGCCTGCTTCATCTCAGCGACAACGAAGGGTTCACCTTTCCCTCCACCGCCTATCCCAAGCTCGGAACGCAGAACACCTCGATGCACGACGGCGTCGTGCCGAAAGTTTACAGCCTGTCCGAACTGAAAGACCTCGTCGCCTTCGCTGACGCGCGCGGCGTGACGCTTGTGCCGGAACTGGCCACACCCAACCACAGCGAAGCCATGTGCCGGGCCATGCCGGAGTTATTCGCCGGGCCGAAGATCTTGAACATCATCAACGACGACATCTACAAGCACCTCGACACGCTCGTGGGTGAAATGTGCGACGTGTTTAAGAGTTCGCCTTACTTCCACATCGGCGGCGAGGAGCCTTACTTTTTTGAAATGGAGGAACTGCCCGCGACCAAGACTTACATGGAGAAGCATGGCCTGAAAATCTTCAAGGAAGTCGTCGTGCAGCATCAGGCCAGGATGATCGAGATCGTCCGCAAGCGTGGAAAGATGACGCTGTCCTGGATTGGCGGAACGGTCCTCGATGAGTCTCAGAAGGACGGCATGGTCATCATGTCTTGGGTTCCCTACTCGGTGGCTGAGGATGTGAGAAAGAAGGGTTTCCCCATCATCTCCGTGCCATGGGAGCGGGGCACGGCGCTGCAAAAGTGGAACATGTATGATTGCAACGGCGTGAAGCTGACCCCGGCAGACAAGGTGCTCGGCAGTTCCGCCACCATGTGGCAGATGAGTGCCAGCGCGGTGGTGAGCGATTTCCTTGGCGGCAAATACAACGGGGCGAGCGGAGAAGGTTACATCCGCGCCGTTGGCGATCACATGGAAGGTGCCTGGGCACCGACCTCCACGCCCGATCCCGCAGAGGCGACGAAGCGACTCACCGCCACCCGCGCCAAGCTCGATGCGCTCCTTCTACCTGTCCAAATCACCGCCGCCCCAGTCGCTTATCGCGCCTGGCCGGTGACCGGCAGCCATTTCTTTGCTGGTAAGACGGAAGTGAAGATCGCGCTCGCCGCCGGCATCCCCGCCGGCGAAATCCGTTTTACCAAGGATGGCTCGGAACCCACGGCCCAGTCCCCGGTTTATTCCGCGCCGCTGAGTCTCGACGCCACGACCGCCATTCATGCCGCGCTTTTCCGCAACGGCAAACAGGCCGGCGCGGTTTCGCGGGTGGTTTACAAGCGTGCGAAAGAGGGCTTCTCCGAAATCAAACGTGTCAACGCCGACTGATCACCGCCCATCCAACGAACACCCAATCCCACTACGACTATGCAACACTCTTTCAAAAACCTGACGGCGATCCTGGCTGCGGGCGTGGCGCTGCTGGCCACCAGCCTTCCGGCTTCTGCTGAAATCAATCACACGATCCTCCCTCAACCCAAATCCATCACGATGGCTAAGGGCACGATGCCGCTGACCGCGCAGTCGCGGATCGTGGTGCTCGATCCCCGGCTCGAATCCCACGTTGCCGTCCTTCAGGAGGAGATCTGGATGCTCACCAACATGAAGCTGGCTAAGGTGAACGAGGGGCCAAAGGCGGGCGACATCGTGCTGAAAATCAATCCGCAGGTGCGGGCTGGCGAAGACATTTTCGCGACCAGGGACATGGGGCTCATCAAGACGCGCGACATGGCGCACACCATCTCCGTTACCGACATGGCTGTAGTGGAAGGCTGGGACTTCCGCGCCGTGTGCGAAGGCACCGCGAGCATCATGCTCAGCATCATCGAGCAGCAGGGCAAATACAGCATCCCGCAAATGACCGTGAAGGACTGGCCGCACGCCGATTTCAACGGCACGATGGTGGACTGCGGTCGCCAGTGGATTTCCGCGGATTCGCTCAAGGTTCTCGTGAACTGCTGCCGGCGTTACAAGGTCCGCCAAGTCATCCTGCACGTCGGCGACGATCAGGGTTACAGCATGCCCTCCAAAGCCTTTCCGAAGCTCGGCACGCAGAATGGGTCGTGCTGTGAGGGCGTCCCGCCGAAGCTCTGGACTTGGGAGGAAATGGTCGAATTGGAAGCCTATGCCACGGCCCGCGGCGTGACGATCGTGCCGGAGTTGGAAACCCCCGGACATCATCAGGCGATGGCCCGGCCTTATCGCGACCTTTTCAACGGACCCGGCTGCATGGACATGGCCAGCGAGGAACTCTACAAGGGTCTCGATACCGTCATCGCCGAGATGTGCAGCATCTTCAAAAGCTCGCCCTATTTCTCCATCGGCTGCGACGAGGCCAACAACGGAACCGGTGCCGGACCGTGGGCGGAAGTTTACAAGCGCCGGCACGCCATTCCGAACGATGCCCAGTCCGTCCGCAACGGCACCGAGATCTACATCGTCCACATGAAGCGCATGGCCGACATCCTGCGCAAATATGGGAAGCTCACGCTGGCTTATGAGAACTTCCCCGATGACGCGCGGCTCAGGGACGACATCATCCCGATGATCTGGTACCCGCACTCCGTCGCTCACGAATACCAAAAGCGCGGCTGGACCACCATCACCATGCCTTGGAACGAGGAACCAGACTGGAGCATGTATAAGTGCAATGGTTCGATGCTCAAGCGGACCGACCGCGTACTGGGTGCGGCCAGCCTGATGTGGCAGATGAGTGCCATCTGTGTCACCCAGGGTTGGGGGCAAAACGTCATCCACCGCTCCGAGCGCACCTGGGGGCCAGACAACGTGAACCTCACTCCCGAATACAAAGCCCTCAAGGAAAAGAGCCGCGAGCGCGCCGACCGTCTCGCCGTGCCGGTCAAGATGACCATGGACGGCGTGGACGGCGGAGTTGTCATCCGCGCGCAGAACTTCCTCACCGGGCGCATGCTCTACGGCGGCAAGCTCAAGGTCACCCTTTCCGCCGCCAACCCCACGGGCGGCAAGATTCATTACACCACCGACGACTCCGAGCCCACCACCGCGTCACCCGCCTATACCCAGCCGTTGGTGTTCAATAAGACCTTCATGCTGAATAGCGCCCTCTTTATTGACGGCCGGCAGGTCGGAGGTGTGTCGCGGGCGAAGTATGACTGGGCCGACATCGATGGCTGGATCAGCGACTGGAGAATCGCCGGCCCCTACAAGATCGAAGGCAAGCTGGGCAAAGACCTCTTCGATGCGGAATTCGCCCCGGAGAAGAACGAACCGGCCACCTGGATGCCGTTCAAGAAACCCGCGCCGCCCGATGTTCCCTGGAACGTCAACTTCGGCACCTATCCCGGTTTCGGTGAACACATGGTGGGTTACTTCCACTGCCAGATTTACTCCCCGAAAGCCCAACCCGCCCGCCTTTACACCACCACCAACGATGGCGAGAAAACTTTCTTTAACGGAAAACTCATCCGCAGCGCCAATGCCAAGCGCAACCTCACCGAGGGCGACAAAACCGAAATCCAACTCAACGAAGGCTGGAACCAACTCCTGATCAAACAAATCAACTGGACTGGCGGCTGGACCGCCAAAGCCCGCATCCTTTCACCGAATAACACCAAGATGGATGACCTAAAGTTCAAGGCGGAATAGACCGCGAACGGCGCGCGCACCGGGGCCATTGCTACCCGAGCGACGCCATGAGCAGGCCGATCTCGGCGCGTACGGTGGCCTCGGTCGGTTGGTCGAGGGTCTCGGCGATGGTGGCGAAGAGCATCTCGCGGAAGCGCTGCCGCACGCGATGGGCTGCGACCCGCGTGGCTCCTTCCTTCATGCCGAGTTGCTGGGCGAGGGCGGGGTAGTTTTCACGGGCGCTGGCGGCGAGGTCGAGCAGCGGACGGAAGGCGGCGAAGTGCGCGGCTTGACCTGCGGTCGCGTATTCCGCGGCGAGCCGGGTCAGCGCAGTTTCCATCGTAGTGATGGCCCACTGGCGGTTGAACTCCTGCTCCGGGAGCTGCGGATCGGCGGGATCGTGCGCGGGGCCGGAAACGTCCGGCGGCGCGTCGAGCGAGAGGTGGCCGCGTTCGCGGTCGCGCTGCCGGAGATTGATGAGCCGTTTGGTGAAAGTGCTGAGCAGAAAGGTGCGCAGCTTGCCGCGCTCGGGATCGGCCATGGCGAATTTTTCGTTGCGTAGCAATTCCGCAAAGAAGCTCTGCGTGGCGTCCTCGGCGTCCGCGGCACTGAGCCCCCACTGGCGGGCGAAAGCGCAAAGCGGCGGCCAGTAGAGCTGGCACAGCTCGTTCAGCGCGCCGCGGGCCGCGGGGTCGTCGTGCTGCTGCGTGCGGGCCACGAGGCTCCAGCGGGTGGGCTGAAAGGCGGGTGTGCCGGGGGTGCTCATGGCTGCTTTTCCAGCACGATGCGGAAGCCGAGGATGAAGGAGCGCACGTCTTTTCCGACCGATCGGCGATAGCCGGAGTCAAGCGTGTCGGCCTGGCTGTTCCACCAATTCGATCCGCGGATCGTCGCGCCGCTGGCTTGGGAACTCTGCACCCATTCGCTGGCGTTGCCGCCCATGTCGTGCAGGCCATTTTTGTTCGGCGGATAGGTGCCGACGGGGCCGGTGCAACGATGCGCGTCGCGGCGTCCGCTGATGATGGGCATCTGCGCGAAGGCGGGATCCTCGCGCAGTTCTTCACCGGCGAAGTTTCCGGCCTGGGCCGGCGGCGGAAATTCGCCGTGCCACGGATAGGCGCCGGAGGGATCATGCGCCGCGGCGTCGATCCCGGCGGCGACGCTCCACTCCGCATCGGTGGGCAGGCGGTAGCGCGCGTGGGGGGCGATGCGACCGGCGGTGCGTTCATGCAGCGTCAGCCAGGCGCAGAAGTCGTTGGCTTCGATCTGCGAGATGGCGACGACTGGGTCATCGGGGGTTTGCGGGAAGCCGGGTTCGCGCCAGGAGGCCGGCCGGGTGGCCCAGCCTTGGGCGGTGCCGTCGTGATTGTAATAGACGGGGGATTTTGCCACGACGCCGAGGCGCGCCGCGGACGTCGCCCGCCAATAGGTGTCGAAGTCGCGCACGCGCGTCTCCGTGGTGCAAAAGAGCACGCCCGGCGTGCCTGCGGGGAGGAAGCGCAGGCCGAGACTGTTTTCAAACGGCGCTGGTGTGACCGCCGGTGGCACCGCCGGACGCAGGAGCAGCGCGGCGGCGGCGGCGGCGACCAGCACGGCCAGGCTCCACCACAGCACGCGCGGGCGGCGGGCGGCGGACGAAAGAGCCAACTCCGTGCTGAGTTCGATGACGCTGCCGTAGCGCCGCCCGGGATCGCTCTGGAGCGCCCGGGCCACCACGCCGTCGAGTCCGCGGGCCGTGGGCACGAGGGTGGACACGGGTGGGAAAACGCCGCGCGGCAGATGGCCGGTGAGCAGTTCGTAGAGCATCACGCCCACGCTGTAGATGTCCGCGCGCCGATCCACCTGCCCCGGCGCGGTGAGCTGTTCCGGGGCCATATAGTCCGGCGTGCCGACGATGCCGGTGGCCGCGGGGCCGATGGCGGGAACTGGGGCGATGATTTTCGCAATGCCGAAGTCGCTCACCTTCACGCGGCCCGCGGCGTCGAGCAGCACGTTGCCGGGCTTGATGTCGCGATGCACGAGGCCGCGTTCGTGCGCGTAGTGCAGCGCGTCGCACACCTCGCGCACGATGCGGAGTGCCTCCGGTGGTGGCAGCGGGCCGTGCGTGCGCAGGCGGGTGGCGAGGTCGCTGCCCTCGACGAACTCCATGACCATGAAGTGATGCCCGTCGTCCGCCTGTCCGAAGTCATGCACCGCGACGATGTGGGGATGACTCAGCAGCGCCAGGGCCTCCGCCTCGCGTTTGCTGCGCAGCGCGAAATCCTCCTGCACGCCGAGATCGAAAGGCAGCAGCTTGATCGCCACCGTGCGGTTCAGCGACAACTGCCGCGCCCGATACACGGCACCCATGCCGCCGCGCGCGATGAGCGCCTCGATTTCATAGCCGGGGAAAAACGGCGCGAGTGCGGCCGGCTCCGGCGGCTGCCAGGCCAGACCGGGCGCGCCGACGCCGAGCGCTGTGCGGAACAGGCTGCGCGTCTCGCCGGGAGTGAGCGGGGTCGGGGGGTCGGGCATGTGGATGCGCGAGGTTAAATACGGATTCCGGCAACCAGCGCCGCGGGCAGGTCGATGGCAAAAAGCTGCCCGTCCGCGGTGCGCACAAAGTTTCCCGCCACCGCATCGCAGACCAGCATCTGATCTGCCGGCCGATACCAGACGTCGTGCAGTCCCGATGGCTGATGCTGGGCCTTCGCGAGTGGGTGAAAGTCGAGAGCACCAAGATGCGCGTGGATTTCCTCCGGCTCCGGCGGCGCACCGATCACGAAGGGCTGCGACGTGACGATGGCCGGCACCTCGGAACCGCCCGACTGATCCTGCGCGATGCACAGCAAGCGGATGTCGTCACCGAAGACGACATTCGCCAGCCCGCAGCGGAGCAGATATTCGGAGGGCATCGCCGGGCAGAGGCGCAGTTGCCCCGCGCGATTGAGTTTGGGCACCCAGCCGAACTGTTCGTGCCAGGTGGCTTTGTAGATTCGTCCGTCGTGAGGCTCCGCGCGAAAGATCAAATGCTCCCCGCCGCCGCCCCGCGCTTGATAGTTCTGCGAGAGCGTGACTTCGACTTGGGCTCCGCGGAGTTCATCCACTTCAGCTTGGCGAGCCGCGTCGCCTCCAGCCCGGCTTTGATCTGCCGATCCACTTCGGCCGAGGAGGCGGAGGGCTGCGCCAATCGCAAGGCCCGCATTTGGTCCGGGTTGGTAATCATGGGGGAAGAGTATGCTCTGCCACGCGCGGCT
>CAYQBV010000137.1:0-10839 GCA_964415705.1 uncultured Chthoniobacter sp. | reverse complement strand
CGGTGACCATGTCCACCTTTCACGCGCTCTGCGTGCGGGTGCTGCGGCAGGACATCGACAAGCTGGGCTACAAACGAAACTTCAGCATTTACGACGAGGGCGACACCACCGGGCTGATCAAAAAGATCATCACGCGCACGGCGGCGAAGGATGAAAAGCTGGAGGCGAATGTGGCGAAGAGTCTGATCAGCAAAGCGAAGGGCAACGCGTGGAGCGAGGTGACGCCGGGCGACGAGCAGTCGCTGGCGGCGGCGGTGTTTGCGAAATACCAGCAGGAGCTGAAGACGATGAACGCGGTGGATTTCGACGATCTGCTGCTGCTCACCTACAAGCTGCTCACCGAGCACGCGGCGGTGCGCGAGAAGTGGCAGCGGAAATTTCGCTACCTCATGGTGGACGAATTTCAGGACACCAACCGGCTCCAACTCGAACTCGTGACGAACCTCGCGGACGCTCGGCAAAACGTGGCGGTGGTGGGCGACGACGACCAGTCCATCTACGGCTGGCGCGGCGCGGAGGTGAGCAACATCCTCGAATTCGAGGCGCACTTTCCGAACCCGACGGTGGTCAAGCTGGAGCAGAATTACCGCTCGACGAACGCCATTCTTGGCACGGCCAACGCGCTCATCAAAAACAACCCGCGCCGCCGTCCGAAGCAGCTCTGGAGCGCGCACGAGGGCGGCGCAAAGGTGCGCGTGATCGGGATGACCGATGACCGGCAGGAGGCGGATTTCATCACCAGCGAGATCGCCCAGCGCGCCGTGACCGAGGGCGCGAAGCACGAGGACTTCGCGGTCCTCTTCCGCATGAACGCCCAGTCGCGGCTGGTCGAGACGCATCTGCGCGAGTTGCACATTCCGTATCGCGTGGTCGGCGGCAGCAGTTTTTTCGACGCGCGGGAGATCAAGGATCTGCTGGCCTACGCGAGCGTGCTGCTGAACGCGGACGACGACGTTTCGCTGCTGCGGATCATCAACACGCCGGCGCGCGGCATCGGGCCATCGGTCGTGGAGCGCGCCACGGAGTTGAGCGTCCACCAGCGGTGCAGCGTGTTTGCGGCGCTGCAGGACGGGGAGTTTCGGAGCGGGCTGAGCAAGCGGGCGGCGGAGGCGCTCGCGGCGTTCACGGGCTTTCTCGATGCGTGGGAGACGAAGCTGAACACCCCGCTTTCCAAGCAGGCCGAGGTGCTGCGCGCGTTCATCGGGGAGACGGGCTACCTCGCCGACCTCAAGCGCTCGTGCAAGACGCAGGACGAGGGGCTGAAGCGTGAGAACAAGGTCGTGGAAATGATCCGGTGGTTTGAGGATGACGAGGAGGCCAAAGGCAAGAGTCTGCGCGATTTTCTCGATGACATGATGCTGCGCGAGGAGAAGGAGGAGGACGAAGAATCGAAGGGCAGCGGCGTGACGCTGATCACGCTGCACGCGGCGAAGGGACTGGAGTTTCCCCACGTTTATCTCATCGGGCTGGAGGAGGGACTGCTGCCGCACGACCGCTCGAAAATGGAGGGCACGGTGGACGAGGAGCGGCGGTTGCTTTACGTCGGCATCACCCGCGCGCGGCAGACGCTGGCGCTGACCTGGTGCGGGCATCGGATCAAATACGGCAGCCCGATGCCGGGCACCGCGAGTTCGTTCATCAAGGAGCTGCCGGCGGAATGGGTGGAGCACAAAAATGCCACGCAAATGCTGAACGCGCCGGTCGCGGCGGAGACGGTGAAAGGGAAATTCGGAGCGCTCCGTGCGCTCCTGGAGAATACGCCGTCTTAGCTGCGCTACGACGAGCGCTTCACCTCGTCCCAGAGCTGGTCGAGTTCGGCGAGGGTGAGTTTTTCCAAAGTGATGCCGCGCGCGCTCGCGAGCTGCTCGACGGCGCGGAAGCGGGCGGAGAATTTCCGGGTGCTGCGGTGGAGCGCGGTCTCGGCGTCGAGGTGCAGTTTGCGGGCGAGATTGACCACGGTGAAAAGCAGATCACCGAGTTCATCCTCGATGGCGGAGATGGGCGAAAGGAGATCGGTGGCCGGGGCGGTGAGCGCGGCGCGCAGCTCGGAGATTTCCTCGTGGAGCTTGGCAAAGACCGGCTCGACATCCGGCCAGTCGAAGCCGACGCGGGCGGCCTTCTTCTGCGTCTTCTGCGCGTGCAGGAGCGCGGGCAAACCGCCAGGCAGGCCGTCGAGCGCGCTCGCCGCCGCGTCGCCTTTTTCCGCGCGCTTGATTTCCTCCCAGCGCTGAAGCACGGCGGCGCTGTCGGCGCAGTGGTCGGCGGCAAAAACGTGCGGATGCCGGCGCACGAGCTTGGTCGCGATTTCGCGCGCGACATCGTTGAAAGTGAAGCGCCCCTCTTCGGCGGCGAGCTGCGCGTGAAAGACCGATTGGAGCAGCAGGTCGCCGAGTTCCTCGCGGAGGTTGGCGTCGTCGCGGTTGTCGATCGCGGCGACGACCTCGTGCGCCTCCTCCAGCAGCGCCGAGCGCAGCGAAGCGTGGGTCTGCTCGCGATCCCACGGGCAGCCGCCGGGTCCGCGCAGCTTGGCCACGATGTCGGTGAGCTGGTCGATGCCGGGGAGGTTGGGATCGGGCGGGCGGAGGGATGGCGCGGGTTCGGTGGACATGGTGGCGGGTTCTTAATCTGAATCTTACGCGGAATCCCAATCCTAATCGCGAGCGGTCCCGCGCCCTTGACGAACCCGCCGCGGCTCGCACACTACGCGCCCATGTTTCTCGAACCGCTGCCGCCGCGCTTTGTCATCACGCCCATCGTGGAGCGCGTGCAGGCGGAACTCGCCGCGGCGCAGCGCCGGGAGCCGCTGGCGGACTTGGAAAAGCGGGCGCGCGAGGCCCGTCCGCTGCGGGCGTTTGAGCGCGCGGTGGCCGGCAGTTTTGGACTCATCGCGGAGATCAAGCGCACCTCGCCTTCGATGGGCGCGATGCGCAATGCCGACGTGGCCGACACCGCGGCCGCCTACGAGCAAAGCCCCGCCGTCCGTGCCGTTTCCGTGCTCACAAACCGCGCCGACTTTGGCATGGGCCTGGAACAGCTCGGCGTCGTCGGAGCGATCACCGCGAAGCCGCTCCTGCGGAAGGATTTCATCTTCGATCCCTACCAGGTCTGGCAGGCCCGCGCCCACGGGGCCGACGCCATCCTGCTCATGGCCAACATCCTGACGGCGGAGGGCCTGCGCGAACTCTCCGCGCTCGCCGCCAGCCTCGGCCTGGCGGTGCTCTTCGAGCTGCACACCGCGGAGGAAATCGGCAAGCTACCCGAGCACCCGCGGCTGTGCGGGATCAACAGCCGGGTTTTCAAGGCGGATGAAAGTGTGGCGCGCTACGGGGAGTCGCGGGCGCTGGAGGCAGGCGGCGGGCGGCGCGATTTGAGTATAAAGCTCGAGGCGTTTGAGCTGGCGGAGCGGTTGCCGGCCGGCGCGCTCCGCATCGCGGAAAGCGGTGTCGATCCCACGATGGTCCCGCGCCTGCGCGACGAGCTGGGTTTTCACGGCCTGCTCGTCGGCACCTCGCTCCTCATGGCCCCCGACGGCGTCCGCGCCGAACTCGCCCGCTTCGAGCGCCAGCTCGTGCCCTAAACTGCCACCGCCATGCACGACGAATTCCAAGACCATCTCCAGCGGCAGCTCGCCGGGATTCGCGCGGCGGGACTTTATAAGAATGAGCGGGTGATTTCCTCGCCGCAGGATGCGCGGGTGCGGGTGGCGGATGGGCGCGAGGTGCTCAACATGTGTGCGAATAATTACCTCGGGCTGGCGGAGCATCCCGACGTGATCGCGGCGGCGCATGCGGCACTGGACCAGCGCGGCTACGGGCTGGCGAGCGTGCGTTTCATCTGCGGCACGCAGGACATCCACAAGCAGCTCGAAGGCGCGCTTTCGCAGTTCCTCGGGACGGACGACACGATCCTTTATTCGTCGTGCTTCGATGCGAATGCCGGCCTTTTCGAGACGCTGCTCGGTGCGGAGGACGCGATCCTTTCCGACGAGCTGAACCACGCCTCGATCATCGACGGCATCCGGCTCTGCAAGGCGGCGCGCTACCGCTACAAAAACAGCGACATGGCGGACCTCGAAGCGCAGCTCCGCGCGGCCACGGAGAAAGGTGCGCGCTTCAAGCTGATCGCGACGGACGGGGTGTTTTCCATGGACGGCTATATCGCGAACTTGCGCGGCGTGTGCGATCTCGCGGACCGCTACGGCGCGCTGGTCATGGTGGACGATTCGCACGCGGTCGGGTTCGTGGGGAAAACGGGGCGAGGGACGGCGGAGCATTGCGGCGTGCAGGGGCGCGTGGACATCATCACCGGCACACTCGGCAAGGCGCTCGGCGGCGCGAGCGGCGGCTACACCAGCGGGCGCGCGGCGATCATCGAGCTGCTGCGGCAGCGCTCGCGACCCTATCTTTTCTCGAACACGCTCGCGCCGTCCATCGTGGGCGGCTCGCTGCGCGTGCTGGAGATGCTCGGCGCGAGCACGGCGCTGCGCGACCGGCTGGAGGAAAGCACGCGCTTCTTCCGCGAGGCGATGACCGCGCGGGGCTTCGACATCCTCGCGGGGACGCATCCCATCGTGCCGATCATGCTCGGCGAGGCGGCGCTGGCGCAGCGTTTCGCCGAGGCGATGCTGGCGCGCGGTGTGTATGTCGTGGGTTTTTTCTACCCCGTGGTGCCGCAGGGCAAAGCGCGCATCCGCACGCAGATTAGCGCGGCCCACACGCGCGCGGATTTGGAGTTCGCGGTGGAGGCCTTCAGCGCGGTGAAAGCGGAGCTGGGGCTTTGAGCGTGCGCGGCGGCGCCGGAGTAGCGCGAGCCTCCGGCTTGCCGTAGCGCAGCGCGTCCCGCCTGCTCCGCGCGGCTGGAAGACACGCGTGGCTCGCAGCGGCAGCCGCGCCGAGGCAAGCGGGACGCATGCGATACGGCAGGCGAAGACGCCTGCGCTACAAAACGGCAGGCGCGGGTGCCTGGGCTGCGAGTGTCGCGCGGCGGATGCGCCGGATTGCGGAGCGTCACTTCGGATCCTGCGAGGGCGGGACGCCGGGCCGGTGGGGATGAATCTTGACCGGCTGGGGGCGCGGGACTTTCCACCACACGGCACTGGCGGCGCTGATCAGGATGACGAGGCCGAGGAGCAGGAGGAGGCCGGGCTTGATGCGTCGGCGGATGGGGCGGCTGCGGTTGCGGATGGAGCGGCCGAGCGGGCGCAGGATTTTCAGGACTTCGTCGGTCGAGTGAATTTCGCGGTAGGGTCGGGTGCCGTCCATGAGGCGCGTGAGGTGGGCGTGCTGGAGGCGGCGCAGTTCGGGCGGCTCGGGCACCGTCACGGTAGCCGGATCGGCGTGCGCGCGGACGAGGTCCTCCGGGCAGACGAAGACGTAGAGTTCCTTGCGGAGTTCCACCGCGAGGTCGTATTCGAACTGCGTGAAACTCCGGCGGCCGTCCTCGAACGTCTGCCGCTCGCGCGTGCTCGGTTCCTCCGGCCCCGCGCACTGGCCGGCGATGTGAATGACCGCGCGGCAGTCGCGGAGGCGGTCGCGGATGGTTTCGGAGAGCGTTTTTCCCGGCTCGACGGTGCGATGCGAAACGATGGGCGTGGCTCCGAGTTTGTGCAGCGTGGCCTCCACGGCATCGCGCATGAAGCCGAGTTCCGTGGCGTCGGCGGAGATGTAAATGTGCGGCCCCTGCGGTGTCATGCGCGGCGGAAACTGCCGCAGCCCGGCGGGCTTGGCGAGAAAGTCGTCGGCAAAAAAATGGCGCTGCGGAGCGACATCAGCCGGCGCCTTTCCGCAGCGCCAAAGAGATTGCCCCGCACGTGCCGTCCGGGTGGGGTTCCACGTTCCCCCAAAGGTTAACGGGCGGTGACCTGGGACGAGCTTCGATCTTCCTAAAAAGGCATGATCTAATACCGCCCACCCCGGCCTCCTGAGTTGTTGTTAATACCGGATCGGGATTTCCACCCTTTGGTCGAACACAGCAGAGCAAATTGGCGTGAAAGCGGAGGCGCGGCCGGTGGGCGGCGCTCCCGGGTTCACTAAAATTTTGGGAAAGAACCCGGCGCGATTTTCGTCCTCGTGGACTGCGCGCCGGTGCTGGGTTGACCTTTCGTTTTGAACCAGGGGAAGTCAATGCCGGGACCGGGGGTTTTTTCCGACTGCGAGGGAAAAGGCGGTCGCATCGCGCCAGGAACCCGCCGCCTTACCGAGGTTGCTGAAAGACCTCCGCAACTTGCGGCCCGTGCTACGGTTTCACCCCGGTCGCGCCGGGCTGATCTTCGCGCGCCACCCATTTCACCTATGAAAATTTCTGAAAACGTCCGCCCTTTCCTCATCCCTGCCGCCTGGCTCGCCACCGCGGCGCTGACCTTTGGCCTCGGTCGCCTCAGTTCATTTGTCGATGCGCCGGCGGAGAGCCAGACCGTGAAGGGTGGGCCCGCTGCCGCCACGGTTGCCGGCCCCGCAGGCGGAGCCGACTTTGGGAGCGCGGAGGCCAGTGCGCGCGTGCTTGGCAGCGGGAATCGCTCGGCGGCCACGGTGGAGGAACTCACCGGTGGCAAACCCGTGGATGAATGGCTCAAGCGGCTGCTCACCCAGGACGACGAAGCCTCGCGCATGACCGGCTTCATGCTGCTGCTCGAAAAGCTGAATACCGCCGAGGAAATCGAGGCGGCGCTCGTGGTCGTGCACGCCAGCAGCCGCGGCGACTGGGGCGGACGCACCAGCCGCGAGGCCGCGATGCTTTTGCAGAAATGGACGAAGATCGATGCGAAGTCCGCCATGGCCTACGTGCAGAAGCTCGATGATCCGCGCTCGAAATTCGGCGGCATGAATACCGTGCTCCAGACCTGGGCGCGCTCCAGTCCGCAGGAAGCCGTGGCGTGGGCCAAGGAGAACGGCACGAAAGCCACGCCGGATTTCGGTGGTGGCGGCGGTGACCGCCCGATGGGCAATTGGGCGATGACCTCCGTGCTCGGGCAGCTCGCGAAAACGGATCTCGGGCAGGCCATCGAGATCGCGCAAACCGAGCCGGTGAGCATTGCGCGCGGTCGGGTCATCGAAACGCTCGTCGGCCAGCTGGTCAGCCAGCGCGGGGAAGCCGGCGCGCGGGAAGCGGCGCTCGCCATCGCGGACGAGAGCATGCGCTCCTCGATGATCCGCCAACTCGCGGGCCGCGCCGCCGAAGCCGATCCCGCCAAGGCGCTCGAATGGGTCTCCACCCTGCCCGCCGGCGCGGCGAAGACCAGCGCGCTCACCGAAACCGTCCGGCAGTGGGCGCAGAAAGACACCGCCGCCGCCGCTGCCTACGTGAAGACCCTGCCCGCCGGCGCGGAGACCGACGGACCGCGCGCCACCGTGGCCCGCTACGTGGTGGACAAAGACCCGGCGGGGGCGATCGCGTGGTCGAACTCGATCACTGATCCCGCGGCGCGCACCAAGTCGCTCGGGGACGTAGTGGGAAGCTGGATGCGCAACGATGCCGAAGCGGCCAAACAATGGGTCAGCCAGCTCCCGGAGGAGACAAAAACGCAGATCATGGCCGCTGCCGCCCAGCGCGGAGGCGATGGACCCGGCGGAAACCGCGGCGGAGGTCGGCGCGGGCCGTAGGCCGCGCTGCTTTTCGCGGCCTTCCGCGCTCGACATCCGCCCTCGCGCCGCGCGAAATCGCGGGCTGATGAAGACGCTTTTCCTGACGAACGAATATCCGCCGACGATTTACGGCGGGGCGGGGGTGCATGTAGATTATTTGTCGCGGGAGCTGGCGAAGCTGATGGAGGTGGAGGTGCGCTGCTTTGGGAAGGAGATGCGCGAGAATCGGGTGGATACGGCGGCGTTGAAGGCGACGGGCTTTGGCTTGGACGCCGGTGGCCATACGGCTCCGAAGGCTTTGCATTCTGTCTTTGGAGCGATGCAGCGGTGTCTCGACTGGAACACGACGACCATCGACGCGGACGTGGTGCATTTGCATACGTGGTACACGCATCTCGGCGGGATCATGGCGAAGCTGAACTACGGCATCCCGATGGTGCTGACGGTTCATTCGCTGGAGCCGCTGCGACCGTGGAAACGCGAGCAACTCGGCGGCGGCTATGACTTTTCCTGCTGGGTGGAAAAGACGGCGATCGAGATGGCGGACGCGGTCATCGCCGTGAGCGCGGAGACGAAGGCGGATGTGCTGCGGCTTTTCAACGTGCCCGCCGACCGCGTGCAGGTGATCTACAACGGCATCGACCTCGACGAATACCGGCGGGTGACGACGACGGCGGCGCTGGAAAAATACGGGGTCGATCCGCGCACGCCGTATGTGCTCTTCGTGGGGAGGATCACGCGGCAGAAGGGGATCATCCATCTGGTGAATGCGATCAAGCATCTCGCGCCGGGCTTCCAAGTAGTGCTCTGCGCGGGCGCGCCGGACACGCCGGTTATCGCGGCGGAAATGCGGGCGGCGGTGGCGGCGGCGCAGGCCGTGCGGCCGGGCATCGTGTGGATCGACCAGATGGTGACGAACCCGGAGAAGATCGAGCTGTATTCGCACGCGGGGGTGTTCTGCTGCCCGTCGATTTACGAGCCGTTTGGGATCATCAATCTCGAGGCGATGGCCTGCGAGACGGCGGTGGTGGCGAGCGCGGTCGGGGGGATCAAGGAGGTGGTGCTGCCAGGGGAAACGGGCTGGCTGGTGCCGCTGGCGCAGATGACGGAGAGCCCGTTCGAGGCCGTGCATCCCGCGCAGTTCGCGCTCGATCTGGCGACGAGGATCAATGAGCTGATGGCCGACCCGGAGCGGTGCGCCGCGTTTGGGAAAGCCGGGCGGAAGCGGGCGGAGGAACGGTTCAGTTGGGCGGCGATCGCGCGGCAGGTCCACGCGCTTTACGCAGGCTTGGCGCGTCCCCCGGCCGGGTGACTCCACGCGGCGAGCGCCGCGCTATTTTGCCGCGGTGCCGGCCTTGTCCGCGCGGGGGATCGAGAGCAGGCGCTTGCTTTCGGTCAGCAACCACGCGCCGTCGCGGAAGGGCTGGTGCCCGATATTTTGCCAGCGGACCGCGCCAGTGCCGTCGATGAGGAAGGTGCCGTGGAGCGGGATGCGCTCGAAGTCATCGAAGGCGCGGTAGCTCTTGAAGGTGTCCAAACTCGCATCCGCGACGATGGGGAAGGGGAAGCCGGCCTTGTCTTTGGCCTGCTCGAAAGTTTGGTGCAGGCTGGCGGCGGAGTCGGTGCTGACGGCGATGATCTGGATGCCGGCGTCGGCGTATTCCTTGGTCAGCGGGGCGAAAATATTGAGCTGCTCGAGGCAATGCACGCAGCCGCTGCCGAGGTAGAAAACGACGAGCACCGGCTTGCCGGTGTAGCCGGCGAGCGTGTGCGGCTGGCCCGCGCTGTCCGGCAGGCTCCACGACGGCGCGGCGTACGGCTGCCAGCGGAAAGGCCCGAGCGCGGCGAGGTCGGGGCGCGCCCCGAGGTCAGGGGCGGCGGTCGCGGGGATGCGCCAGTCCTTGGGCAGCTTGAGATCCTCCGCGAGGGGTGCGAGCTGCGCGAACGCGGGGAGTTCGATGTCGAGCGGCGCGGACAGCTTGCGCAGTTTCTCGAATGCGGCGCGGGCTTCGTCCTTCTTTTCCGCGCGCCAAAGCAGGCCGGCGAGATTGGCCAGCGGTTGCACTTGGGCGGGATCAGCGTCGCTGGCCTGCTGCGCTTGTTTCATCGCCTCGTCCTTTTCGCCGATGGCGAAATGAATGCGGGCGCGGCGCTCCGCCGGGATGTCGCGGGCGGCGGCGAGCAGCGGCTTGATGGTGTCGGGCCGCGCATCGGCGAGCGCCTGGTAGATTTTCACCTCGGCCAGCGCGGCGGCGGTGGTGGAAACGGCATACTCGAAACCCTTCAAGGCGTCGGCCATGGCCTTGGCGGTTTCATCGGCGGATTTTTTGTCGGTCTTGGCCTTGGCCTCCGCGGCATCGGCGGCGGCATAGCGGTCCGCGCGCACTTTGGCCTGGAGTGCTTCCAGCGCCTTGAGTTCGCGCTCGCCCTCGTCGGCTTTTCCGAGGCTGAACCACGCCACTCCGAGCGCGGCCAGCCGCTTGGCCTCCAGCTCCGGTTTGGCTTCGGGCGCGAGATACATCGAGCCTTCGAGCGCCGTGAGGGCGTCCCATTTTTCAAACTTCACCAGCGTCTCCACGAGGCGCTCGCGGCCGAGATTGTAGGCCTGGCTGCGGCCCGCATCGAGGCGCGGCAGCTCGATCATGTTTTTCGCCAGCTCCACCGCATCCTCCGCGCGACCCACGTGGGCGAGATCCTTCACCAGCCAGTCGTTGTTGTGCGCGTAGTTGTGAATCTGCTCGGGCATGATGCGCGCCGCCGCCATGTGGGCGTGGTCCACGCGGGCCGAGGCCTCCTGCTGCCAGGCGGCGTCGGCGTAGCGGCGCAGTTTCGAATACGTGTGCCCGCTCATGTGCCACATGTGGGCGACGGCCGGCGCAGCTTGTCCGCAACGGGCGGCGGCGGTGAGGGCGCGCTTGTCGCTCTCGCCGACGTTCCACAGGTGGATGAGATAGTGGTGGAGGGGATGCGCGGGATTCGCGGCGAGGACCTGCTGCGCGAGCGCGTCCACGGCGAGCCGGCTCGGGAGCGGCGAGCCGTGCTGGCTGTTGTCCCAGAGCTGGTAAACGAGAAAAGCCTTCGCCTCGAGGTCGTCGGGGAACTCGTAGATGATTTCCTCCATCGCTTTGACCAGTGCCGAGCGACGCTCGCCCTGCTCCTTTTTCGCGTCGGAAAAATACGTGCTCCACGCGTCGATCCAGACCTGCTCCCGCCGACTGGCTGCGCCCTTTTTTGCCGCCGCCGCCTTCATGAAATCGGC
>CAYQBV010000136.1:0-10983 GCA_964415705.1 uncultured Chthoniobacter sp. | reverse complement strand
GAGCATCGCCGCCACGATCACGATCTGGAGCACGGCGATGACGCCGCCTTCGATCCCATCAATGAGCACGCGCTCCACGGCGGTCACATCTTCCAGCAGCCGGGTCATGATGTCGCCGGTCGCGCGGTTGTCGAACCACGTCAGCGGGAGCTGCTGGATGTGCGCGTAGAGATCGCTGCGCAGGTCAAAAATCACGCGCTGCTCGAAGGTGTTGTTGAGGATGATGCGCAGCCCATTGAAAGCATCGCGCACGAAAAACGAAGCCGCCGCCACAAGCACCAGCCACATCAGTCGGTCGCCGCGGCCCGTGCGCACGTCGTCGATGATGAGCTGGGTGACCTTCGGGAAAACCACGACCATCAGCGTCGTCAGAACCGCGCACGCGAGTATGCCCGCGGCCATCCAGGGATAGCGGCGGACGTAGGCAAAGACGCGCAGGGTGGTTTTCATCGGGAGCCGCGCAGCATGCGTGAGAACGGCGGAGGCGCAAGCCGGGCGGATGGTGAATAACGAATGACGAACTTTGCCGGCGGGTCCGGCGATTCGTCATTGCCCCGCGCCCGCCTCCGCCCGCGCCCTCTTTGCCCTGCTCCTCCGCCCCCACCGGTGGCGCCACTTGACCGCATTCCGCCGGTTGGTAGCCAGGGCGCACGAATTCACGGCCCCTTTCCACCCACTGCCATGCCCAACGTCCCCTTCATTCGTTACGGTGGAAATTGCGTGGTCCAGCAGCCTTTCGTCATCCGGCAGGCCCAGGTGTTCGGGTTTGCGTTGGATGGAGACCGCGACCGGCTGTAGGCGCTGTGCGCCAAGACGCTGAACCTCTCGCCCACCACGCGCTGCACGGTGGTGCCTTCGACGGTGCTGGTCGCCTTCATGAGGATGGATCGGCTGTGTTCGGGGGTGCCGGCATCGGCGGCGTGCGGGACGTTCACGAAGCGGGAACTGAATATTTCCATCCTGCTCGCTGCGGAGGAAAAGGTCGGCCCGCTCTGGCTGCCGTCGCGGCTCGTGTGGCCCATGCCATACCTGTGGCTGGACTCGAGCAACGCGCTGATCGCCGGGCGCGATATCTACGGGTTTCCCAAGCAATTCGGGAGCATCGCCATGCCGTCCCGCGAGGATGAACCGGCGGAATTTTGCGCCCGGGGGGAAGTGCTGCTGTGCTTCGACCCGCAAACGCACGCCTGCATCGAACTGATCGCCACGATCCGGCGAACCGACGCGCCGACGATGGAATTCGCGGAGCCGTTTGCCGAGATCGCCGGGGCCGCGGGGGTGTTTGTGAAAGAGGTTATGCGGATTACCGATCCGCTGCTTTTCCTCGCCGCGAGTCTCGCCGATCTCACGGCGGAAAATCTGCTGAATCTCGTCTTTCTCCGGCAGTTCCCGAGCATCGAGGACGGCTCGCGCGCCTGCTACCAGGGGATCGTTGAGGCCGCGTCGCGGCCGCGCGCCTGGCGCGCTGGCGGGTTCTTGTCCGGCGACTACGCGCTGGAAATCCCGCATCACGACAGCGCGCCGTGGGCGTATGAACTCGGCATCGCCGCGCACCCGGAAAAGGTGACCGTGCAGCCGCACGTGGCGTTTCATCTCGATCTGGACTTCGAGCTAACGGCGGGACGCGAAATCTGGACGGCGACCTGAGTGCGGTCGCGCTCTGTCCGGCGATGCCGCCGTGGGTCCTGCCGCGCGATGTCGCGGCGCTTTACGGCCACGTGCTGGCGGCGGTGCGCGACCGCACCGCCGCCGGGCAGAGCGACTGGCTGGCGGAGTTTCGCAGCCTCCCCCCGCGCGCCGACAGTCTCTACGACCGCATCAACATCGACCCCAGCGAACGCTACGTCCTCAGCGTCGCCGGCAGTACCAGGTACCGGCTCAAGTCCGGTGAGTCCGGCTTCGCGAATCTCTTCCTCGCCGGCGACTGGACCCACAACGGCCTGAACGTCGGCTGCGTGGAAAGCGCCGCGCTTTCCGGTTGCCAGGCCAGCCGCGCGATCAGCGGCCACCCGGCGGAAATTCCGGGCGAGCTGGACTGACCGCGGGAAAATGCTTGTGACCTCCCGCGCTGATCGCTGACCCTTTTCCGCGCAAACTCCAACCCCAATCAATTATGCGCTCCATCTTCCTCTTCCTCGCGTTGTCCCTCACGGTCTCGATCCCGACTTTTGCCGCCGATCCAAAGGACTATCTGCCCATCCAGGTCGGTTCCGAGTGGACGAGCAATGCCACGTTTATCTCTCCGAAAGGGGACAAGACGACGGGAACCGGGCGCCGTCGGATCACGGAAAAGGTGGAGCAGGACGGCAAGACCTACTACCGCGCCCGCACGAAACTCGAAGGCGGCGCGAGCCCGGTGGAATACACCAAGCTGATCCGCAAGGATGCCGCCGGACTTTACTCCCTCCTCGACGGCGTGGCCGGGGCGCACGAGCAACTCGAAATCCCCATGCCGCTCAGGGAAGGGCAGACGTGGCAAACTGTGGCGGGAACCGTGACCATCACCAGCACCGTGGTCGGGGTGGAAACCGTGACGGTCGGGAAGAAGACCTACAAGGAGTGCTTCCACATCCGCGTGGAGTCGGCGGATAAGAGTTACCAGGAAGATTACTGGGAAGCTCCGGTGGTGGGGAACGTGAAATCGGAAATCGTTTCCACCGCAATGGGCAAGATCACGCTGACCCTCCGCGAGTTCAAAGCCGGCAAGTAGTTGCCGGACCCCGGCATCATCTCCAACCCGCAACCAACCTATGAAACAGAACCTCCTCCAACTCCTCGCCATCCTCGCCCTCGCCACCGCCGCCCTCGCCGATGGCAAGGTCGGCTTTGCCGCCGATGACACCGCCGCGAGCGTGCTCAAGCGCCAGGCCGGTCAGCGCGTGGAACTCCGGCTCAAGTCCGGCGAAAAGATTGCTGGAAAGGTCGAGGCCGTCGGCGACAAAGCCGTCCACCTCTCGGCGCTCACCGGGCAGGATTTCTTCGACGCCGTGGTGCTGCTGGAAGACGTCAGCGCGGTCGTCATCCGCACGGGCGGAAAGTAGCGCGCGCCTTCACCAGGCGAGCGCCTTCATCCGCCGCGCCACCTCTTCTACATGCGCGCGCGAGTTGAACGCGCTGATGCGGAAGTAGCCTTCGCCCATCGCGCCGAAACCGCTGCCGGGCGTGATGACCACGTTGGCCTCGCCGAGCATGCGGTCGAACATCTGCCAGCTCGTGGTGCCGGCAGGCGTGGAGACCCAGATGTAGGGGGCGTTCACGCCGCCAAAGACGCGCAGGCCCACGGCCGCCGCGGCTTCGCGGAGGATGCGCGCATTGCCCATGTAGTGCTCCACCAGCGCGGCGATCTGCGCTTTGCCCTCGGGCGAATAAAGCGCCTCCGCACCGCGCTGCACGATGTAGGAAACGCCGTTGAACTTCGTGGTGTGCCGGCGCGACCACAGCGGGTGCAGGGGCCGCCGCTTGCCGTCCGCGGTCGAGGCCAGGAGCGTCTTGGGCACGACGATGAAAGCGCACCGCGTCCCGGTGAAACCGCCGTTTTTCGAGAAACTGCGAAACTCGATCGCGCACTCGCGCGCGCCGTGGATTTCGTAGATCGAGCGCGGCACTGCGGGGTCGCTGATGTAAGCCTCGTAGGCCGCGTCGAAGAGGATCACCGACTGATGCTCGCGCGCATACGCGACCCACGCCGCGAGTTGCTCGCGGGTGGCCACTGCGCCGGTCGGGTTATTCGGAAAGCAAAGGTAGATCACATCCGCGTGCTCGCTCGGCGGCGCGGCGACGAAGCCGTTCTCCGCCGTGCAATCCAGATAGATCAGCCCTCCATACGCGCCGCTCGCATCGGCCTCGCCGGTGTGCCCGGCCATCACATTCGTGTCCACATAGACTGGATAAACGGGGTCGGTGATCGCGATGCGGTTTTGCACGCCGAGGATGTCGAGGATGTTGCCGCAATCGCACTTCGAGCCATCGCTCACGAAAATCTCGTCGTCTGCCACGTCGATCCCGCGCGCGCGGAAATCGTGCTCCGCGATGGCGTGCCGCAGCCACTCGTAACCCTGCTCCGGCCCGTAGCCGTGGAAACCCTCGCGCGTCGCCATCTCGTCCACCGCCGCGTGCATCGCCGCCACCACCGCCGGCGGCAGTGGCTCGGTCACATCGCCGATTCCGCAGCGGATGATCCGCTTGGCCGCCTCCGGATGCGCCTCCGCGAAAACTCGCACCCGTCGCGCGATTTCGGGAAAGAGATAGCCTGCTTTGAGTTTGAGATAGTGGTCGTTGAGAAAAGCCATAGGGGCGGACGATGTAGCGCAGCCCCGCGCGCCGCTCAATGGCAGATCGCGGCTTTTTCCAATCGCGGACTTGCGGGAAAAAAAGCGGGGCGCCGACCTCGCGATCGGTGCCCCGGTGGGTGAGAGCGTTGGAAAAAAAGCCCGCCTTATTTCGCGAGTGCGGCGTTCCACTTGTCGAGGTTTGCCTGTTGCGCGGCAAAAAGTTCGTCGGTGGAATCGAGGATTTCAATGGTCTGGATGGCGTCGCCCTGGGCGATGGTGTCCACGACGTTCTGGCCCTTGGTCACCTCGCCGAAGACGGCGTGCTTGCCATCCAGCCAGGAGCACGGGACGTGGGTGACAAAGAACTGGCTGCCATTGGTGCCGGGGCCGGCATTGGCCATGGAGAAAAGGCCGGGCTTGGTGTGTTTGAGCGCGGGGTGGATTTCATCGCCAAACTTGTAGCCGGGACCGCCGGAGCCGGTGCCGGTGGGGTCGCCGCCCTGGATCATGAAGTCCTTGATGACCCGGTGAAATTTCACGCCGTTGTAGAATCCCCGCTGGGCGAGATTCAGGAAATTGGCGGCGGTCATCGGCACTTTGGAGGCAAAGAGGGTGCCTTCGAGATCGCCGCGGGAGGTGTGGATGATGATGCGAATGTCGTTCATAGAGGCGCGGAGTATCGGGAGGCCGATGGGCTTGGCAAATGGTTTTCCGGGCCGGTCCCATGCGGATTTTACGCCTCCTTTAAAACCCTCCCGGCCGGGACTCATACGGCCTCTACAATGGCTCGCGAGAGTGGCGGCAACCAAGGATCGCACGGCAATCCCTCCGCCGGTCCCGCACCCAAAAATCCCCGCTTATGAAACCGATCCGCATCCTGCCGCTCCTCCTCCTGACCGCGCTCGCGGGTGCCGCGCTGCCGCCGCGCGCGACCGCTACCTCCGGCTCCGCGAGCAGCAGCGCCGGCAGTTGCTGGAGTTTTTGAACTCCATTTAGCGCGCGCGAAAACCTGGCGCAGCTTGAGACGCAGAACGCGGCGTTCGCGCAGGATGGCGCGGAACTCGCGCCGCAATTTGCGGCGCTCGAAGCGCGGCGCACCGCCTTGCCGCCCGGTGACGCGGGAGCGCTGGAAAAGTTCAACGCGGAGGCGGCGCTCGACCAGGCGCGCACGACAAAGCGGAAACAGCTGTTTGCCGAAATCACAACCGCCCAGCGCGAACTCGACGCGCTGCTCGACGAACGCGCCCGAACGGTGAAACGCGTGGTGATGTATTCCACCTCGCACTGCCCCGCGTGTGTTTCGGCGAAGCAGTATTTCGCGCAAAAGGGCGTCAGCTATCAGGAGATCGACGTGGAGAAATTCGCCGACGGGCGCGCGGCGTTTGAGAAGCTGGGCGGCCGCGGGGTTCCGCTGATCATGGTGGGGGAAAAGCGCATGGAAGGTTTCAGCTCCCAGGCGCTGGACGCCATGCTGTAGCTGCCGCAGGCGGCCTGCCTCCGCTTACTTCTTCGAGCCCGCGACGGCAGCGGACACCGCCTTCCGGATTTTTTCAGGGAGATCTTTTTTCTCCGCGAGCGCGCGGAGAGCGGTTGTGGCGGGTGCGGCGTCGCGCGCGGGAAGTGGGCGGGCGAGCCCGGTCCCGCGGTCGCGCGCGGGTGGCTGCGGCCAAAGCGCGAGAAGCTGCACGGCTTCGGCGCGGAGATCTTCCGCCGGACCGTCCTGGGCGGCGAAAGCGGCGAGCGCCTGGGCCGCGGGCGCGGTGCCGGTGAGGAAGGCGGCGTGGAGCGCGCGGAGCATCAGTTGCTCATCCGCGCGCGGTTTGGCCAGAAGCGCGGCGAGTTGCGGGAGCGCGGCGTCGATGGGCGCTTCATAAATGGCGCGGGCCGCCTCGGCGCACAGCAGCGGGTCTTCATCCGCGAGGAACTGCGCGATCTCCACCCGCCCCAGCCGCCGCAGGGCAAGCAGCGCGACCATCCGCACCGCCGGATCGACGTGCCGGGCCGCTTCCTCGATGGCCGGGAAGTCGCCCGCCGCCGCGAGCGCCTGCGCGTAGCCGTGGCGCACGACCGCGCCGTGGTCGCTGTTCGTGCGCGCCATCAGTAGCACCTGCGGCACACATTCCTTGCGCCCCAGTTTCGCCAGCGCCTGCGCGGAGAAAAAACTCACGTGATCCACTTCGGAGCGCAGCGCCTTCATCAAGCCGTCGTAGGCCGCGCCCACGCGGTTTTCCCCGAACACCTGCACCGCCTGCGCGCGCACTTCCACATCCTCGTCTTCGAGGAGTTGGAGCAGCGGAGCGAGCATCTTCGCGGCCGCTCCGGGCGTCTTGAATTCGGCCTGGCGGGCGGCGATTCCCAGCCCCCAGACCGCGTGCAGCCGCGCGAGTTGCGGATCGGCGGCATCCTTGGAACCGAAGGTCGCCACATCGACCAACTCGGTTTCCCCAGTGGGCTGCGCGGCCAGCGACCATTGGGCTTCGAGTCGGATGCGCTGATCGAGATGGCCGAGCAGCGGCCCCAGCGCCACGGGCGACTTGGTTTTGAAATCCTCGGCGAGCAACAGCCGCACGGCTTCGACCTGGGCATTACGGTGCTCCGCGGCGTCGAACATCCGGTAGATGCGCCCGCTTCCGCTCGCCGCCGGGCTTTCGGCCACGGCGCTGATGTAGAGCTTGCTGTCCGGTCCGAAGGTCACGTCCGTGGCCGGGCAGAGACCGAGGAAGACCGCCTCGTCATCGTTCCGAAACGACGCGAGATAGCGGCGGGATTTCCACGTCGAAATGCCGCGGAGGCCGCCCACGAAAAAATGCTCGTCGTATTGGTGCGAGAGTCCGGTGCCTGGACCGAAGGCGATCCCGGCGGGGCCTTCGGGGATATTGGCGACGGACGGCAGCGTCCACGCGGCCTGGCCCTCGCAGGGCGGCATCCACAGCTTCTCCGCGAGCCAGGGATTGCGCGCCGCGCCGAGCGGATGGTGCTGCCAGCCGATCCGCCAGCCGTAGTCGCCGCCTTCCACGAGGTGCAGCCAGCGCGCTTTGTCGCCCTGCTCGGAGCCACGGTCGGCAGTGAAGAGGTTGCCGTATTTGTCGAACGCGAGATCCCGCGGATCGCGCAGACCGCGGCAGAAAACCTCCAAGTGCGAACCGTCTTGCTCGCAGCGGAAAACGGCACCTTCATCCGGCAGAATGATCGCCGCACCGTTCCGGGGTTTGACGTTTGTCCCGCGGTCGCCGCAGGAAAAATACAGCCGCCCGTCCGGGCCGAGGACCGGCCCGCGGAGATCGTGCCCCGCGAGACCGAAGCGCACCCCGAAACCGCGGAGCAGCTCCGTGCGCTTCTCCGCGCGCCCGTCTTTGTCGAAACCGTCGAGCTTCCACAGGCTCGGGATGCTTCCGAACCACACGCTCCCACTGCGAGCGAGCACGCCGCCGGCGGCGCCATCCAGCACCGAGTTGAAGCCGTCCGCATAGATCGCAGAGAAGTCCGCCTGGCCATCTTTGTCGCGATCTTCCACCACCCGGATGACTTCCGTTTCCACACCCAGCTTCTGCCCGTCGGCAGGAAACGACTTCTTCGTAAGCGCGAGCCGGTCCTCGATGGTCCGGCTGGCGAGATCGTCCGCCAGCAGCGCGGGATAATCGCGGACATCCAGCGCACTCGTCCGCGCGCGGTGGGTCTCGGCGACAAAGACGCGGCCCTCGCCGTCGAGGCTGATCGCCACCGGGTTGGCGAGCAGCGGCTCCGCGGCGAAAAGCTCGACCGTGAAACCCTCCGCCGGCGTGAACAGTTTCATGGCGCGTGCGGCTTCGTCTGACGCCGCGCGCGGCTGCGGCGCGGCGACCCGCGCGGGACCGGGCAGCGCGGGCGGGGAGGTCGGGCGTTCGGCTGCCTGGAGAAAGGAGGAGGCGGCGACTGCGGGAAGGGCGAGGGCGAAGCGGATGCGGGGTGCAAACATGGTCCGCCGACACTAGCGCGCACGGGAGCCGGCGCAAGACGGGCAGGGGATGGACGCGGTGCGCGGGGATGCTTGCGCTTTTCCGCCAAGGCGTAACCATCCGCCGGGTCGGCATCTGCCAAGTTGAACGCACCGCGCTGGCGAGTGTCCGAAAATCCCACATCCATGAAAATCTATCGTCCGATCCTTGCCACCTCCATCGCCGTACTCGCCGCGCTTGCCCCATTCGTCGGTGCCGCCGACGCGCCCAAGCCAGAAACGAAGCTGCCGGAAATCAAAGTCGATGCCGCGCCGGTCCCGCAGGTCGCGGGACGCATCTCCACGTTTGCGCCCTTGGTGGAGAAGGTGTCGCCGAGCGTCGTCACCATCGCCACCTCGAAGATGCTGGCGCGGAACCAGAACGCCAGCAATCCGATGTTCAACGATCCGAGTTTTCGGCGCTTCTTTGGCATTCCTGACTCCGCACCGGGCGATGGCGACAAAGGTCCGAAGGGCGGCGGCAAAAAGCGGCTGGAACGTGCCGGGCTCGGCTCCGGCGTGATCGTTTCGCCCGACGGCTACATCCTCACGAATAACCACGTCATCGAGGGCGCGGACGAAATCATCGTCACGCTCGGCAAGGGCAAGCATGAATATAAAGCCAAGAAGGTCGGCAATGACCCGGCGACGGACATCGCGGTCCTCAAGATCGAAGGCGAAAATTTGCAGCCGATCACATTTACCGACAGCGCCAAAACGCGCGTCGGCGACGTCTGCATCGCGGTGGGCAATCCCTTTGGCCTGACGCAATCCGTGACCATGGGCATCGTCAGCGCGCTGGGGCGCGTGGGCATCGAGCGCGGCATGAGCGCGAATCCGCTCGAAAACACCCGCTACGAGGATTTCATCCAGACCGACGCGTCCATCAACCCCGGTAACTCCGGCGGCGCGCTCGTCGATGTGGAGGGACGTCTGATCGGCATCAACACCGCGATTTTCAGCATGACCGGCGGCAATCAGGGCATCGGTTTCGCGGTGCCGTCGAACCTGGCCCGCAGCGTCATGGAAAGCCTGATCAAAACCGGGCGCGTGAGCCGCGGCTTCCTCGGGATCGTGCTCCAGCCGCTCAATGAAGAACTCGCCAAACAGTTCAACCTGGGGAGCACGAATGGCGCGCTCATCGCCGAGGTCGCGGGCAAGAGCCCGGCGGAAAAAGCCGGTCTGAAATCCGGCGATGTCGTCACGGAAGTCGCGGGCAAAAAGGTCGAAGACCCACGCGAGCTTCAGCTCCTCATCGCGAACCTGGCTCCCGGCTCAAAAGCCGATTTGAAAATCATGCGCGATGGCAAGGACCAGACCTTCACGGTGGAACTCGCGGAGCGTCCGACGGGCGGCGGTGTCGCTGCTGCCGAGCCGGCCAAGGCCGAGGATCCGGACGTGCTCGATGGCGTGACGGTGGCGGACATCGATGTCGAAGCCCGCAAGCGCTTTGACCTGCCGGAGAGCGTGAAGGGCGTGGTCATCACCGAAATCGCCGCCGACTCCCCGAGCGCCGAGGCCGGAATCAAGGTCGGCGACGTGATCCACGAGGCCAACCGCGAGCCCGTGACCAGTTCGAAGCAGGCGGTGGAACTCAGCGAGAAATTGAAGAAGGAAAAGAAAGTCCTCCTCCGCGTCTCGACCAAGGGCCAAAGCCGCTTCGTGGTCGTGGAGCGCAAGGAATAGCCTCGGTTTCGTGCCGCCCTACTTGAGCCTCAGCCCACCGTGGGCTAAAGCCTGCGCCGTGTTTTCCATCGCCGCTCGCTGCCTCCTCATCGCCTGCGCTTTCGTCCTCGCCTCCTGCGCGACCAAGGACCGCGACCACTACGTCCGCGTGAGTGTGCCGGACCAGAAAATGCTCGTCTTTCGCAAAGGCGTGGAGATCGAGCGCTACGATGTTTCGACGTCGAAATTTGGCGTCGGCAGCCGCTCTGGGAGCAACGCCACACCACTCGGAATAATGGAGGTCGCGAAGAAAATCGGCAAAGGTGCAGGGCTCGGAATGAAGTTCAAAGGACGGCGCGCGACCGGGGAAATCATCCGACCCAATTCGCCGGGTCGCGACCCCATCGTCACCCGCATCCTCTGGTTGCGTGGGCTGGAGTCGCACAATCGGAACACGCTTGCGCGCTGCATTTACATTCACGGCACGCCCGAGGAATGGCGCATCGGCACGCCCGCCAGCTATGGCTGCATCCGCATGCGCTCCCGCGATGTGGTGGATCTCTTCAATACCATCGGCGTCGGCGCACGCGTGGAGGTCACGATGTCGCCTTTCCCGCAGCAACTCGTCCGCACGGCCCTGCCGCCGCCCGCGGCCCCGGCCCCGGCCCTCCCGCCTCCGATCCCGGCGTCCGCCCGGCTCGCGGTTCCGCCGCCCGCGGTGTCCAGACCGCCCGCTGCGCGACGTCAGCCGGGCGGAACTGTATACTCCCCCGGCGTGTTTTAGGGCGTGGCGATTGCCCCGAAAGGGAGGCCTTCCGCCGGCGGAGTTTTCGCCACGCGACCAAGCGCTGCGGCGCAATGCGTGCCGCGGGATCGCGTTACCGCTGGGCCGCGGGCGCGGGGATCTTTTTGAAGCGCTGAGTGAGCTCGACGAGCGGGCCTTCGACGCCGAGGCGCTCGAGGCTGCTGGCGCCGACGAAGCCGACGCAGTCGGTGTTTAGGTTCACGTGAGCGGCGTCGTCGGGCGTGCAGATGGGGCCGTCCATCCGTCACCTGTATTAGTAGACTCTTCCG
>CAYQBV010000135.1:0-11020 GCA_964415705.1 uncultured Chthoniobacter sp. | reverse complement strand
GGTACCGGGCGGGCCGGGGCCGGGGGCTGGGGAAAAGGGTCCGGCGGTGCTC
This sequence comes from uncultured Chthoniobacter sp., assembly GCA_964415705.1. Lineage (GTDB taxonomy): Bacteria > Verrucomicrobiota > Verrucomicrobiia > Chthoniobacterales > Chthoniobacteraceae > Chthoniobacter. The sequence goes on along the minus strand of CAYQBV010000135.1, from coordinate 10,968 downwards.
GTGCGCGGGCAGCCGGCGGGTCGCTTCGGGGTGGTGGGCGAGATGACCATCGGGCGCGACGCGGGCATCGAGGTGTGGCTGAATGATCCTGGGGTCTCGCGGCGTCACGCGACGGTCAAAGTGGCACCCGGCGGCGGGGTCATCGTCACCGACCTGAACAGCACGGCAGGCTCATTCGTGAATGGTCACCGCTTCGACGCGCAGTCGCTGACCATCGGCGACCGGCTGCAAGTCGGGCCGTTTTGTTTTCAATTCGACGGGCACGCGCTGACGCGGGTGGCCAATGCCGCGGGCGGCACGATCCGCGCGGGCAATGTCGTCTTTCGCTCGGGCACGCTGACGATCCTGGATGAAATCAACCTCGCGATTCCGGCGTCGCGTTTCGTCGGGATCATCGGGCCGAGCGGTGCGGGAAAGTCCTCGCTACTGACCACGCTGAGCGGGTTGCGCGCGCCAGAGCGCGGCGCGGTGTTTGTGGATGGCGAGGACATTTACTCGGGACACGATGCGCGCTCGTTTGGCTTCGTCCCGCAGGAGGACATCGTGCATCCCGAGTTGACGGTGAGCGAGGCGCTGCGCTTCAGCGCGCGGCTGCGGCTGCCCGCCGGCACGCCGCCGCTGGAGATCCAGAAGCTGGTGCTCCAGACGCTCGATCAGCTCGGCCTGCGCCCGCACGCGGCGAAGTCCATCAGCAATCTCTCCGGCGGGCAGCGCAAGCGCGTGAGCGTGGGCGTGGAGTTGCTCGCGCGGCCCTCGATCCTCTTCCTCGACGAGCCCAGCTCCGGCCTCGATCCGGCGACGGAGTTTCAACTCATGGAGCTGCTCCGCGATCTCGCCGACACCGGCTGCACCATCGTCTGCACCACGCACGTCATGGAAAACGCCTACCTCATGGACCAGCTCGTCGTGCTGGTCGGCGGTTGCCTCGCGTTTCAGGGCTCGGCGCAAAGTGCGCGCGAATATTTCCAAGTGGCCAAGCTCACGGCGCTTTACGACCGGCTCGGCGAGCAGCCGCCGAAAAATTGGCAGACGGCGTTTGTGGAGCGCAATCTGGCCGGAGCGCTCGATGCCGCGCCCGCGCCGCCGGTGCCGGTCTCCGCCGGACGCACGAAGCGCGCTTTCGCCCTGCCGATCCTGCTCGCGCGGCAGTGGTCCATCCTCCGCTCGGACTGGCGCAATTTCGCGCTGCTCATCGGCCAGCCGATCATCATCGCGGTGCTCGTGGTGTGGGTCAGCAATGAGCGCTCGCTGACGATGTTTTTCGCCTATCTCGCCACGCTCTGGTTCGGGTGCAGCAACGCGGCGCAGGAGATCGTGAAAGAGCTGGCCATCTATCGGCGCGAGCGGCTCGTGGGCGTGGGCGCGCACTCCTATCTCGCGAGCAAGTATCTCTTTCTCACGGCCATCACCGCGCTGCAGACGCTGCTGCTTTACCTCACGATGATCCTCGGCAGCGGCGGGCGCGATGGCTCGGTGCTGCTCCAGCTCGCCGCGCTGCTCGGCACGGCGGTCGCGGCGGTGGGCATCGGGCTCACGATCTCCGCGCTTTCGCGTTCGGTGATGCAGGCGGTGATGTTTGTTCCCCTCATCCTCATCCCGCAGATCATTTTCTCCGGCCGCACCGTGGCTCCCGCCGACATGAGCGCATCCGTCCTCGCCGTGAGCCGCCTCACGCCGAGCTTCAGCGCGCAGACGGTGATGGACACGAGCTTCCTGTGGCAGAGGGAGCTGAGCGGCGACGTCATCAGCGACCACCACCAGTCGTACGTGAACCTCGACCCGGACCGCACGTTTGCCACCGGCGACGTTTTTAACCGCAGCCGCCCGGCGTGGCTCGCTTTACTGGGCCACGCCATTTGGGGTGTGCTCACGTATTTCGTCTCGTGGTTCGCGCTGAAAAAACGTGAGCGCGTGTAGCGCCGCGGGCTACTTCCCGCGGATGATCTTGAAGGAGTCGCGCAGGAACCAGACCTCGCCCTTCGACGCGCGCAACTCGGCGACCAGCGGGACATCGCCGCCGCCGGTTTCAAACTCGTAACTCAGCGTCTGCCAGGCGGTATCGCCCTCCATGGCATTCGCGCGCTTCTGCAGGCCGGACACGCGCAGGCCCGCGCCTTTGCCCTTTTCGTCGTCTGTCGCCGCCACGCCCTGGGTGCGGGCCGCGGCCTCGAAGCGATACTTCCCCGCTTCGAGCTGCACGGTCTGCCGCCACGAAGGCGCAGCCGTGCCCGTGGCGACGAGACGCAGGCAGTCGCGATTCTCGATTTTCACCTCGTCGCCCTGCCCGCCCTCGGTCCCTTGGAAAGTCCAGCCCGGCCCAACTTTCAGCGCGCCCTTGGCATCGAAGACCACCGGCTTGACCGGAACGCCGAGCTGCTTCCCGATGGCGGTGATCCGGCGCGCCACCTTGCCGCGCGCTTCATTGATCTGGTTCTCGTATTCCTTCGCCCAGCGGCCGTCTTTCACCGCGATGGCATCGCGCACGCGCCGTCCCTCGGTGGTGATGCGCGCGCTCCAATCCTCCTTCACCAGCAGGTTTTGGTAGAGGTAGTCGAACCGCGCGCGGTAGATCGCCGCGCCCTGCGGACAGCGCATGACCGCGCCGCCCACCAGCGCATCCCAACCGCGCATCACGGGGAAGTTTTCATCGCCGAACACCTGGTCCATGCCGTGCAGGAAGAACGAGAATTTTCCCGAGTCCGGGTCGCGGTAAAAGCGGTAGTTGTTGCGGTTGAAATTGTAGCCGTCCCAGTGGCAGACGATGTCCTCCAGCACACAGAAGGAGATGAACTTCTCGATGTCCAGAATCTTGCCGAGCCGCTCCCAGCGCTTCGCGTTGTCCGGCTCCTGGCTGGCCGCGATCAGCTCCTTGATTCCCGCCTTGTCGTTGGGGTCGCCCATGTCCTTCTCGGTGTTTTCATTGATCTCCGCGCAAAAGCCGCCGTCGTAGAGATCGCCGTCGTTGTTCTTGAAAAACGCCGCGAGAAAATCCTTCGTGAACGCCTCCTTGACCACGTAGAGCCCGAGGTCGCGGCCGTTCAATTCCACAAAGGCGTGTGAGCAGCGGGAGGCCGGGACGCCAGCGCGCCGTCCCATTTCGCCGGCGATCAGTTCGTTCAGGTAGGTGCCGTCCTGCGCGCCGTTGTTGAGGTGGATCTTCGTCATCCCGTGGAAGCGCTCACCGCCCTTCCCTTTATCAAAACTCAGGGTCATCCCCGGTTTTCCGTCGAGCTGCTGAAAGCTGCCCGCCGAGCCTTTCAACTTGATCGCCACCTTCTGGTAGAGCACCGGCCCGGCCAGCGTGGTTTCCGTGAGCGTGGCCTCCGCGTAATTGCGCGCGTCCTTTTGCAGCTTGTCGCGCTGCTCCGGGGAAAGCTCGATCTTCAGGCGCGGGATCATCCCGGCGAAAAAGTCCGCCGCGTCCTTGCGGTGCTTCGCGTTCTTGTCCGGCTTGGGCGCGGCGCCCTTCGCGGGAGGCACGGCGTGCAACGCAGGCGGCAGCACGGCGGGGCCGGCGAGGAGCAGCGCGGCGGCGAGGAGGTGGCGGAGATTTTTCATGCAGAAACGCACGGCAGAGGAAACTGCCGCAGCCCCGCTTCGTCAACCACCGCGCAACGACGATCTGCTCTACGCGCCCACTTCCGCCCGCGCTTCGGCGGCGAGTGCGGTGGAGAGGTAGCGCTCGCCGGTCGAGCAGGCCACGGTCACGATCAGCTTGCCCTTGTTTTCGGGCCGCTTCGCCACCTCGATCGCCGCCACCACATTCGCGCCGGCGCTGATGCCCACGAGCAAGCCCTCCTCCTTGGCCAGCCGCCGCGCCATGGCAAAAGCGTCGTCGTTCGAGACCTGCACGCACTCCACGATCTGCGCGTTCCCCGCGGCGTCCTTGAGGTGCAGGTTATTCGGCACAAAGCCCGCGCCCGTGCCCTGAATCTTGTGCGGCCCCGGCTTCAACGGCTGCCCCGCGAGCGTCTGCGATATGACCGGCGAATCCTTCGGCTCCACCGCGATCGCCTGAAAGCTCGGCTTGCGCGGCTTGAGCGCCTCCACGCAGCCGGTGATCGTCCCGCCGGTGCCCACGGCGGACACGAAGATGTCGATCTTTCCGTCCGTGTCCTCCCACAATTCCTCCGCCGTGGTCTTCGCGTGGATCGCGGGATTCGCGGGATTGTTAAACTGCTGCGGCATCCACGCGTTCGGCGTGTTCTTCACCAGATCTTCCGCGCGGGAGATCGCGCCCTTCATCCCCTCCACGCCCGGGGTGAGCACGAGTTTCGCGCCGAGCATCGCGAGCAGCGTGCGCCGCTCCACGGACATCGTCTCGGGCATCGTGAGGATCAGCTTGTAGCCTTTCGCCGCAGCCACGAACGCCAGCGCGATCCCAGTGTTGCCGCTCGTCGGCTCGATGATGACGGTGTCTTTCGTCAGCACGCCGCGCTGCTCCGCGTCCTCGATCATGGCCCGGCCGATCCGGTCCTTCACGGAGCCGAGTGGGTTGAAAAACTCGCACTTGAGCGCAATCGTCGCCTCCAGTCCGGCGGTCACTTTATTGAGCTTCACGAGCGGCGTGTGGCCGATGGTTTCGACGATGTTGCTGTAGATTTTGCCCATAGGAATGTGTGTGGTGTGGAGGTTTGGTTCGGTGAAATTTGGGGCGCACTTTTACCGCCGCGACCGCCGTCGCGGCAAGGCCGATGTTCGCCGCGGAGAGATTGCGCAGATTCCGTTTGAATTACCGAAAGCGGATGATACTTCTCCCCGCCCAAACCTACTACAAACTATTCCCATGGCTGACCTCCTCAACGCAAAAGACATCAAAGACTGGCTGAAGAAACTTCCCGAATGGGACCACGACAAGAAGCACATTGAGCGCACCTTCGAGTTTGACGATTTTTCGCAGGGCATCGAGTTTGTGAACGGCGTGGCCGAGATCGCTGAAGAAGACGATCACTGCCCCGACATCGACATCCGCGAAGGCAAAGTGCGGATCATGCTTTCCACCCACAGCGAAGGCGGCGTCACCGATCTCGACTTCGAAGTCGCCGAGAAGATCGACACACTCGTCGAATAGCGTCCGATGTTCGCCGCGGCGTCCGCTCCTTCGCCCGCGCGGATGATCCTCTGCGCGCTGCTCGTGGCGGGTTTCGCCGTCGGCGTCTGGGCCTACATCGCGCACCGCAGCGCCGCGCCGGAGCCGCCGAAGATTACGTTGCCCGGCGGCGGGTTGACTTAGATCCGGGGAGAGTGGGGCGGGCGGCAGGGTTCAGTATTCAGTGTTCAGTGTTCTGTCCCGCCGGCGGATTCTGAAAACTGCACACTGAATACTGAATACTGAACACTCCCCCTCCGCGCCTAGACCTCCCTTCCCCATGCCCACTCCGCCCATCTTCGTCGCTCCCTCGCTTCTTGCCGGCGATTTTGGACGACTGCATGACGAGGTGCGCCGCGCCGAAACCGCCGGTGCCGACTGGCTGCATTGCGATGTCATGGACGGCCATTTCGTGGACAACATTTCCTTCGGCCCCGCCTTTGTGGACGCCGCCGCACGCGTCGCCACCGTGCCGCTCGACGTCCACCTCATGATCGCCCGGCCCGACCACTACTTTCCCCGCTTCGCGAAAAGCGCGCGCAACATTACCGTCCATGTCGAGGCGCAGCACGACGTGGCCCAAACCCTCGCCGCCATCCGCGCCGCCGGGTGCACTTGCGGCCTCGCGCTCCGGCCCGCCACGCCCTTCGAGGAAGTGGCTCCCTTTCTCCCGCACCTCGACCTCCTCCTCGTCATGACCGTCGTCCCCGGCTTCGGCGGCCAATCTTTCATGCACGAAATGATGCCCAAAGTCCGCGCCGCTGCCGAAGCCCGCGCCCGCCTCGGCCTCGGCTACCGCATCCAGGTGGACGGAGGCATCACCACGACCACCGCCCCCACCGCCATCGAGCACGGTGCCGATACCCTCGTCGCCGGCACGTCCGTCTTTGCCGCCGCCGACCCCGCGGCCGCCATCCGCTGCATGCGCGGCGCATAGCGCCGGAAAATAGCGCCGTCAACGCTGGGCGGACGTGGGCGGAGCCGCGCCGTAGGACACCCCATCGCGCCCTACTTCTCCGGCGCGAGGCGGAGGGTGTGGCGGAGTTCCGGGAAGCTGGGAAAGAAGGCTTCCACGGTGTAGGCCTCGCCCGCGCCAAGGTCGCGAGTGGAGACGGTCGCAGCGTATTCGAGACGCTCGCCGGGGTTGATCGTGATGAGCGTCGGTTCGGCGAAGAACGCCTGATCCTCGGACCACTGGACCAATTTCTTACCCGCCTTGTCTTTCACCAGCACCTCGATGCGCTGGTTCGTCGGAAACGCGAGTTGCGCGAGCTTCTTGCCCTTGTTGGCCAGCGTGACGGTCACTTTGACCTCCCTCGTTTCGGAGAGCTTCGGCGCGGGAGGTTCGACGCTTGCTCCCATCTCCAGGCTTTTCAGGCTCGCGTCTTTCGTCGCCTCGGGCGCTCCCGGCGCGGAGGGACCGCCAAAGGGATGAAGCAGGCGCTGCATCACGCCGGGCTTCGGGGTGGCCGGGGCGGCCGGGGCGCTGGACTTCACCTTCGGACTTTTTTGACCGGCGTCTTTGGCGACCGCAGGTGTGGCCGGGGGCGTGGGGGCAGCGGACTCGGCGGCACCGCCAAAGGGATGGAGCAGGCGCTGCATCACGCTGGGCTTGGGAGCGGCGGGCGCGGCCGTTTCGGCGGCGGAGGCCGCAAGCGGGAAAGCGGCGAACAATATGAAGATGGGGCGGAATTTCATCGCGGTGTGTTTAGCGGGACGTTTCGGGGTTGGCAAATCCCATCCCCGGCCCCAAAACTCCGCCCGCTATGAAACGTGTGCTCCGCCTGCTCCCCGCCGTCCTGGCGCTCACCTGCCTGGGCATGGCGCGCGGGCCCAAGGTCACCGTCCGCTTTTACACCGAAGCCAACCCGCGCGACACCGAGGCCTTTTCCAAGCCGATCACCTTCACAAATCCGCCCCGCCAGGCGTTTATCGAAAAGGTGCCGTCCATCAACGAGCGCAGCATCAAGACGATGTATCCGTTTGAGGCCGCAGATGGCACTTGGGGCGCGGCGTTCCTACTCGATAACAAAGGACGCATCGATCTCGAAGTCGTGAGCACCCAGCGGCGCGGCAGCTCGTTGGTGGTTTTCGTCGTCACAAAAAAGGGCATCCATCAGGTTGTGGACATGGTCATTGATAAGCCGGTGCGCGACGGGATCATCACCATCCCGAAAGGGCTCACGGAACTGGAAATCCGCGCGCTCGCCAAGGAATACAAGCTGATGGTCCCGGCGAAAAAGTGAGCCCGGAATACCTGCCGTTGCTCCTCGCGGTCGCGCCGGTTTTTCTCACCGTCGGCGCGGGTTGGGGCATCCGGCGGGTCGGCTGGCTGAGCGCCGCGGCGGACACCAGCCTGCTGCGGGTCGTGGTGAACCTGCTTTTCCCCTGCCTGATCCTCGACACGCTCCTCGGCAACCGCGCGCTCGATCAGCCCGGCAATCTCCTGCTCGCGCCCGCCGTGGGCTTCGGCACGGTCGCGCTCGGCTACGCGCTTTCCTACCTCGCTGCGCCGCTCTTCGGCGTGCGCGAACCGCGCCAGCGGCGGACGTTTGCCTTCACGGCGGGCATCTTTAACTACGGCTACATCCCGCTGCCGCTGATCGAGAAACTTTTCGATCACGGCGACCAGCGGACGAGCGCCGTCCTTTTCACCCACAATATCGGCGTGGAAATCGCGCTCTGGACCGTGGGCATCCTGCTCGTCAGCGGGGCGTCGCCGCGGCGCGCGTGGCGGCACCTTTTCAATGCGCCAGTCGTGACCATCCTGCTCGCCGTGGCGCTGCATTTCAGCGGCGCGCGCGGGTGGCTGCCGGGCTTCGCGCTGGAGACGGTCCACCGCCTCGGCGCGGCGGCGATCCCGCTCGGGCTCATCCTCACGGGTGCGACTTTTGCGGATCAAATGCGGGAGCTGAATTTCAAGGCGAACGCCGCCGACTCGCTCGGCGCGTGCCTGCTGCGGCTCGGCCTTTTGCCGCTGCTCATGCTCGCGCTGGCCCGCTGGCTGCCGGGGCCGATCGAGCTGCGCCAGGTCATCCTCGTGCAGGCGGCGATGCCCTGCGCGGTCATGCCCGTGATCCTCTCGAAGCACTACGGCGGCGATCCCGCGACCGCCCTGCGGCTGATCCTCGCGACCTCGGCGGTGGCGGTGCTGACGATGCCTTTTTGGCTGCAACTCGGCCTGCGCTGGATCGCGCCGTAGTTACCGGTTGGCAGCAGGCACCACGTCGGGGAGCCGGAGTTCGAGTTGGTCGTCCTCCGTCAGCGCCCACGCCTCCACCCCACGCCGCCGCAGATCGGCGGCGAACTCTGCGGCGAAACCGTGCAGCGTGAAAACGCGGCGCGGCTGCACCAGTTCCACGTAGCGGAGGAGGTCCGGGTAGTCCGCGTGATCGGTCAGCGGAAAAGCGGCGTCGCAGCGATAGCGGTAGATCGCTCCCGGATCGAGTGCCCAGCCGGAGAGCACCGCTGTGCGGAGCTTCAGGCCGGGCGCGAGCAACTCGGAGTGGCGCGCATTCGGCGGCCACACCAGCACCTTGCCCGCCGTGTTCTTTTTCGCAAAGCGCACGTAGCCGGTCGGGAAAGTCGGACTCAGCTCGCGGTGGATTTCCGTCATCTTGAAAACCGCCTCGTGGAGCATCGGCGCGAGGCCCGCGGCGAGCAGCGCGTGGATCGCCTCCTGCGCTTTGCCGAGCGAGTAGGCGAGCAGCATCGGCACCGCGCCATCGTCCAGCGCCGCGCGGCAAAACGCGATGATCTGCGCGAGCACATCGGCGGTCGGCGGCATGCCATACTTCGGCCGGCCGAAGGTCGTTTCCATGATCAGCGTCTCCGCGTGCCGCCACTGCGCGGGCTCGGCGGCGCGTCCGGGGCGCAGTTTGAAATCGCCCGTGTAGAGCAGCGTGCCGGCGGCGCTTTCCACAAACGACTGCGCCGAGCCGAGGATGTGCCCCGCCGGGAGGAGCGTGATCGCGCAGTCGCGAAAGGTCCGCGTTTCCCCGAACTCCAGCAGGTGCTCACGCCGGGTGCCGCGGAGCCGCTCGCGCATGAAGCGCGCGGTGCTGGGGTGAGCGATGATCTCGGCGTGCGCGGCGAGGTGATCGCTGTGCGCGTGCGAGACAAAAGCGGCGGGCTGGCGCAGGTGCGGATCGAGCCAGAGCGCATGCTCGGGAAGGTGCACGCCGCGTTCGTAGCGGAGGGAAATCATGGATCGAACAAGATGGCGGCGAAGAGCGTCTGAACCAGCACAAACGCGCCGCGCCCGCAGGCTGGTGACGCGTTGACACCGCCACATGCACCCGCTTTATTCCCCGCCCCAATGAAACGCCTTTTTTTCACGCTGCTCCTCCTCGCGGGTGCGGCGGCCAGCCCGGCGGCCGAGCGACCCCGGCAACTCGACAAAGCCAAAGTCCTCCCGCTGGCGCTCGACGATGCCTTTGAGTTTCGCAAGACGAAGGCCCTGCATCACGACCGCGCAACGGAGAAACCGACCATTGATCCGATGGTCATTTTCGAGCGGCAGCGGCTGAACTTCGGCGCGGTCTCGGACTTCGATCGTGAGCTGCGTTACGGCCACTATTTCACCTTCTTCTGGCGCGCGAAACGCGCCGCCGACCTCACCGTCCGCTTTGAATACCGCCAGCAGAATCTCGGTGCCTACGTCCTCGCCAAGGAGCTGTTTTACAAGGACGTGAAAGGCTCGGTGAAGAGCGACTTCAGCGTCGTCGGCGATGACTACAAGCAGGAGGGCAAGATCACCGGCTGGCGCGCCTTGCTGATCGAAAACGGCAAGATCGTCGCGCTCAGCCAGTCGTTCCTCTGGAACTGATTCCACGATGAAACTTCTTCCGCCCAGCCGCGGCCTGCGTATCTGACATCGAAACCGTGACTGCGCCCTCATCCATCCTCGTCGGCACAGCGAATCGCACGGTGTGGGTGCGGGTCGAGGGCAAGGGATCGTTTTTGAACAGCACCGGGTTGAAGGAGTTTTCCAAGGAGATGATGAACCGCGGCTTCCGGGAATTCGTCATCGATCTGCGCAACTGCCCGGTGATGGACTCGACCTTCATGGGCACGCTGGCCTCGGTCGGGCTGGGTTTGCGGAACTTCGGCCAGGGCGAGCTGCGGCTGATCAATCTCAACGAGCGCAACCGCGACCTGCTGATGAACCTCGGGCTCAACCAGCTTCTGACCATCGTCCACCCCGCCGCCCCAGCCCCCGCCGAGCCGGCGAAACACGAGGCGCTCGATGACGCCCGGGCCGACAAAATGACGGAAAAGCAGACGATGCTCGAAGCGCACGAGGCCTGTGTGGAGGCGGACGGGGCCAACGCGGCAAAGTTCAAAGATGTGATCGACTTCCTGAAACAGGACTTGCACCTCGTCCGCTAGGAAGCCGATGTGGGAGACTTTCTTCTTCGCGCTGTTCGCGGTGGTGGCTGGCTCGTTCGTTTATATCTACCGGCGGCAGCGCGAGATGATCGTGGCCCTGCGCCGCGCGCGCGAAAAAATCCTCCTCGAAGAAACCCGCGTCTTTGACTTTCTGCACGGCCTCGGCGCCGCGCTCTCGGACACCAGCCGCCCGTCGGACCTGCACGTGCTCATCGTCGAGGGCGCACTCCGCATCCTCGGCGCGCACGGCGGCGCGCTCTACCTCGCGGACCGCGCCAGCGAGACGCTGCGCCCGGCGTTTTCCACGCGCAATTGCCCGCCCTTTTTCGACGTGCCGCAAGCCGTGCGGACCGAGCCCGGCTTTACCTGGGCGAGCCACCTGCGGCAGCACGCCGTGGGTGCGGGCGAGGGTGTCCTCGGTACGATCTGGCGGGAAAAGGAGCCGCTCCTCCTGCGCGGCGAGGATGCCCGCCTCACGCCGCTCCGGG
>CAYQBV010000134.1:0-11042 GCA_964415705.1 uncultured Chthoniobacter sp. | reverse complement strand
GGAGTTGGGTTGAGCGAAGGCAGAGCATTTTACAGAAAGACTTTTACACCCCCAGTGGGCCCGCCCACTGCCGCAGCGGCGAGCCGGCCCGCCCGCCGGGAAGCCTGCCCGTCCGCGCCCGTCGAAAGCTCGGCCTTGTATCTTCGCGTTTTCTCTCGTTCCCAAAGTTAGCGCAGCGCCTTGGGAACGAGACGATTTATCGAGGCTTTAAGATGACGGTGCCAGTTCTCCAGAACTCGAATATCCAAAGCTCCTGTTTGGTCACGGGTTGGGTTGTTGTTTTGGCGCACGGTAGCGCAAGCCTCCGGCTTGTATCAGCGCGCGTCCCAAGCCGGAGGCTTGGGACGACCAGCGCTCGGTCAGCCGAGTGCGAATGCGTCTGCTGCGACGGTCGCCCCCGCGGTCGCCCGCACCCGCGCGTCATTTGCCGCGAGGTGGGTGAGCGCGTGGTGCACGGCCTCGGCATCCTCGCCGAGCGCGTTGGCGATTTGCCCGGCGGTCTGCGGTTGCGCGGAGAGCGCGTCGCGGGTCCGCGCGAGGAGTTTCAGTACGCTGGCCGCGGCCTTTTTCCCGGCCTCCACGCCCGGCTGGTGGTACGCGTTCACATTCACCAGCGAGCCGTAGAAACCCACCGCGCGTTCGTAGAGCGCGATGAGCGCGCCGACGCTGAAGGGCGTGACCTCCGGGATGCTCACGGTGATGGAGTCGCGTCCGCCTTCGTAGAGCGCGGTGCGGGTGCCGCGGAGGAAGCCTTGCAGGAAATCCGCCGTCGTCGCGCCGGGTTCGACCTCCATCGACGCACCGTCGCGCCCTTTCCGGACCTCGATGAAGGTCAGAAAAAAATTGTGCACGCCGTCGCGGAGCTGCTGCACGTAGGCGTGCTGATCGGTCGAGCCTTTGTTGCCATAGACGGCGATGCCCTGGTTCACCTTGCGCCCGTCGAGATCGAGCTCCTTGCCGAGCGATTCCATGACGAGCTGCTGGAGGTATTTCGAGAAAAGCACGAGCCGGTCTTTGTAAGGCAGCACCACCATGTCCTTCTCGCCGCGCCCGTTTCCGGCACAGTGCCACATCAGCGCGAGCAGCATCGCCGGGTTTTGGAGCGTCTCGGTGTCCCGCGTCCACGCGTCCATCGCCGCCGCACCGTCGAGCAGCGCCTGCAGATCGAGCCCTTGCAGCCAGAGCGGCACGAGGCCGACCGCGCTCATCACGCTCGTGCGTCCGCCCACCCAATCCCACATCGGGAAGCGCGCCAGCCAGCCGCCCGCGGTTGCGAATTTGTCCAGCGCCGAGCCGAGGCCGGTCACGGCCACGGCGTGTTTTCCAAAATCCAGCCCGGCCTTTTTATACACCGCCTCCGCCTCCAGCATCCCGTTGCGCGTCTCCGCGGTGCCGCCGCTTTTCGACACCACGACCACGAGCGTGTGCTCCAACCGCGCGGCCAGCGCACCGAGCACGCGGTCCATGCCTTGCGGGTCGGTGTTGTCGAAAAAGTGCAGTCGCATCCGGTCGTCCGCCGTGCCCAGCGCATCGGCCACAAACTGCGGCCCGAGCGCCGAGCCGCCGATGCCGATGAGCAGCACGTCGGTGAACTTCCCGCCGGCGTGGATGCGCGCCACGAACTCGCGGATCGCCGCGTTGCAGTTCGTGACTTCCGCCGTCAGCTCCGGCGTCGGCGCGAGCTGCGGCGCGCGCAGCCAGTAGTGCCCGACCATCCGGCCTTCATCGGGATTGGCGATCCCGCCGCGTTCGAGGTCCGCCATCGCGGCAAACGCCCGCTGCGCCAGCGGCTCCATCTTGGCGAAGAAATCATCCGCAAACCGCATCCGCGAAATATCGAGCGCGAAGCCCGTCGCGGCGTGGCGGAGGAAATACTGCTGATAACGATCCCAAAGAGAATTCATCCGCCGACGATGCCACCGGACCCCGGCGGGCTGTCGAGCCGGGAGTCGGGCGCGAAGATTTCCGCTGGACGGCGCGCCGACCCGTCGCATTGTCGCGCGACTTCGTCGCCCATGAAAAACCTCCGCCTCCTCGCCGCGCCCTCTCTCGCCTTCTGCCAACTCACTGCGTTCGCCGGCGAGACGGAGTGGCCGCAGTTTCGCGGACCCACTGGGCAGGGACTGTCCGCCGCGGTGCAGGTGCCGGTCGAGTGGAGCGCCACGAAACAGGTGAAGTGGAAAGTCGAAGTCCCCGGTCGCGGATGGTCGTCCCCAGTGCTCTCGCGCGGTCGGCTTTACCTCACGACTGCCGTCGGCGACGCCGACACTACGCTCCGCGCGCTCTGCCTCGATGCGACGGACGGACGCGTCATCTGGAACACGGAAGTCTTTCGCCCCGACCCCGCGAGCCTGGCCGCGATGCACAAGAAAAACTCACCCGCCAGCGGCTCGCCGATCGTCACCGCGGACCGGCTTTACGTCCATTTCGGGCACATGGGCACGGCGGCGCTGGACCTCGAGGGCAAGGTCGTGTGGCGGCAGACCGAAGTGAAGTATCCGCCCGTCCATGGCACCGGCGGCTCGCCGCTGCTGACGGGCGGCGCGCTGGTCTTCAGTTGCGACGGCGAGAAGGATCCCTTCGTCACCGCGCTCGACGCTGGGACCGGCGCGATCCGCTGGAAAACCGCGCGCAACACCAAGGCGAAGAGGCCGTTTTCGTTTTGCACTCCGCTGGCCATCGAGGTCGCCGGCGCATCGCAGATCATCCTGCCCGGCGCGGGGTTCGTGGGCAGCTACGACGGGAAAGACGGGCGCGAAATCTGGCGCGTGAGCTACGGCGAAGGCTACTCGGTGGTCCCGCGGCCAGTGTTCGCGCACGGGCTGCTGTTCGTGAGTTCGAGCTTCGACGCCGCGGTGCTCTACGCCATCAAGCCCGACGGCGCAGTCGGCGACGCCACGGCCACAAACGTCGCGTGGTCCAGCCGCAAAGCCGCGCCGCACTCCGCCTCCACGCTCGTCCTCGGCGATGAAATCTACTTCGTCTCCGACGCCGGCATCGCCACCTGTGCCGACGCCCGCACCGGCGCGGTCCACTGGAGCGAGCGCCTTGGCGGCGGCTTCTCGGCGTCACCCGTGGCGGCCGAGGGGCGCGTGTATTTTCAAAACGAAGCGGGGGTGAGCTTCGTGGTGCAAGCGGGGAAGACCTACCAACTTCTCGCCACCAACGACCTCGGCGAACGCACGCTCGCGTCGCCAGCCGTGGCCGACGGCGCGCTCTACCTCCGCTCCGAAAAGCACCTCTGGAAAATCGCGCCCTGAGCGGGAAACGCCTGCGGAACGCTCGCGCTCACCACCATTGCATTTTGTAGCTGGTGAACCAGTAGAGCCACCAGACGATCAGACCGCCCGCGACCCAGCGCCACAGCCCCATCCGCGAGCCGGGCGCGCGGGGCTTGCGACCCAGCGGGCGGACGATCTTTTCGTCGTCGTCTTCGTAAGCCCAGTCAGGCAGGTCGAGCGCGCCGTAGTCGGGTTCGTCGTCCAGCTTCCAACCGCTCTCGTGGCACGCGCCGCAGTCGGGACAGGCGCGGGCTTTCGGCGGCACGTCCTCGCCGCAGACGGGGCAGACCTTGGGGGGACGGCGAGGCTTCACGGAACTGGCTGAACGGTGATGCGGGCGGAACCGGTCTGCACGAGTTGGCCGGCGCGGATCTTTCCCGCTTTGCGCAGCTCGCGCTGGCCGTCCACCTGCACGGCACCGGATTCCACGAGCGCTTTGGACTCGCCACCGCTGGCGCAGACGCCGGTCACTTTGAGCAGCTTGTGCAGCTCGATGAATTCGCCGCGGAGTTGGAATGGGATCGTGTTCATGGGCGGTGGAATTGCGGGTGATCGAGGATCACGCGCTCGAATGGCGGGTGCTCGGCGGCGGGCATGTCGGCGGGAAATTTTGCGATGGAGCGGCCCCACTTGCCGAGCCAGTCGGCGGCGAGCAGTTCGAGCCGGCCCGGCGCGGACGCCTGCCAGGCCGCGGGTGTGAGCGCGATGGTCGTCTCGGTTTTCTCCCCGGCGCTGCGACCGTGCGCGACATAGAAACCGGCGGCGAGCAGCGCGACGCGGTTCGCGGTGGAGCAGGTGTAGGTGAACAGCTCGGCGGCGCGGCCCGCGCACGCGGCGAAGACTTTGTGGAAAGCGGTGAGCGTCCACGGATCGCCGGTCGCGCGGGTGGAAAACATGTCGTAGAAAATGAGGTCCGGCGGCGCGGGCGCGGCGGTGAGCGTGGCGAGGAAGTCGCCCTCCACGAGCACCCAGCTCAAGCCCGCGTGCTGTCGCGATTGCCATGCGCCGGTTTCGAGAATCCCCGCCGGGCCGGCGTGGCGCAGGTAGGGAAACTCGCGGTTGTGGCGGAAGGCCAGCCGCAGCGAGTCGAGATCGTTTTCAAAGCTGATGATCCGCAGCGGGCGCACGGGTCCGGCGGCGGCCTGTTCCTCGTAGCAGTGGATCGCCGCCATCGCATTCGCCGCCGCGCCGAGGCCCACGTCCCAGATGACCAGCGGCTCGGAGCTTTCCTCCCGCACGCGCTCGGCGAGCTGCGACTGCTCGACGTAGAGCCGGCGCGCTTCCTCCATCGGCGCGGTCCGCGAGTGCATGATCTCGCCGGAGGAAATCTGCCGGATGTTCGCCCAGCCCTCCCACGCGGTGTGGATTTCGTAGTCGCCCAGGGTGCGCGCTTTTTTCTTCGAGGGCTTCTGCTGCACGGTCGGATGATCGAGATCCGACGCGTGCAGAAACTCCCGCTTTTCCCGATACAACTCGAGGAAGCGGTCCGCGAGAATGCTCGCGCGGATGTCGCGCATGAGCTGGTGGTAAAAGTAGATGTTGTGCTGGCCGAGGAGCGTCCAGCCGAGGTTTTCGCCGGTCTTCGCGAGATGATGGAGATACGCGCGCGAGTAGCGCGCGCAGGTCGGGCAGCCGCACTCGGGATCGAGCGGCGCGTCGGCGAATTTGTAGACGCCGCGCTTCATCTGGAGGTAGCCGCGCGAGGTGAAAACCGCGCCGCGCTGCGCGACCTGCGTGGGGATGATGCAGTCGAACATGTCCACGCCGCGATGCACCGCCTCGAGGATGTCGAGCGGCGTGCCCACGCCCATGAGGTAGCGCGGGCGGTCCTCCGGGAGGAGCTGCGCGGTGAATTCGCACACGTCCTCGCGCTCGTTTTTTCCCTCGCCGACCGCGAGCCCGCCGATGGCGAATCCGTCGAACGCCATCCCGCGCAGCACGTCCGCGCTTTCCCGCCGCAGCTCGGGAAAAAGCGCGCCCTGCACGATGGCGAACATCGCCTGCGGCGACTCCCCGCGCGCCGCCAGACTCCGCGCTGCCCAGCGATGCGTGATGCCGAGCGCGGCCCGCGCGGCGGCTTCGTCCGCAGTCGAGGGAATGCACTGGTCGAGCGCCATCATGATGTCGCTGCCGATGGCGATCTGCGTTTCGATGCTGACCTCCGGGCTGAGCAGGATCGTCTTGCCGTCGAGGTAGCTTTGGAAAACCGCGCCCTCCTCGCTCATCGCGCGCGAGTGCGGCAGCGAGAAAATCTGGAACCCGCCCGAGTCGGTGAGCACGGACTTTTTCCAGCTCATAAATCCGTGGATGCCGCCGGTGCGCCGAAACACCTCCGCGCCCGGCCGGAGCAGCAGGTGGTAGGTGTTCGCGAGCAGGATTTGCGAACCCGCGTCCTCGAGCGTCTGCGTGAGCTGCGCCTTCACCGTGGCCTGCGTGCCGACCGGCATGAAGAGCGGCGTGAGCACTTCATTGTGCAGCGTACGAAACGTCGCCGCGCGCCCGCGCGAACCAGTGGCGCGGGCATCGAGGTGAAAGTGCAGGCGCGAGCTGCTCACGGGCGGGATGGCTGGAGCGCGCGCGAAGTGTGTCTGTGGGTCATGGCGGAAAGCGAGTTACGCGATCCGCCGGCGCGGGGCGAGAACTCGGTAGCGGAACGTCGGAGATTCCGCCCGGCGCTGGCCCCGGAGCACCGCGCAGCAGGTAGCCGATCAAACAGCCGGCAAGCAATGTGCCGGTGGCGGCCAAGAGGGAGCGAGAGGGGGAGTTCATGCCTCCTTCCGACTGTTTCGGGAGAGCGTGATGTTTGTTCGTCGCTACTCCCCCCGCACCACCACGATGTCCCCGGGGTGCAGGCCGCACCAGACTTTCTCCCCTTGGTGAAAGGCCTCCTGGGTGGCGCTTTCGTTGGCGGCGGCGACGGTCAGCTCCAGGCCGCCGGGCGTGCGGAGGAGCAGCTCGTCCATGGCGCCTTTGAAAATCTCCTCGACGACTTCCGCCTCAAAGACGTTCTCACATTCGGGTCGCGATTTTTGCAGATGGATTTTTTCCGGGCGGATGGAAACGAGCAGATCCTTCATCCCGGCGAGGCGGATGTCGCCGGGCACGAGCACTTCCACGTCGGGGGCGAGGCGCAGGCGGGTGAATGCGCCGGACTCCCCGAGCGCGGTGGCTTCGAGGATATTCGCCTCGCCGATGAAGCGGGCGACGAAGGTCGTCTCGGGCGAGTGGTAAATCTCGGTCGTCGGGCCGAGTTGCTCGATGCGGCCTTTGTTCACCACGGCGATGCGGTCGGACATGGTGAGCGCCTCCTCCTGATCGTGAGTCACAAAGACGAAGGTGATCCCGAGCTTTTTCTGCAAACGCTTGAGCTCCACCTGCATGGCGTGGCGCAGCTTGGCGTCGAGCGCGGAGAGCGGTTCGTCGAGCAGCAGAACTTTGGGCCGGCAGACGATGGCCCGGGCGAGAGCCACGCGCTGACGCTGGCCGCCGGAGAGCTGGCTGGGGCGGCGCGTTTCCATACCGCCGAGGGCCACGAGCGCCACGACCTCGCGGACGCGCTCCGCGATTTCGGCTTTAGGCACCTTTTTCATCCGCAGCCCAAAGGCGATGTTTTCCTCGATCGTGAGGTGGGGAAAAAGCGCGTAGCTCTGGAAGACTTGGTTCACGTCGCGCCGGTAGGGCGGCACCGCGGTCACGTCCGCGCCGTCGAGCCACACGCTGCCGGAGGTGGGGGTTTCAAAGCCCGAGATCATCCGCAGGAGCGTCGTCTTGCCACAACCGGAGGGGCCGAGGAGGGTGAGAAACTCCCCAGCTTGAATCGTGAGGCTGACATCTTCGACGGCGGTGAAGCTGCCGAAGCGTTTCGTGACATTGCGGAGTTCAACCATGGGCGGAGAGGCGCCGCAATCAACGCCCGCGCGCGCCCGGCGGCAAGCCGGAACCTCAGCGCGACAGCGTGTCCTGCCCGCGCGGGTGCCGCGGCGCACCCCTCGGGTCAAGCTGACGCGCGCAACGGGCGGGCGCTTCTGGACAACTTGGGGAAAGCAATTTGCTGGGAAGCGAGGCACACTTTCCGCCTATGAGATTCGACCGCTTCACGCAAAAGATGCAGGAGGCCGTGCAGGCCGCGCAGGATCTGGCCTCGAAGGCCGGACATTCCGAAATCGACAACGAACATTTCCTCCTCGCGCTCCTGGAGCAGAGCGAAGGACTCGCCGGACCGCTTTTCGACAAGCTCGGCGTGGCCCCGCGCGGCGTGGAGGAAAAGCTGCGCGCGGAGCTGGCGCGGCGGGCCACGGTCCACGGCGGGCAGGTCGGGCTCGGGCGCGAACTGACCGCCACGCTCAACGCCGCCGAAGAGGAAATGACCAAGCTGAAGGACGAATACCTCAGCGCCGAGCACTACCTCCTGGCGCTCGCGGACTCGAAAGTCACCGCCGCCCGCATTTTGAAAGACGCGGGGATCACGCGGGCCAAGCTGATGACTGCGTTGCAGCAGGTGCGCGGTTCGCAGCGCGTCACGGATCAGAATCCCGAGGGGAAATATCAGACGCTGGAGAAATACGGACGCGATCTCACGGCGCTGGCGAAGAAAGGGAAGATCGATCCGGTGATCGGGCGCGACGACGAAATCCGCCGCGTCATGCAGGTGCTTTCGCGGCGCACGAAAAACAACCCGGTGCTCATCGGCGAGCCGGGCGTGGGCAAGACGGCGATCGTCGAGGGGCTGGCGCGGCGGATCGTCAGCGGGGATGTGCCGGAGTCGTTGAAAAACAAGAAGGTCATCTCGATGGACATCGGCTCGATGATCGCGGGCGCGAAGTTCCGTGGCGAATTCGAGGACCGGCTCAAGGCATTTCTCAAGGAAGTCACCGACTCGCAGGGCGAGATCATCCTCTTCATCGACGAGCTGCACACCATCGTCGGTGCGGGGGCGAGCGAGGGCGCGGTCGACGCCAGCAACATGCTCAAGCCGCAGCTCGCGCGCGGCGAACTCCGCACCATTGGCGCGACCACGCTGGATGAGTATCGGAAGTACATCGAAAAGGACGCCGCGCTGGAACGCCGCTTCCAGCCGGTGCAGGTCGATGAGCCGAGCGTCGAGGACACCATCGCCATCCTGCGCGGGCTGAAGGAGCGCTACGAAGTCCACCACGGCGTGCGCATCCAGGACGCCGCGCTCGTCGCCGCCGCCACGCTTTCGCACCGCTACATCAGCGACCGCTTCCTGCCCGACAAAGCCGTCGATCTCATGGACGAAGCCTCCAGCCGGATGAAGATCGAAATCGAATCCATGCCGACGGAGATCGACGAGTTGGAGCGTGAGATCATGCAGCGCGAGATGGAGCGGCAGGCTTTAAAAAAAGAGAAGGATGCCGCGAGCAAGGAGCGCCTCGAAAAGCTCGAGCGTGAGCTCGCCGATTCCCGCGCGAAAAGCAGCCAGCTCAAAGCCCAGTGGCAGAACGAAAAAAAGGTCATCGACGAGCAGCGCAAGCTCCACGAACAGCTCGAGCAACTCCGCACCGACCTCGAACGCGCCCAGCGCACCGGCGATCTCACCGAGGCCAGCGAGATTCAGTATGGCCATATCCCCGCCGCCCAGCGCGAGCTCGAAAGCCACAACGCCAAGCTCGCCGAGATGCAGCGCGGCGGCACGCCGATGCTCAAGGAGGAAGTCACCGAGGAGGACATCGCCAAAGTCGTCAGCGCCTGGACCGGCATCCCCGTCACCAATCTCCGCGAAGGCGAGCGCGACAAACTTCTCCAGATGGAAGACCGCCTCGGGGCCCGCGTCATCGGGCAGAAGCAGGCCGTCACCGCCGTCTCGAACGCCGTCCGCCGCGCCCGCGCCGGCTTGCAGGATGAGAACCGCCCGATCGGTTCCTTCATCTTCCTCGGACCCACCGGCGTCGGCAAAACCGAGCTTTCCCGCGCCCTCGCCGCGTTCCTCTTCGACGATGAAAACGCCATGATCCGCATCGACATGAGCGAGTACATGGAAAAGCACAGTGTCGCCCGGCTGATCGGCGCGCCGCCCGGCTACGTCGGCTTTGAGGAAGGCGGGCAGCTCTCCGAAGCCGTGCGCCGCAAGCCGTACTCGGTCGTCCTTTTCGACGAGATCGAAAAAGCCCACCACGACGTCTTTAACGTCCTCCTCCAGGTCCTCGACGACGGCCGCATCACCGACGGCCAGGGCCGCACCGTCGATTTCAAAAACACCGTCATCATCCTCACGAGCAACCTCGGCTCGCAGCACATCCTCGGCGACGAAAACGCCGAGCAGCGCGAAGCCCTCGTCCTCGAAGCCCTGCGCGGGCACTTCCGCCCCGAGTTCCTCAACCGCGTCGACGAGATCATCATCTTCGACCGCCTCTCCGACGCCGACCTCGCGCAGATCGTCGAGATCCAGCTCGCCCGCCTAACCAAGCGCCTCACCGCGCAAAAGATCACCCTCACCCTCACCGCCGCCGCCAAAGCGCACCTCGCCAGCGAAGGCTCCGACCCCATCTACGGCGCCCGCCCGCTCAAACGCGCCATCCAGCGCAGCGTCCTCGACCCACTCTCCTTGGAAATCCTCGCCGGCCGCTTCCGCGAAGGCGACGTCATCGCCGCCGATGCGGTGGAGGGGAAGATCGCGTTTGTGAAGTAGAGCCGGAGATTTCGCGTAGCCCGGTGGGAGCGGGCGGTTATCATGCCTGCCGCGAAAGCCAGCCCCGATACTGCCAACGATTTCATCATACGTGAACTCGCGCGCCTGGCCGCGCAGCGCATCCTCGAAGCACCGGCGCGGCGGGCGTGAAAGCAAATTCCTAGCAGCCCCACCGTAGTCGCAGGTCTCTGGCACCTTGGTCCGTCATACTGGCACTGCGAGACCCTCAGCCTCAGCAAGTTTCTTTTGATTCCCGTCAAAGGTCAGGAAGTGCGTTGCCTTCAGCTTTAAGGCACTCGCGACGTGCAGAATGTCGAATCCTCGATGCCCTCCTGCCAAGGTCCGAAGGGATGAGAGTCGCTTGGCCTCATCGACGACATCGGCAAGATTGGATGTAGCCACAATCAAACGGCCTTGGGCAACCGCCGCCTCAAATCCAGACCAATACTGAGCAGCCGTTCCCGCTGGAATGGTTTTGCGAAATTCAGAAAATCGGAGAGCATTTCCAAACTCAAAATGAGTCAGGCTGTTGAGGTGCAGCGCTCTCGTATTCTGTGCTGCCCACGCCACGGCTTTGGGGCTGTGGACATCGCTCCCATAGAGCGAAAAGAGGAAGCTGGTATCACACGCGATTACCATCTGCCACCAGCCTCCGCCAGAATTTCAGCCGACTGCTCCGCACTTAAAACATGGTCCCCACTGCGATCCCTGAGCACTTCGGGGCTGGACGCCCAGTCCACCACATGGGCGGTCTGTTCCGTTTCCGGACTCAATCTAGCGATCACGATGCCCCGTTGGGTGATGAGCACATCTTCCCCAGCGCTGACCCAGCGTAGCACGCTGGTGTAGTGGTTTCTCAAGTCTCGAACTGTGGCGATTTTCATTGTAGCACATTTGTGTAGCCGCACCTGTGGACTGTCAACAGAAATTCTCCGCGGGCCTCATTGGGACTGGCCCCACCCATGGAGAGCAACCGCTTCAGACTGAAGCTGGTCGCGCGCCAATCCAGTTTCCTAGCAGCCTGTCGGAGTTAGCGGAAGGATGGGATTAAGGAAGTCCGGTCGGCGTTTTTTTCACGGACGCCGTGCTTCGCCCGGTTTTTTCGCAGCGGA
>CAYQBV010000133.1:0-11081 GCA_964415705.1 uncultured Chthoniobacter sp. | reverse complement strand
GGGCGTGATGGGCGTGATGCCCGTAGTCGAGCCGGGCGTGGCGGTGACGGTGCCAGGATTCACAACGATGGGCGTGAGGCCAAGGCCAGCGTTGCGGAGGATGTAATCGACGCCGAACTGCACTTTCCCTCCGATGTTTAGCTCGCCGATGACGGCGTGGATCATGACCTGCGGGACGCGTTTGTCGAGTTGGTCGAGCAGCTTGAAAACCTTCACGCGCGCGTCGGCGTTACCGATGACAATGACGGCGTTGGCGTTCACGTCGGCAATGATCTTGGTCGTCCCGACGATCCGCGCGATGGGCGTGGTATCGACGGTCGTGGTGGCGAGTTCTTCACCACCCACATTGCCGCCACCACCGCCGCCGCCGGTGTTACCGCCGGTGTTACCAAAGGTGCCACCGCCTCCGCCGAGCCCGCGATTATTGATGTTCGCGGCCGCGCCCAGTATGCCCGGCCGGGCGGTCGCCCCAGCGGTCGTGCCGGTGTCTTCCTTCGCACCGGGCTCGGTGATGGATTTCACCACGACATCGATCACTTCTTCCACGCGAACGAACTTGAGCGGGCGCGTGACCGGTTCGCCAAACTTCACGCTGGCATCAAACTCCGCGATGAGTTTGCGGACAAACGTCATGTTCGACGGGCGGGTGACGACGTGGATGCGGTTGGAGCGCACGTCGGCGGTGAGCTTGATTTTTCCGGAGATGATCGAGTCCTCGGAGAGCGACCCGGCGCGAATTTCCACGGTGTCCGGAGCCGTGACCGCGGCGCTCGTTCCGGGAGGCAGCGGGGTGCCGTCGGGCATGGTGGCCACAGGCCGCGGCACCTGGACGCCGCGAGGAGCGGCGATCGCCCCGGCAACGGCAACGCCTCCCGCAGCGGGTTGCTTTTCAAAAATCGCGGTCAGCTTTTCGAGCACGTCCTTGGCGTCGGCCCGTTCGAGCGGGATGAATTCACTAACCACATCCGCGGGCCGAACATCGACCTCTTTAATGATGCGCAGCAGGCCGCGGATGATCGCGGTGTTTTCCGTGATGAGGATGGATTGCGATTTCGGGAGCGCGGTGAGGTTCGTGTATTGCCCCGGCGACTGGACGACGAAGGTGCCGAGCAACTGCGTCACCTCGGTCGGGTCGGCATACTGGAGCTTCGCGAGAAAAGTGACGACGTGCTCGCCGTCGGGCAGCGCCAGTTCGTCGGAGATGATGGGGATGGCGGCGCTGCGCGGGTTTTTGCCGACGGCAATGACTTTGACGATGGTGCTGCGCTCGACCGGGACGAGGGTGATGCCATTGAGCAGGAGGCTGATCTCGATGATGCGGATGGCTTCCTCGCGCGGGATTTCGCCGGCGACATTGATGACGATCGGCGTGGGCCCGGCGACCTGCGCATCATAGACGAGGCGTTTTTTCGTGAGCCGCTCGTAGAAATCGAGGGCGCCTTTGAGTTCGGTGATCTGGAGGCGCACGGTATCGCTCCCCACGGCGACCCTGGGCAGCGCCGGATTGGGCGCGGGTGCCGGGACGGGCGGAACCGGAGCGGGCGCGGGTGGGACGGGCACATTTTGCGCCAGAGCAGAGGTGGCGAGGAGGAGTGAAATGACCGGCGTGAGACGCGACATGGTGGAGTGAGGTAGCAGTGGGCCGTGCTGCGGTCAACGGTGGCTGGCGCAACGCGGCGGACGTTTCAGGAAACGGCTGAACCCGGACGGACCGGCGGAGTTGCGGTGCGCGTGCCGGGCATTTTCAAAACGGATGGGCGAACCCCGCCGCCGCAACTCCACCCCGGCGGCCGGGTTCAGTGGCCACCCGACCACGCCCTTCACCATCCGCCCGCCGCAAAATGCCGGTTTCCCCAAAATCCCCGCCAATGCTAGCTTCCCCGGCCATGTCCCGCCGCTCCGGCTTCACGCTGCTCGAAATCTGCATCGCGCTTTTCATCGCCATGCTGATGCTCACGCTCGCGGTGCCGGGCGTGCTGGCAATGCTCGCCGAGCAGCGGCTGAAGGCATCCTTCGACAGCTTCGACGGCTGGGTGCGCCAGGCGCGCGAGCGGAGCATCACCGAGCGGCGCACTTACGCGATGGTCTGGTCCGAGGAAGGCATCGAGCTGCGGCCCGTGGAGCGGCGCGACACGGATGCTGCGGACGCTGAGCCGGAGCGGTTCCTTTTCACGGAAGGCGAGACTTTCCAACTCGGCCGCCCCTCGGCGCTGATGAAGGAGCCGCCGGGCGAATGGGTTTTCTGGCGGAGCGGGCTGTGCGAGGAGGCGGTGATCACCTTTGCCGGAGCGAGCGGGAGCTGGACGGTGCATTACAATCCGCTCACGGCGCGGGGCACGTTTGTCGATTCGGAGGTGAAATGACGCGCGCCACTTCACGCCGGACGCGGTGGAAAAGGGCGGGCGGCTTCATGCTGCTGGAGGCGCTGCTGGCCGTCACGATCTTCGCCATCGGCGTCCTCACCCTCGGGCGCTGCGTGAGCGGCTGCCTGTCCGCCGTGCGGCTGAAGGAGCAGGACGCGCTGGCGCGGCGCGCGCTGGAAAATCGCTGGGCGGAGATCGAGTCCGGCGCGGTCCAGTTGCCAAACGAGAACACGGAGGAGCTGAAGCCGCCCTTCGAGGGGATGACGCTGAAGACGACGCGCCTACCCGTGGAAAAGAAGAACGAGAAGGACGAAAAGATCGAGGGCATCTACGCGGTGACGCTGAGCCTCACCTGGCCGAGCGACGGCGAGGAGCAAACCAAAGAGCTGCTCTTTTACCTCTACCCGCGCCAGTCCGGCGGAACCCCGACCAATGCCGTTCCGCGCAATTAACTCCCCGCGCCGCGGCTTCACGCTGCTGGAGGTGATGATCGCCACGCTGATCATCTCGCTGCTCGCGTTCACGCTCTTCCGCTTCGTCTCCACGCACCTGCAGGCCATGCACACTACCACCGAGTTGCAGGCCGAGCGCGACTCACTGCAGGCCGTCGTCCAGCTCGTGCAAACCCAACTCGCCGACCTGCCGCGCCGCCAGAACGGCGTGATCCTCGGCAACCCGCTGAAGATTCACGACCTGCCGAGCGACGAACTCATCTGGCGCACCCACGCCGGCCAGGGCGTGCTCACCGCCGCCGCCCCGGGCGAGTATCGCGTGACCATGACGGTGCAACCCGTGGAGGGCGCGACCAGCGAATACGAACTCGGCCTCCGCCGCGAACCGATCAGCGTGGAAGCCCGGAGCGACGTGGATTTTTTCGCGCGCGGCAGCGGGCAGAGCAAATACAACTGGGTCTCGCTGATCCGCCCGATGGCGGGCTTCGAGGTGCGCTACTTCGACCCGCGGCTCAACGCGTGGCTGGACCGCTGGACCGACCAGACCGCCCGCCCGGTGCTCGTCCGCGTGCGCCTTTGGAAAAACGCCGACGAAGCCCCCATCGAGGCCATCCTCCCCGTCCCCTCGGGCAACATGCAGCAGCCATGAAAACTCCCGATCCGCTCCCAGCCCAGGTCGCCCAGGCCTCGGGCTTGGGCCGCGCGCGCCAGCCGGCGGCGCGCGCGACCAGCTCCGCATCCGCGCTGCTGCTCGTCCTCTGGGCGCTCGTAGTCCTGAGCGCCGCCGTTTTCACCTGGGTGGCGATGATCCACGGCGACCTGGAAATCCACAGCGAGGCCAACCGCGACGTGGAGGCGCGGGCCATGGCGCACTCCGGCCTCGCCGTCGCACTGCATCCGCTGGTCACCATCAAAACGCCGCTGCTCGAAGAGGATGTGGCCGCCGACCTCGGTTACAAAGTGCGCCTCATGAGCGAGGGCGGGCGCTTGAACGTCAACTGGCTGCTCCGCGGCGAAGACCCGCGCAAGCTCGTCATTCTCAAGCAGTGGCTGGAAAACCGCGGCCTCGAATTTCAGGATCGCGAGACGCTCGTGGACTGCCTGCTCGACTACGTGGACGGCGACAACCTGAAGCGCCTCAACGGCCAGGAAGACGAAGGCGATTACCATCCGCCAAATCGCGAGCTGACCAGCGTGGACGAAATCGCCGAGGTTCCGAACTCCGGCCCGCTCGTCTCCCAGGCCGGGTGGAAAGACGGTCTGACCATCGACAGCCAGGGTCCGATCGACCTCATCGCGGCATCCGCGGAAACCATGCGACTCCTCCCCGGACTCGGCGAAGCGCGGATCGCCGCGTTCCTCACCTACCGCCAGGGCAAGGACGGACTCGACGGCACGATCGACGATCCCGAATTCAAAAACCTCAAGGAAATCCAATCCTTCCTCGGGCTCAGCGACACCCAGTTCAAGGAACTCGGCGGGCTCGTCATGTTGAAAGATCCCACCATGCACATCATCAGCGAAGGCCGCGCGGGAAATGCCTATCGACAACTCGAAGTCGTTGTCCGAAAAGCTGGCGCCAGCCCTCAAATTCTCTCCTGGAAAGAATGAAGAAAACCGGCGCGGCCCCCGCGCTTCTCACGCCCGATGCCATCGCCTGGCGGCTGCTCCGCGCCGGGGTGCCACCGCAGAAATTTGCCACGCTCGCCGAGGCCGCCGCCGCCCTGCCCGCAGGCACCCGCCTGCACCTCGCCCTCCCCTGCCAGGCCGTGCTCCTGGAGCGCATGACCCTCCCCGCCACGGATCGCGCCGAACTCGCCGGCATGGTCCACCTTCAGCTCGAAAAATCCCTCCCCTTCCCCATCGAGGACGTGTCCGCGGATTTCCTCATCGTGGAGACCGGCGGCACCGAGTCCACCCTCGTCTCCGCCGCCGCGCAGCACCTCCAGCTCGACGCCCTTTGCGCCCCGCTGCGCGCGCGCGGGCGCTCGCCGGAAAAGATCACCCCTTTCGCCATGCACATCGCCGCCGCGTGTCCGGCGGATGAGACGGTGCTCGCCGTCTATCCCGAGCAGGGCCAGCTCGTGGTGGCGATTTGTGAAAAAGGCCGCCTCGCCTGGACGCAGGTCGTCCCCGCGCTCGATGCCGACACGCTGCGCGACGCGCTGCCGCAGCTCCTGCTCAGCGCCGAGATGGAAGGCGTGCCCGTGCTCTTCACCCGCGTCCACCTCGCCGAGGAGTGCGCGCCGCTCGCCGAGCCCCTGCGCGATTTTCTCCAGATCCCGATCGAGACGGTGTCCTTCGCCGGCGACCTCCCGGAACCCGCCATCAATCTCGTGCCGGCCTCCTGGCAGGCCGCTGTGGCACGCGGCGAACGCGCCGCGAGCTGGCGCCACCGGCTCATCGGCGCGGCCGTGGTCTGGCTGCTCGCCATCGCCGCCGCCTTTGCCTACCTCGCCTGGCTGAAAGCCGAGGCCGGCCAAGTGGCGGCGAAAGTCCGGGCCACCCAACCCGCCCTCCAAGCGCTGGAGGCGCGCCGGGCGCGGTGGAAAACCTTTGAGCCCGCCTTCGATCCCCAGCGCTACGTCGTCGAGGTGCTTTTTCAGGTCAGCAAAAACCTCCCAAACAGCGAAATCCGCATCACTGAGTTCGACGTTTCCGCCGCGCAGTGGCGCGTGGTCGGGGAAGCGCCCACCGCCAGCGTCGCCATCGACTACATGACCAAACTCAAGGCCGAGCCAGGACTCGACGCCTTCACCATCGACGCCAAGCCGCCGCAGCTCCTGCCCAACGACCACGCGCAATTCAACATCAACGGCAAACTCAAGCCATGAGCGCGCAACTCTCCACCCGGGAAAAAAATCTCTCCCTCGCCGTCGGCGTGATCCTCTTTCTCGCGGTCACCTTTTTCGTCGGCGACTATTTTTGGAAAAATCACACGCGCCTCACCGCCGACCTCGCCGCGAAAAATCGCCAGCTCCAGATGGTGCAGTCGCTGGCCGCCGACCAGGCGCTCTGGGAACAGCGCGAGAAGTGGTTGACCGCGAAGCAACCCAAACTCGCGGACGCCGACAGCGGCGGCGTGCGGCTGCTCGAACAGATCAAGGATCTGGCGAAGGCCAAGGGGGTCCTCCTGGAAAAGCCCGTCATTCGTCCCGTCGTCCACAAACCCGACTACACCGGCGTCACCGTCGAACTCGAAACCAAGAGCACCTGGCCCGCGTTAATCGCCTTTCTCAGCAGCCTGCAATCACCCGAGCAATTCATCGTCATCGAATCCGCAAACCTGAAAATCGACACCTCCGACCAGACGCAAATGCGCGGTAAATTCAAAATCGCCCGTTGGTTCGCGCCGAAGTAGGCGCGGGCGGTGGTGAGGTGATGGCCGGCGGAGGGGGCGGTGGTGATTGGTGAGGAGTGCATGGTGGTCTGCTTGCCTCCTCACTCTTCACCAATCACCGATCACCAGAGGCGAACGGCACGGCCCAGCGTTTAGCCTTTTCCCGCCCCGCCCTTCCGCGCATTTTTCCGAGATGCCCGTCCCGCTCCTCGATCTCCGCCGCCAATACGCGCCGCTCAAAGCGCAGTGCCTCGCCGCCATGGAGGAGGTCGCCGATTCGCAGGCGCTGATCCTCGGGCCGCGCACGGAGGCGTTTGAAAAGGCGGTCGCGGAATACTGCGGGGTGCCGCACGCCATCGGCTGCTCCAGCGGCACCGATGCCCAGCTCGTGCTGCTCATGGCCCTCGGCGTCGGCCCCGGCGATGTGGTGGTGACGACGCCTTACACCTTTTTCGCCACCGCCGGCTGCGTGGCCCGGCTCGGAGCCACGCCCGTCTTCGTGGACATCGACCCGCACACTTTCAATCTCGACGTGCGCCAGCTCGCCGACCTGCTCAACCGCACGGCCAACGTGAAGGCGATCATCCCGGTCCACCTTTTCGGCCAGTGCGCGGACATGGCGGCGATCCTCGATCTGGGCAAAACGCACGGCGTCCCCGTGCTCGAAGACGCCGCGCAGGCGCTCGGCGCGCGGCATCCGCTCGGCCACGCGGGTGCGCTCGGCGAGGCGGGGTGGTTTTCGTTTTACCCCACGAAAAATCTCGGCGCGTTCGGCGACGCGGGCATGGTCGTCTGCCACGACGACGCCCTCGCCGCTAAGATGCGCGCGCTGCGCAATCACGGCATGGAGCCGCGCTACTTCCACCCGCTCATCGGTGGAAACTTCCGCATCGACGCGCTCCAGTCCGCGATCCTCCACGTCAAGCTCCCGCACCTCGACTCGTGGAGCGCCGGACGCCGCGACCGGGCTGCGTACTACCGGCGGGAGATGGAGCGCGCCGGGCTGCTCGGGCACCTCACCCTGCCGGTGGAGAGCTGGCCCGGCGGCGAATTGCAGCACATTTACAATCAGTTCGTCGTCCGCACCCCGCGGCGCGATGCGCTCCGCGCGCATCTCACCGCGCGCGGCATCGGCACGGAGATTTACTACCCGCTCCCGTTGCACCAGCAGGAGTGCTTTCGCTATCTGGGCTACAAAACGGGCGACTTCCCCGAGTCCGAACGCGCCGCGCAGGAGTCGCTCGCGCTGCCGATTTTCCCGGAGCTGACCGAGGCCGAGCAGGCCGAGGTCGTCGCGGCGCTGGTCGAGTTTTTTTGACCACCGATTTCACGGATGACACGGAATGGAGAGTTCTGAAAATCCGCGCAATTCGTGAAATCCGTGGTCACAAGGCTGCGCCCACCGATTCTCGACACATTCTCAAAAAAACCCCGCATGTCCCGCCGCCCGCTCTCCGTTTCGACGCTCCAGCTCATCGCGAGCATCGTCCTTTTCGCCGCCTCGCAGCTCCTGCTCAAACGCGGGGCCGGCACCGCGGCGGATGACGTCTTCAACTTGGCCGCGCTCCGCTCGCCGTGGGTGTGGGCCGGCATCGTCGCCGAGATCGCCAGCCTCGTCGCGTGGCTCGGTGCGCTGCGCACCGTGCCGCTGAGCATCGCCTACAATCTCAGCGGAGCCACCCACGTGCTCATCCCGCTCGGCTGCTGGGCGTGGCTCGGCGAAAGCATCTCGCCGCTGCGCTGGCTGGGTATCGCGCTCGTCGTCGCGGGCGTGGCCCTGAGCGCGCAGGCCGCCGCCGCCGTGGAGGAAAAGCTATGACCCCCGTGATGCTCGCCATCGTGTCGCTCTGCGAGATGTGCAATCTCGCCGGGCAGCTCTTTTTCAAGCACGCCATGGGCGGCCTCTGGGACCGCGCCCGCGCCCGCGCCTGGCTGGCGCTCGCTGCCGGCGTGGCCGTCTCGGCGGCGAGTTTTTTCCTGTGGATGGGTCTCCTTCCGCAGGGCGAACTCAGCATGCTTTATCCTTTCGAGGCCATCACCCGCATCCTGCTCCTCGGAGCCGCGGGCCTCTTCTTTCGCGAAAAAATCACCCCTCGTCTGTGGGCCGGCGTGGTTCTCATCAGCGGCGGCATCATCCTGGTCGCGGTGAGCTGAAAAAGCTCCGTGCCGTCAGTGGGTAACGGCGACGGGCGTGCCGAGGGCGACGTTATTAAAAAAGATCTCGGCCATGTAGCCGGGCATGCGGATGCAGCCGTGCGAGGCGGGGTAGCCGGGGAGGAAGCCCTCGTGCATGCCGGTGCCGCCGACGATCCGCATGAAGAAGGGCATCTTTGCACCATCGTAGATTCCGCCCGGCGGCATGGGATCCTTCCGGCGGTCGATGTCCTTTTTCAGGATGTTGCCGTCGCGGTCCACATAGTTGCCGTAGATGGACGAGACGTGATCCTTGTTTTTCTGGAGGATCTTAAAACTGCCGGTGTTCGTCCCGAAGCCTTCGCGTCCGGTGGAGATGGCCGAAATGCCGACGAGTTCCCCGCCTTTATAGAAATAGGCGCACTGCTCGCTCAGGCTGATGCGGACGGACGGGGCGCCGGAGACGTGATCGCCATCCCAGTAGGAGATACTGTCCGCCGGAGGTCGGGGGCCGCGCTCGTGGTTGGTGCGTTGGCCATTGAGGTAGCGGGTGTCGGGGTCGAAGCGCGAGTCGTGCGCGCAGCCGATCAGGAGTGCGGTGAGGACGAGGAGACCGAGAGAGCGGAGCATCGGAGCGGTTGTTTTTAAGGAGCGGGAAAGTATCGGGACGCGGAAGAGCGTCAAGGGCCGGAACAATGGATTGCCAGCCCGGCACCCACCCTGCTATTTCACACGCCTCTTTTTTTTGACAGGAACTGCCCACGCCCGATGCCGAACTACGATTACCAGTGCGAGAAATGCAAAAAAACCTTCGAGCTTTACCAGTCGATGAAGGATGCCACGCTGACCACCTGCCCGAAGGAGCAGTGCCGGCAAAAAACGTGGGGGAAAGGCAAAGTGAAGCGCCTGCTCGGCACGGGGGCGGGGCTGATTTTCAAAGGATCAGGCTTTTATATCACCGACTACCGCAGCGCGGGCTATCAGGCGGCGGCCAAGA
The DNA here is from genome assembly GCA_964415705.1 of uncultured Chthoniobacter sp. Classification (GTDB taxonomy): domain Bacteria; phylum Verrucomicrobiota; class Verrucomicrobiia; order Chthoniobacterales; family Chthoniobacteraceae; genus Chthoniobacter. Next base: position 1,796 of record CAYQBV010000133.1, on the reverse strand, counting down.
GCGACTCCAGCGGCGCTGCAGCGAAGGGCAGCGAGACCAAGCAGTCCGACGCGAAACCCGCCACCGCCGACAAACCAAAGCCCGGGGCCAAAAATAAAACTGACTAGCCATGGCCAAGAGCCCCGAACCCACCAAACCGGTGAACCTAGCCTGCGAGCACTGCGGGCACCAAAACGAAGCGGAACGCGTCTATTGCCACAGTTGCGGCAAGAAACTCGACCGGTCGCTTTTGCCGAAAGAGGACCCGAAGAGCACGACTCAGGATTCCCCGGAGGAAGCCCGCAAGCGCATCACGAAGATGACCAACCCGGACTCGGGCGGCGCCATCCGCGACATCAAAACCGCGGCCAACGTGCTGTTTTACGCCGCGCTCGCCGCGCTCGTCCTGCTCATCGTGCAAAAGCCGGACAACGTGCCGGAGGTGAAAAAGGAACTCATGGAGCGTTCGGTGGGTGGCGACCTGATGGACGCCATTGCTTCGCCCCAACCGCGCCGCGTGGACTTCACCGAAGCGGAGGTCAACAACCACCTGCAGCAAATCCTCAAGACAACCGGGAACGGCGGCCTGATCGAGTTCCAGCGGCTGTTCGTGAACTTTCGCCCCGGCACGGTCCACTTCGCCTCCCAGCAGGATCTTTTCGGCCTGCCCATTTACTCCGGCGTGACCTACCGCGTCGAAACCAAGGACAAGAAATTGACGACCACCCTCATCGGCGGCAATTTCGGGCGCCTCGCCGTGCATCCCGACCTCATGCAATATCTCGACTTCTCGTTTCAAAAGCTCTGGACCGCACTGTCCCAGCAGAAGAAGCAACTGGCCGACATGCAGCGCATCGTAGTGCACAAGGGCACCGTCGAGCTCGTGACCAAAGGCGGCGCGGCCCCATGATCCCGCGGGCGCTGGTCGCGGCGATGGTGCTCCTCACGGCACTGCTCCCCGCGGACGCGCTCGATCTCCGGGAGCGCAGCGACAGCGCTTCCAAACAGTTCAGCATCTACTGCGAGGACGTGCCTCTGCGGATGCGCGTGGTCAGCTTCGTCGAGGAGGTGAAACGCGACGTGCTCCAGATGCTCGGCGAGCGCGAAGGCTGGAAAGCGCCCATCGTCATCACCATCGAACGCGCCTCACCCGCGCGCGGCCAGGAGCCCGCGGCCACCGTCCGCCTCGTCGAGTCGCTCCCCGGCTTCAAAGTCCAGATCGACGTCCGCATCGGACGCGATCCGTCCGCCGTAAATCTCCAGCGGCAGATCGTCCGCGCCGTTCTGCTCGAGTACGCCTACCGCGAGGTCGGGGTGCAAGGCGGCGCAGAATTTCGCGAAACACCGTGGTGGATCATCGAAGGCTGCGTGGAGCTTTCCCGACAGCGCGAACACGGCCCCAATTCCGACATTTTCCAGCGCCTCCTCGCGACCAACAAACTGCCCCCGCTGGAGAATTTCCTCATGGAGAGACCCGACGAACTCGGCTCCACCGTGCGCGCCCTCGACCGCTCCCTCGCGGCCTGCCTCGTGCAGCTCCTCGCCGCCCAGCCCGACGGCCGCGCCGGCCTCGCCCGCTTCGTCCGCGCGTGGCCACAGAGCGATGGCGCGCCGCTCACCCTGCTGAAAAAGGAATTCCCCGCCATCGCCGCCGATGAAGCCACCCTCCAAAAATGGTGGACGCTGAATCTGGCGCGGTTCGCCGCCGCCGACCGCTTCCAGGGTCTCAGCGTCGCGGAGACCGACAAACAGCTCGCGCCCCTGCTTTCGCTCACCATTCCGACCGGCAAACCGCGCGAAAAAAAGACCTTCACCCT
>CAYQBV010000132.1:0-11084 GCA_964415705.1 uncultured Chthoniobacter sp. | reverse complement strand
GCAATTGCTGTCGGGGATTTTCCAACTCCTCGAAGACGAGGGCTGGCGCTATTCCTCGGACACCGGTTGGAAGGATTGGGACATGCAGATTTACGGCAACCAATGGTGGAGCATCAAGGTCGCGACGGTGACCGAATATCACGGAGGGCCGAAGTGTCTGACGCGCGTGCGGCTGCGCTACCAAGCGGTCGCGCTGACGGTGCTGCTGAATGCGGTGCTGCTTTCCATCCTGCTCTACCGCGCGGCCTTCACGCCGTCCCACGACGGCTTTTGGTGGGCTTGCTATGGGCTGCTGCTGGTGTGGCTTTACTTCCGCGCGCGGCGGTTGAAACGGCGCGTCGCCGACCTCGTCAGCGCTGCCGCACAGGGTTGCGGACTCACGCGCGTCTTTGGCGCATCGAGCAAACCGGCGCCGGAGGCGTGAGCACGCTGGCGGAAGCGGTGTGGCCGTGCGAAATCCGGGGAGCACACGCGTCCCGCGTGTTGGTCGCGGCGTCCCGCCGCGACGCACTTTCGGAGACTTGTGGACGGATTGGACGCGGCTTGATCATTCCACGCGGCACGAAGTTCGCGAAGGCGGGACGCCTTCGCCAACACGCGGGACGCGCGTGCTCCCCGGAAATATGAACGCGCCCGCTGAAACCCCGCGCTCCCGCTGCGGGATGATCGCGTTGCCGCTCGTGCTGCTCGGCGAGATCGCGTGCCTGCTGGCGGCGCTGCCGGTCGGCGACCTCGGCGCGGCCGGTCATCCGGCGCGGCTCGTCGGCGCGCTGCTGGCGGCGGGCGTTTGCTTTCTCGTGGCTGTCCGCCTTTTTGCGAAAGCGCCCGCGGCTGGACGGGCGGTGCTGTTTTGGCTGGTCGCGATCGTGTTCCGCGTCGCGGTGCTGCCGATGGAGCCGGGCGACGATTTCTGGCGCTACCTCTGGGAGGGCCGCATCCAGCAGCACGGCTTCAATCCTTACGTGGAAAGCCCCGACTCCGCGCGGCTCGAATCGCTCCGCGATGCGGGGTGGGGCAAAATCAATCACCCGAAGTCACCGGCGATTTATCCACCGGCGACCGAAATGGTCTTCGCCGCGCTCGCCCGCGTCGTCCCCGCCACCGCGCAGTCGCCGGGGTCGGTGCTCCTATTCAAAATCGTCTTCGTCCTCGCCGATCTCGCGACCGTGGTGCTCCTGCTCCGGCTCATCGGCGGTGAAAACCGCCATCGCGTCGCCGCTGGGTACGCGTGGAATCCGGCGGTCGTTTTCGCCTGCGCCGGTGCGGGACATTTCGACAGCCTCATGCTCGTCACGTTGACCGCCGCGGTCCTCCTGCTGCACCGCGCGACCAGCGCGGATGCCGCGCGCCCGGCGTGGTCGTGGTCGCTGGCCAGCGCCGCGTGTCTCGGGCTGGCCATCGCCTTCAAACTCATCCCGATCTTTCTCCTCCCCGTCTGGCTGTTCGCGCTGCGCCGCCGCGCCGCCGCGCTGCTCCTCAGCATCGGCATCCCCGCGGCGCTCACGCTGCCGTATGGCGGTCCGACCGTGGTGCTGGAGCCGCTGCTGGCGTTCACGAGGATCACGCGCTTCAACGACCTCGTCTGGGGCTGGATCGAAGCCGTCACCATCCGCAATCCGTACGGCCGCAACTGGCCCTTCACCGTTGCGCTCGCGCTCGCGGTCATGGTTATCGTCTGGAAATTTCGCGCCGACTGGCGGCGCAGTGCGCTCTGGGTCCTCGGCGCGGCGCTGCTGCTCAGTCCGGTGCTGCATCCGTGGTATGTCACCTGGATCTTGCCCCTCGCCGTCTGGCGCGGGCAGATCGGGTGGACCATCCTCTCCCTCAGCTCCCTCACCGCCTTGCTGCTGTGGGAAACCACGCCGCTCTGGACCGCCTGGCAGCCCAACTTTCTCACGCGCTCCCTCGTTGTCCTCCCGCCGCTCGTCGTGTGGTTCCTCCAATTGAAAATCCAAAATCGAGAATCGAAAATCGCATGAGTCTCCGCACCGCTGATTACGATTACACACTGCCGGATGAACTCATCGCCCGCCACCCGCTCGCGCGCCGCGAGGACTCGCGCATGATGGTCCTGCACCGCACCGACCAGCGCATCGAGCACCGCCAGTTTCGCGACTTCCCCAGCTTCCTCCGCCCCGGCGACCTCGTGGTGCTCAACGACACCCGCGTCATTCCCGCGCGCGTTTTCTCCGACGACGGACGCATTGAGTTTCTCTTCCTCGAAAACCTCCGCGAGCACGTCTGGAAATGCCTCGTCAAACCCGGACGCAAGATGCGCCTCGGCGCGACCGTCGCGGTCCGCGGCACCACCGGCACGGTCATCGGCATCGAGCCGGAAGGCGAACGCATCATCGAGTTCTCCGGCCCCATCGACCTCGACGCCGCGGGCGAACTGCCCATCCCGCCCTACTTCAATCGCGCCGTCGAACCCGGCGACGCCGAGCGCTACCAGACCGTCTTCGCGCGCGAACGCGGCGCCGTCGCCGCGCCCACTGCCGGGCTGCATTTCACGCCCGAACTGCTCGCGCAGATTCCGCACGCCTTCCTCACGCTGCACGTTGGCGTCGGCACCTTCCGCTCCGTGCTCACCGACGACCTCAGCGCCCACCGGATGCACGCCGAGCGCTTCCGCCTCTCCGAGGAAACGGCCGGCGCCATCAATGCCGCGCAGCGCGTCGTCGCCATCGGCACGACCAGCGCCCGCGTCCTCGAAACCTGCGGCCTCCCCGCCGGCGCCCGCGCCGGCAGCACCGACATCTTCATCCACCCGCCTTACCAACCGCGCGTTGTGGGCGCGCTGCTCACGAATTTTCACCTCCCGCAAAGCACGCTGCTGATGCTCGTCAGCGCTCTCGCCGGCCGCGAATTCGTCCTCCGCGCCTACGCCGAGGCCATCGCCGAGCGCTACCGCTTTTACAGCTACGGCGACTGCATGCTCATCGTGTGAAACGCGGCGCTCCGCCGCAGCGCTAGCCGACTGGCGACAGCGTGACGTGGAGATACCACCGCACCAGCTCCGGTCCGGCGAAGAGCCACAGCAAAGCGCCGAGCGCGAGGTACGGACCGAACGGAATCTTCGTGGACCACTCGCGCCGCCCGATGGCAATCGTCGCCAACCCGATCACCGCGCCAAACATCGACGCGCTCATGATTGTGAAGACCACGGCCTTCCAACCGAGAAACGCCCCGATGCACGCGATGAATTTCACGTCGCCAAAACCCATTGCCTCGCGCGGCAGCGTGACCTCGCGCACCTCACCCCGGATCGCCTCGACCTTCACCAGTTCCCACTTGCGCGCGCCGAGATGCAGCCATTCGCACGCGCAGCGCACCCCGGCATTTTCAAAGCGTTCGCCGTCGATTTCGAGCCAGGTGCAGTGGAGGAGGATCTGCTCATTTCCGCGGAAAAAGAAATCGCTCCACAGCATCTGGTCCTCCCCGACCACGAAGTCCGCCTCCTGATCGCGCCGGGTCCAGGTGAAGGGCGTGGGCCGATCGTAAGTCAGCCGCTTTTTCCCAAACGCCATCTTCCCGAGCTGCACCACCAGCCACAGCGCTCCGTAGCCCGCGCCCGCGCCGACCAGCGCCCAGAGGCCGCCGGCGAGGTTCCCCGTCTGCCCGTGGAGCGTCGGGATCGCGAAGCTCAGCAGCACTCCCGCCACCGTCCCGCCGATGGTGATTTCGTCCGGGATGATGAAGTGCTCGAAGTCGATGAACGTGGCGACGATGAAGAGCGCCGCCATGATCCAATAAGGAAGCGCCAGGACCCACGCCTGGGCCGGCCAGCCCGGCGCGCCCCACGCCCACACTTTCCACCACACGGCGAGAAAGAGCAGCCCGGTGAGCAGCTCCACGCCGAAGTAGCGGAAGGAAATCCGCGTGCCGCAGTTCGCGCACTTTCCGCGCAGGATCAGCCAGGTGAGCAGCGGGACATTGTGGTGCAGCGGGATCTGATATTTGCAGGCCGGGCAAAACGAGCGTTTCGGCTCATTGACCGACAGGCCCAGCGGCATGCGGTAGATGCAGACGTTGAGGAAGGAGCCGATGCACGCCCCGAGGACGAACGCGAACGTGGCGAAAAGAGTTTCGTAAAAAGGCGGGAACACCGGCGCGATGGAAAGCAGCGGGCGGGCGCTGCGTCAATGCGCGAACCGTGGATGGCGTCGCTCCCCGCGTGCTTAGATTAGAGGTGGGGCGTGAGGCCCTTGCTCTTCCGCGCTTTACGCCCAGCAGGCTGCCGGTTAAGCATCCATTCCCCGCCTTTCTATGAAACTCCCCAACCGTATCTCACTTGTCGCGCTGCCGCTTTTTCTGGGCATCGCTTTGCTGTCCTCCTGCAAGCCATCCGCTCCGGCGGGTGGTTCGGCGGGGAAGAAGAAGGTCGCCTTTGTCACGAACGGCGTGGCCTCGTTCTGGACCATCGCCGCCGCGGGGGTGAAGGCGGGTGGGGAGAAATTTGGAGTGGAAGCCGAGACGCTCATGCCGGTCGAGGGCATCAGTGACCAAAAGCGGATCATCGAGGACCTGCTCACGCGCGGCATCGACGGCATCGCCGTGAGTCCGATCGACTCGGCGAACCAAAGCGATGTGCTGAACCAGGCGGCGAAGCGCACGAAGCTCATCACGCATGATTCCGACGCGCCCGCCAGCGACCGCCTGCTCTACATCGGCATGGACAACTACAAGGCTGGCCGCCTCTGCGGGGACCTCGTGCGCGAGGCGATGCCGAACGGCGGGACGGTGATGATTTTCATCGGACGCCTCGAACAGGACAACTCGAAGCGACGGAGGCAGGGAACCATCGACGCCATTCTCGGCCGACCGGAGAACCCGGAGCGTTTCGATCCGCCGTCCGAGGTGCTGGAGGAAAAAGGCTACAAGATCGTGGGCACGCTGACCGACCAGTTCGACCGGGCGAAGGGCAAGGCCAACGCCGAGGACACCCTGGCGAAGCATCCCGACATCGGCTGCATGGTCGGCCTTTTTGCCTACAACCCGCCGCTCATGCTCGAAGCGCTGGAGCAGGCCGGGAAGCTTGGCAAAGTGAAGGTCGTGGCCTTTGACGAAGACGACGCGACGCTGGCAGGAATCCAAAAGGGCACGGTCCACGGGACGGTCGTGCAGAACCCTTACATGTATGGCTACAAGTCCGTCGAAATCCTCGGCGAGCTGGCCAAGGGCAACACGGGCGTCATCCCGGCGAACAAGTTCATCGACATCCCGGCGCGGCAGATTCGGAAGAATACGGTGGATGAATTTTGGGCCGACTTGAAGGGGAAGATGGGGCCGGCGAAGTAGCCACGCGACGCGATGACTGCGCCGCTGCTGGAGGTCCGCCAGCTCCGCAAATCCTTCCCCGGCGTGCGCGCGCTGAAAGGCGTGAGCCTGAGCGTGGCGCGCGGCGAGGTGCTGGCGGTGATCGGTGAAAACGGCGCGGGCAAAAGCACGCTGATGAAAATCCTCGCCGGGGTGCAGCGGGCGGACTCGGGCGAGATCCTGATCGAAGGCCGTGCGGTGGAGATTCGTTCGGTGCATGACGCGCTGGGGCAGGGGATCGCGCTCATTCACCAGGAGCTGAATCTCGCGGACAATCTCGACGTGGCGGCGAACATTTTCCTGGGCCGCGAGCAACTGCGCGTGGGGCTGATCGACAAGGCGCGGCAGCGCCGGGAGGCGCAGGAGTTTTTGCGCGCGGTCGGGCTGGATGTCGATCCGGCGGTGCTCGTGTGCACGCTGACCATCGGGCATCAGCAGCTCGTGGAAATCGCCAAGGCGCTGTCCGTGAATGCGCGCGTGCTGATCATGGACGAGCCGACTTCCAGCCTTTCCAGCCACGAGGCGGAGAACCTTTTCAAAGTCATCCGCGAGCTGCGCGGGCGCGGAGTGAGCATCGTCTATATCTCGCACCGGCTCGGCGAGGTGCGCGCGCTGGCCGACCGCGTGACCGTGCTGCGCGACGGCGCGAACGCCGGTGATCTCGGGCGCGACGAGATCGACCACGCCCGCATGGTGAAGCTCATGGTCGGGCGCGATCTCTCACAGTTTTACCCGCACGAACCGCACGCGGCGGGTGAGACGGTCTTGGAAGTGGAGGGCTGGCGCACGCGGGCGCACCCGCGAAATGCGCTGAGTTTCCGCGTGCGCGCGGGCGAAATTGTCGGCGTGGCCGGGCTCGTCGGCGCGGGACGCACGGAGCTGCTCGCGGCGCTCTTCGGGGTGGAGCCGGCGGTGGGTGGCGTGTTGCGCGTCGCAGGCCGGCCGGTCGCGCCGCAATCGCCGCGCGAGGCCATCGCCGCGGGGCTGGCGCTGGTGCCAGAGGATCGCAAGAAACAGGGCGTGATTCTCGAAATGGCGGTGCGGGAAAACCTCAGCCTGGCGAGTTTGCGTCGCGATCAGCGCCACGGTTTTCTCAACCGTCGCCGCGAAGCGGACATCAGCGCCGAGATGATGGGCAGTCTGCGGATCAAGACGCCGCACGACCGGCAGATCGTGCAGTTTCTCTCCGGCGGCAATCAGCAGAAAGTCGTGCTCGGTAAATGGCTCGCGCTCCGCCCGCGCGTGCTCCTGCTCGATGAGCCGACCCGCGGCATCGACATCGGCGCGAAGCAGGAAATTTACAAACTGATGGAAGAACTCGCGCGGCAGGGCGTCGCCATCCTTTTCGTCTCCAGCGAAATGGAGGAAATCCTCGGCATTTCCGACCGCGCGCTCGTCATGCACGAAGGCCGCCTCGCCGGTGCACTCGCGCGCGGCGAACTCAGCGAGGAAGCCGTCCTGCACCTCGCCACTGGCGGCGTCCGCGCCGCCGCCTGATTTTATGAAGAAAACCCTCGGTATTTCCGCGCTGCTCGCCGTCGTCTGCATCGTCACCGCGCTGGCCAGCGACAGCTTTCTCAGCGGCTACAACCTCGAAAACCTCGTCCGCCGCACGGCGCTCTTCGGGATCATCAGCATCGGCGTGGCGTTCGTCATCGTCACCGGCGGCATCGACCTCTCCATCGGCTCGGTCATCTGTCTCGTCGGCTGCGGACTGCCGTGGCTGCTCACCACGCATCATTGGTCCCTGCCGGCTGCGCTCCTCACGGTCGCCGTGGTGTCGGTCGGCATCGGACTGACGCACGGACTGCTCATCACCAAACTGCGCCTCCAGCCCTTCGTGGTCACGCTTTGCGGGCTGCTGTTCTATCGCGGCATCGCGCGCGGTTTCACCAAAGACCAGACCGTCGGCTTCGGGAGCGAATTCAGGAGCCTGCGCAGCCTCGCGACCGCCCAGATTGACATCCCATTCGTCCACGGTTTCGCGCTGCCCGCGCCGTGGATTTTCCTGTTCGTGGTCGCCGCGCTGGCCGCGATTTTCCTCAACCGCACGATCTACGGCCGCTACCTGCTCGCGCTGGGCCGCAATGAGGAAGCGGCGCGTTACAGCGGTATCAATACCGGGCGCATGACCATCCTCGCCTATGTCATCAGCTCCTCGCTCGCCGGCCTCGGAGGCGTGCTTTTCGTCCTCGACGTAAACTCCGCGCAGCCCGTGGATTTCGGAAACTTTTACGAACTCTACGCGATCGCCGCCGCCGTGCTCGGCGGGTGCAGCCTGCGCGGCGGGGAGGGGACCATCCTCGGCGTGATCATCGGGGCCGCGCTCATGCAGGTGCTGCGCAACATGATCACCCTCGTGACCACGCACAATAACATCGAGTTCGCGATCATCGGCGCGGTCATCCTTTTCGGCGTCATCGCCGACGAGTTGGTCAAACGCTACGCCGTGCGCCGCCGCGCCGCGCGGGAGCTGCTCGCGGAGGGGAAAGAGACGTAGCGCCCCCGGTTGTGGCAAGAGGCGTCCCCCGCAGCGCTACGGTGCAGGGCGCGCGCCTGGCAAGGTGCGGACACGCAGATTGCGGAACCACACCACGGCCACCTTTTCCTGAAGGGCGGAGGCGTCATCCTTGGGCACGCCGGCCAGTCGCGCCGCCCACCAGCGCGGACCGCCGTGATTTTGCAGCGTGAGATGGCCGTCCTCCACTTTTCCGTAGTCGGGCTTGTCCTTGAATTTCGTCTGCGCCACCAGCGCCGCCCATTCCGGCGAGCGGATCTCGTAGTTCACCACCTTCTCCCCGTTTAGCCAGTGCTCCACATGGACGCCGTCCACGATGATGCGCCCCTCATTCCAATGGCCGGGCGGCTTGACCACGGCTTTCGATGGAGCGTGCAGGGCGAAGTTGCCGCCCGCCGAGTTCACGGTCTGGGCTCCGTCCTGGCCGTGGTCGGCGACCTGATACTCCGGCCCGGACTCGTGGGCCTCCCGGCGCGCTTCGTTCACGCCGTGGAGCACGCCACTGTTTTCGCCCGGTGCGATCTTCCAGTCGAAGCGGAATTCAAAGCTGCGGTAGGTCTTCACGGTCACGAGGTCGCTGCCTGGTCCGACCAGGACGATCGAGCCGTCGATCGCCTGCCAGCCCGCCGGCACCTCTGCCCGTTTGTAGCCGCGCCATGCCGTCAGGCTCTGGCCGTCGAAGAGGGACTCGTAACCGGCCGCCTTTTCCTCGGGCGTCAGTTCATTCGGTCCGGCATGCAGCGCGGTTGCGGCGAGGCCGAGGGCGGCGAGGCCGATGAGGATTCGTGACTGCACGTTCCGGGAATGAATGCGGGTGACGCCCTGAGAAGAGCACGGTGAATTTTGGATCGGTTGCACGCTGGGAGCGTTGAAAGCGGGCGCGGGAAGGTCAAGCGCCGTTGCCAGGTTGGGTGCTCGCGTTTTTGCGTCTTGGATTTGCAAAAATGCGTGGTTTTCGGGGGCCGGAAGCGGCTGGGGTGGGTGGAAATCAGTGAGATCGCAGGTCGGCGCAGATTTTCACCGGGAGGCCGCGGCTCCGTGGCACGCCACCCGCTAAAGGAATATGGAAATTATAACAAAAGTTATGAATATAAGTTACACTCTCCTCTCACTCGCGGCCCTCATCCTCGTCCCAGGCAGTGCGTCGGCGGCCGTGGTCGATCTCGGTTCGTTGGTTTCCCGCACGCCGTATGAGGCTTACATGAGCCCGGTAAAGCAAGTTTTCAGCTCCATCAACGGCAACACCCCGGCCATGGATCGCGTGGCTGCCCTGATGCGCCAAGGGCGCGGTTTCCGCTACTCGCACACCGATCCCTACAACCCCGCGCTGCCCCGCGAAACCGCCGCGCACCGCGTGGGCGATTGCAAGGACAAGGCGCTCTGGCTGTGCGACCAGCTTCAGGACCCGACCGCCCGTTTCGTCATCGGCAAAATAAAGCGCAGCAGCCGCATCAACCACGCCTGGGTGCTCTGGCAGGGCGAGGGGCGCTGGTGGATTCTGGACTGCACGATGAACGCCGCCGCCGTCCCGCTCGACACGATGAGCCCCGACGCCTACGTGCCGCTCTATTCTTACAGTAAGAACGCCGCTTTCCGCCACACCGGCAGCACCGGTAGGGTGGCCAGCGTGGCCGGCCGCACGAAGAGCCCCGCCCCGCCGAAAGTGCCGGTGGCGGCGCGGGGCGAACGCCTCGCCGCGAACTAAGCGGTCCCGATTTTTCATGGGCTACGGGGCGCTCGGGTCGCAGGACTCGGGCGCTCCGTATTTTTTGCCGGGAAAGAGGGATCGCGTTTACGCGAGGTCGAAGCGATCCAGGTTCATCACCTTGGTCCAGGCGGCGACGAAGTCTTGGACAAACTGGGCCTGCGAGTCCGCACAGCCATAGACCTCCGCCAAGGCGCGGAGTTGGGAGTTTGAACCGAAAACGAGATCGACACGGGTGCCGGCCCACTTGACTTCGCCCGTCTTGCGGTCGCGGCCTTCAAAGACGTCCGCGCCTTGCGAGACCGGCTTCCACTCCGTGCCCATGTCGAGCAGGTTCACGAAGAAGTCGTTGGTCAACGCCTCCGGACGCTGGGTAAATACGCCGTGCTGCGTGCCGCCGAAGTTGGTCTTCAGGACGCGCATGCCGCCCACGAGCACCGTCAATTCCGGTGCGGTGAGGGTCAGCAGTTGCGCCTTGTCGATCAGGAGCGCCTCGGCTGGGACGGTGTATTTGCCCTTGAGGTAATTGCGGAAACCGTCCGCGATGGGTTCGAGCACCCCAAAGGAGGCCACATCGGTTTGCTCCTGCGAGGCGTCCATGCGTCCCGGGGTGAAAGGAACCGTGACCTCGTGGCCGGCGTTTTTCGCCGCTTTCTCGATGCCAGCGCCGCCGGCGAGAACGATCAGGTCAGCGAGCGAGACCTTCTTACCGCCGGAGGCCGCGCCATTGAACGCACTCTGAATGCCTGCCAGCGTGTCGAGCACCTTGCCGAGTTGGGCGGGTTGATTGACGGCCCAGAATTTCTGCGGGGCGAGACGAATCCGGGCACCATTCGCACCGCCGCGCTTGTCGGAGCCGCGGAAAGTGGACGCCGATGCCCAAGCGGTGGAAACCAGTTCCGAGACGGACAGTCCGGAAGCCAGGATTTTGCTCTTCAAAGACGCGATGTCCTGGGCATCGATCAGCGGGTGATTCGCTGTGGGAATCGGATCCTGCCAGATGAGTTCTTCCGTGGGAACGTCCGGCCCGAGGTAGCGTCCGCGCGGCCCCATGTCGCGGTGCGTGAGCTTGAACCACGCCCGGGCAAAAGCGTCGGCGAACTGATCGGGATTCTCCAGGAAGCGCCGCGAGATCTTCTCGTAAGCCGGGTCGAATCGCAGCGCGAGGTCGGTGGTCAGCATGGAGGGCGCGATCCGCTTGGACGGGTCGTGTGCATGCGGCACCGTGCCGGCACCGGCACCATTCTTCGGGGTCCACTGCTGCGCACCGGCGGGGCTCTTTGTGAGTTCCCATTCGAAGCTGAACAGGTTCCAGAAATAGTTGTTGCTCCACTTGGTCGGCGTCGAGGACCACGTGACTTCCAGTCCGCTGGTAATGGCGTCGCCGCCCTTGCCTGTGCCGAAGCTGCTCGTCCAGCCCAGCCCCTGCTCATCGAGGCCGGCCGCCTCCGGATCAGGCCCCACATGGGACGCAGGGCCGGCACCGTGGGTCTTGCCAAAGGTGTGGCCGCCAGCGATCAGCGCGACCGTTTCTTCGTCGTTCAT
>CAYQBV010000131.1:0-11142 GCA_964415705.1 uncultured Chthoniobacter sp. | reverse complement strand
GGGATTCGCGGCGCCAGTCGATGGCGGTGGTGTTTTGCCCTTCGATTCCATGGCGCGGCGGCGGGAAAGTCTGCGCGCCGCAGCACAATGGAGTTGCTCAGACCGGGGCGTTCCGCGATGGAGTCGCGGAACGAGATGAAAATGGCCGCCCACCCGACCTGCGTGATCCGCCTGGAGACGCGCTACACGCTCCCCTTCCCGCGTGCGGCGGTGTGGCCGGTGCTGAGCAAGACGGATTGGATCAATCGCTCGCTAGGGCTGCCGGCGGTTGATTACCAGTTCGCCGCGAGCCCGCAGGGCGGCAGTGTCATCACGGCGCGCAGCCGGTTGCCGGTCGGGGAGATGCGCTGGCGGGAGTTTCCGTTCGAGTGGCTGGAGCCGGAGTTTTACCGGGTGCATCGGGTTTTTGCGTCCGGCCCTTTCACCGAGGCGCGGCTGGGCATGGAGCTGCGCGAAGTGGACGGCGGCACGGAGGTTTTCTGCTTTTCGGAGATGTCACCGCGCAATTTTTTCTTCGCCTGGCTGATTCGGAATGTCATCGGCCCGAAGGCCGATCGGGACATGCGGCGCATCGTCGCGCATACTGCGGGGTATCTGCGCGGGCAGGCGGATGTGGTTCTGCCCAAGCTGCCGGCGCACGCTCCGAACGAGCAGGCGCTCGGGGCGGGACTCGAAAAGTTGCGCGCGAGCGGCCAGCCGGCGGAGTTGGTCGCGCGACTGGACACGCTGCTGCGCGAAGCGCCAGACGTGGAGCTGGCGCACATCCGGCCGCTGGCGGTGGCACGCCGGTGGCAGCGCGATGGCTGGGAAGTGGTCGCGCTTTTTCTCCACGCGACGCGGAGCGGCCTGCTCGATCTGAGCTGGGAGATCCTCTGCCCGAATTGCCGGGCCTCGCGAACGCCGGTGAACACGCTGCGCCAGCTTCATCGCACCGCGCACTGCGACGTATGCCAAATCGAGTTCGACGCGCAGTTCGACAAGTCGGTGGAGCTGAAGTTTGCGGTGAACGCCGCGGTGCGGCCGCGCGAGGACCAGGTTTTTTGCATCGCCGGCCCGGGCGGCACACCGCACGTCGTCAGCCAGCTCTGGCTCGCCGCCGGCGAGGAGCGCGTGTGCCAATGGCCGGAGCCGGTGCGCGCGCTGCGCCTGCGTTCGGCGCAGGTGGCGGGTTCCGTGGCGATTGAGACGAGCGAAGGCGCGGCGCCTGGGCGGCAGCTCGCCATCACCGGCGCGGCCACGGGTTTTCGCCTGCAACACGAGGCGGGCGGCCCCTCGGCGACGACGCGCATCACCAACCCGAATCCCTTTCCCATCCAGCTCAGCCTCGAACAAGTGGGCTGGGGCGACGACATCCTCACCGCGGCGCGCGCGACGAACTGGCAGGAGTTTCGCGATCTCTTCGCGAGCGAGGTGATCTCGCCCAGCGAGGAAGTCACCGTCGGCGCGCAGGTCGTCCTATTCACCGATCTGCGCGGCTCCACCGCCATGTATCACGATCTCGGCGATGCGCCGGCGTATGCGCGGGTGCGGGATCACTTCGCGGTGCTGGCGGAGGCGGTCCGCGCGCATCACGGCGCGGTGGTAAAGACGATCGGCGATGCGGTGATGGCCACCTTCAGCCGTGTGGACGAAGCCCTCGCCGCCGTGCGCGCCATGCACCGCGCGCTCGACTCCGCAGGCGGCAAAGGCACCCAGCCGCTGGCCTTGAAATCGAGCCTGCACGTCGGCCCGTGTCTGGCGGTCAATGCGAATGAGCGGCTCGATTTTTTCGGCACGACGATCAATCTCGCCGCGCGCATGGTCGGCTGCTGCCAGGGCGGCGACCTCACGGTTTCGGACGAATTATACCAACGGCCCGAGATGCGGGAGTTTCTCAAATCGTGCAACGTGCCGCCGGAGCCGTCGGAAGTGCAATTTCGCGGCTTCGACAAGCCGCATGTGGTGTGGCGATTGACGATGGTGTGAGCGACCGGCGGCGGCACCTCTTGACGCTGGGCTGGCGGCTGGAACAACGTCCGCCCATGAATTCAGGCCATGTCACCAAAGCCGTCCTCCTCGCCGCGGGCAAAGGCACGCGGATGCGCGAACTGACGAATGAACTGCCGAAGCCGATGATCCCGGTGCGCGGGAAGCCGATCCTGCTGCACATCGTCGAAGGATTGCGCGCGGCGGGCGTGACGCACATCCAGATCGTCGTCGGCTGGCGGGCGGAGGTGGTGACGGAGTTTTTCGGCGACGGCGCAAAGTTTGGCGTGGCGGTGGAATACGTGACGCAGGTCGTGCAGGACGGCACCGGCCGAGTGGTCGAGTTGGCCAAGGACTTCGCGGGCGCGGACCCGTTCATCCTCAGCTACGGCGACATCCTCATTGACCCCACGAACTACGCGCGCCTCGCCGCACTCGGCGACGCCGAGGCGCTGGTCAGCGTGAAATTCAATCCCGACGAAGTCTCCAAAGGCGGCGCGGTGTTTGTGAACGAGCGCTTTGAGCTGACCGATCTCCGTGAGAAACCGCAGCCCGGTGAGCCAACGAGCCCTTGGTACAACGCGGGCGTCTATTCGTTTCGCCCGAGCATCTTTGAGTTCACCGCGAAGCTGGAGAAATCCCCGCGCGGCGAATACGAACTGACCGATGCCGTCCGCGCGCTCGCCCAGAGCGGGCGCTGCGTGCGGGCCTTGGAACTGACCGGCGACTGGGCCGACGTGCGCGACCCGGAGGTGCTCGCGCAGTTGAACGGCTGAGCCGGGCTTAGCGATCCTCCGAGATCAACTGCTCTTCCTGCAATTTCCGCAGCACCAATTCCGGCCGCTGCATGGAGATGGTAATCACCTGCTCCGCGCATTGCAAAACGACGCTGCCATCGCTGATGAGCTGCACCCGGATGCGCGCCACGGCGGGTGCGCCCAGCTGGCCAGCGACCGCCGGAACGACCGTGCCGCGCGGCACTTTCAAAAACTCGCCCTCGCCATAGGCGCGCCCGTTGATCACGGCCAGCGAAGGCGCGGTGCCGGCTCCGAGCAGGATGCTGGTGACGCGAAAGGCTTTCTCATCGAGCAATGGCGCCGGTGCCGCAGCCGGAGCACCAGGCGTCGTTGCGATCATCGTTTTCTTTGGGATCCAGCCGATCGGCCAAAAGGGCGCGCGCGCGTCCGCTGCCGGAGGCGTAAAGGATGACCGGCGTTTCAGCTTGTAGGGCGCGGGCTCGTCCTTGCCCGCATCGGCATCGGCCGCGGGAACGGCCGGAAGTGGCAAAAGGCTGACGACCAGGGCAACGACGAAGGGATAGGGCTTCATTGTTTGACGTAGTTGCTGACGGTGAGGAGGGCGCGCTGGGAGCCGAGGTCGTCGCGGCCGGATTCGATTTGCAGGCCGCTGATTTCGAGGAGCGGCTCCTCGTTTTCGAGCGAGGCGACGGCGGTGGCAAATGGGACGAACGCCACTTTCGGCAGATCGATGCTCCAGGACATCCGGCGGAAGCCCACTATCTCCTTTTCCACGATCTCGCCGACGAGGCGGGTCGTGCTTTTCTCCAGCCCGTGCTGCTTAAAGAAATCGCCGACACGCGGGGGAAACCAGGCGACCGGGGAGCCGTCGGGAATCATCGAGGTGACCTGCCGGGTGGCTTCCATATTGGCCGGCGCGGCCCGTTCGACATTGGCGGTCCGGGCGATCTGGGCTTTGGCCGCGGCAATCATCGGACCGAGGTCCTCGATGCCCTTCCGGGTCGCCGCCTGCCGTCGCGAAAGCGGACCGAGAAGGAGCGTGAAGTAGCAGTAGATCACGCCGATCACCAGCAGGCCGCCGAGGACCAGTTTTTGAATTTCTTCTTTGCCGAGTTTCATCGTTTTCTCCTGGTTGGTTCGGGGGCCGGCTCTTCACCGGAGGTGAATTCCACGTTGATCGCGAAGGTGGCCGTCGGCACCGGCTTGCCATCGAGGATCGCCATCTCGATGCCGTCTTCGAGCATCCGGAATTTCGAGGTGACGTTCCTGTGCTGCGGCGAGATTTTTTCCGCGATCGCCGTGCGCAACGTCTCCGCGACATTGCGCGCATCTTCACCGGCGGAGAGGCCGTCGATCGAGAGCGCGCAGCGGCGGGGGCCCTCGCCGGAGACATCGCCGACGAACCGCGTCACCTGCACCTCCCGCGGCACGACCTGCATGATCTGCTCGAGGAGCGGAGCCCAGTAGAAGCGACTTTCCACCTTCTTCACGAGCAGGTTGCCGGCTTTTTGTTTCACCGAAAGTTCATCCTCGCGCGCCCTCGCGGCTTTGGCTGACGGCTCCAGCTTGTTGAACTCCTCTTTCACCGTCGCCAGCTGGCTGTTCAGGTTGTGCAGTTTGACCGCCTGCTGCACGTAGTAGCCGGCGAAACCGGCGACCACAGCGGACAGCGCATACATCGTGAGCTTGAGCGGATCGCGGCGCTTGAGCGCCTTCGCCTTGATGACTTCGTGATAGAGATTGAGATGCAGCGACATGGTTCAGTTCCCTTGCAAAAGTTCCACTGCGGCCCCGCACGCGACGTTCAGGTCGAGCGCCTCATGGGCGAAACTTTCGCTCCGACTGGCCGGCAATGCGGATTCGCAGTTCGCCAAAGCGCTCCACGATTCGCAGGGCAGATTGAGATCGTCACTGAGGACGCGGAGCACCGCGGCCGATTTGGCCGGACCGCCGGAGACGTAGATGCGCCCGATGGTTTCCTCGTGGCGATGTTCGAGAAAGCCGATCGAGCTTTGAATTTCGCGGATCAGCGGTGCGAGAGTCACGCGGGTGTATTCCACCATGACTTCGTCTTCCTGTTCGAGGGCCTGGAAAACGGATTCGCGCCCCTCGCCGCTCAGGCTTTCGAGTCCCTCGATGAGCGCCTTGCCGCCGAAATCAATCGACCGAACGAGGATCAATTCGCGCTTTGAGCCGACCATCACCGTCGAGTTCGAGTGGCCGATATCGACGAGGAAAAAGGCCTGTCCTTTGAAGACCTCCGGGAAGGCAAACTCGAAGGCGTTGAACGCACAGATCGGAGCGAGTTGCAGCGCGCCGACATTCGTCCCGCTCTGCTCCAGCGCGCTGCCCACGACCGAGACCTGCGCCCGCGGCAGACCGCCGACGAGGTAACGCTTCCGGCCGGCTGTTTCGGGATCGGCGTTGCCTTGGGCAGTCGGAATTTCGTCGCAATCGAGCACGAAGTCTTTGCAGTCCTGATTGAGCAAGGCCATGCCGTTCAGACGGAGCGCGTCGCGCAAAAGGGTGACCGGCGTTTCCGGCTGCTCGATGATGCGAATCAGGGCGTCGGGGCTGGAGATGCCGACCGCGCAGGATTTCGCGGAACCGCCCATGGTTTTGAAAAGGGATTTGAGTTCGCGCCCGAGACTTTCCGCGGTATCGACCGGCCCGCTAAGGACCCGCGAAGCGTAGTGAGTCACGACCACGCGGCTCCCGGATTTGCGCTGGAGGAGCACGGACTTGAGCGCGTAGCGCCCGAGATCCACGCCGATAATTGAGGTGAGAGCTTTGGCCATTTGGGTAGGCTTTTTAAGCAGCCGATGTGCCGGGCACGGGGCTGATTCTCAAAATTTTCCACTGGTCTCGCGGACCTGCGGCTCCGTACTGGCCTGCCGGGGCGCGCGCTCCAGATCGGCAAGCATCTGCATGAGGACAAAGAGCGCCGCGCCGGCCGCGATGACGATGAAAAGCACGCCGCCCACGAGAAACGCCGTGCGGCCGCGACCCCCGTTGGCGTTCCCGGCCCGCTGCACCGCGATTGTGGAATCGAGCATTTGCAGCAGATGTTCTGGCGTTGGTTCTTCGGTTGCGATTTGCTTCATAATTCTCAAAAAATAAATTCAAAATGTTTGGCGCTACTCGTGAGGAAAAAGCTTATGTCGGGCCGTTCGTCGTATTTCTTGCGATCATGTTCCTTGGCGAAATCCTCGGCTGGATCGCTCCCCGCAGTGAGTTTTGGTTGATCGCGGAGCCGGGCTACTGGGTGATCCCGCTCCAGACCGTGGTCGGCACGGTGCTCCTCGCGCGCTCCTGGCGCCTCTACCAGATGCGGTTTCCCTCCTGGTTCGGAATCTGGTTCGCCACTCTCATCGGCGCGCTTGCTCTCATTCTTTGGATCGCCCCGCAGCAGTGGCTGGGCTTTGCGCCACGGCTCATCGGCTTTGAGCCACACTACTTCGGTGGCCCCGACACCTGGATGTATTGGTTCAACCTCGTGGTGCGCTTCATCCGGTTGGTCATCATTGTCCCACTCATTGAGGAAATCTTCTGGCGCGGCTTTCTGCTGCGCTACTTCGTGGACGACGACTTCACGACCGTGCCGATGGGCGCGTTCTCCTGGAAATCCTTCGGCATCGTCGTCGGTGGTTTCTGTCTGGAGCACTCCTTTGCGGACTGGCCCGCGGCGATTCTCACCGGCGCACTTTTCAACCTCGTAGCCTACCGCACCCGCAGCCTCAGCGCCTGCGTGCTGACCCATGCGGTGACCAATCTGATCCTCGGCATCTGGGTCATGCGGACCGGGCAGTGGGGCTTTTGGTAGAAAAGTGCCGGACGCCTCCGCGGCAAGGGACGTGCTTGGACAGCACGTCAAGATGCAAAGCACATTCACGCACAAGCTTCTCATGTGCATGGTTTCCGGCTTCGCTGCGGCAGCGATGCTCTGGGTCTTCCGGCACTTCGTGCAGCAGGCGTTTTGGGAATCCGGCGAGGGCTGGAAGGAAAGCCTCAGTGCCTCGACGGCAGAACGCGCCGGCCGCTAGTTTTCCCGGCGGCGCACCGCGCCGCCCGTGCAAACCGGCTTCGCCCAACGCGCCACCACCGTCGGCGACCGGCGCGGCAACCCAGGCCTTATCCTCGCCGCGCGCTGCGCCATCCCGCCCGGGAGTCAGGGAGCCTTCGACTGCGCTGCGCAACGCCGCCGCTCCGCTTCCGATGACGGATTGGCTCCTTCCTTCCCGCCTCCCGGAAAAATTCGCGGCTTCTGCCCCGGTCCCATTCTCGCCTAGCCTCCCCGCAGATGCCCTCGGCCTCCACGATCCGCAGCCTCATCGCCGACCGCTTCGAGCTGCTCGAAGAACTACCCCGCAGCAATGACGGGCAGATGTTTCGCGCCCGCGACGTGGCCTTTGGCGAGATCGTCGCGGTGAAGCTCCTCGGCGCGGGCTGCAGCATGGAAGCCGCCACCCGCGAGGTGCTCGAAACCGCCGTGCGCCGTGCCCAGAGCGCGCGGCATCGGCATCTGCTGCGGCACGATTCGCTCGACGCCGCCACCGGCGTGCAAGTCCGCGAATGGATTCATGGTTTCTCGCTCCTCGACCTCCTGCGCCGCCGCCGGGAGCTGACGGCGGACGACGTTTTCCTCCTGCTCCCCACGCTGCCGGCCACGCTCGACTACCTCGCGGCGCAGAGCCTGCCGCTGCCGCGCCCGCTGCTCGGGAAAATCTTCGTCCAATTTGCCCCCGCCACGACGCCCGAGACGTTCCTCACCCAGCCCGTCGCCACGTGGCCGGCGTTCGCGGTGAAAGTGAACCCGCTGACCATCCGCGCCAGCGTCGCCGATCCCGCGCGCGACACCACGCGCACGCTGATCACCATGCCGCACGCCGCCACCGGGAGCGACGACGAAGCCGGCGGGCCGCGCCTGCTCGCGGACCTGCTCTACGAGCTGCTCGGCGGCCGGCAGCGCGAACCCGACACCCGCCGTTACAGCCCGCTCAGTGCGCTCGGCGAAGCCGGCAACGGCGTCCTCCGCCGCGCGCTCCTCGCCGCGCCGCATACGGATTGCCAGGCGCTCTGGAAAGACCTGCGCACCGGCCAGGCGAGCAACCTCGCGCCGCCCATCCCGCTCGGCGCCGGGCGTCCGCGCCCGCGCCCGCCCGCCATCCCGCAGTCCCTGCTCGGCCAGCCCAAGCCGGGCGATGCCCTCACCCTCACGCCGCAAAATCCCGACGCCGCCGCGCTCCAGCTCATCGCCCGCACGCAGTTCAAAATCGGCCGCTCCTTTCAGTCCGCGGATTTCGTCACGCGCCTTTTTCCCGAGACGGAGCAAAACGAAATCATCTCGAACCGCATCGGCCGCGTGCATGTCGTGGCCGAGCACGTCGGCGGGCGGATCGTGGTGCGCGACGGCAACGGCTCCACGCCGAGCCTCAACGGCTCGCATCTCGACGGCCACCTGCTTTCGCCGAACCACCCCACTCCCCTCACCCGCCGCGCGCTGCTCTCGCTCGGCGACGATTACTTTCTCGATCTCATCCCGCTGCTCCAGCCGACGCCGCGCACCTTGCCGGACCTCTGGCCGGGGCGAAACTTTCCCGCGCCCACACCGCCGGGCGCGCTCGTCTGCGAGCCGCGTCACGGGCAGCCCGAGCTCCGCCGCTGCGTCTGGCTTTTTTCCGAGATCGGCTTCGGTCTCGATGCCCGCGCGCACCTCGTCTGGGACACGCGCGGCACGGGCGAGAGCCCCGCCGCCTTCCACCACCACCGCGGCTGCTTCTGGCTGCGCAATCAATCGCTCGGCGCGGGCACGCTCGCGCTCGACAATGTCCCGCTGACCAGCGATCAAATCGCCCCGATCACCACCGGCCAGACGGTGCGCATCGGTTCCTCGCTTTTCACCGTCGAGGTCCACTGAACCGCGCCCGCCGCCACCACCCATGAGCAACCCGACTCCCCATCCCCTCGAAGCCGTCGTCACCCACGAAGGCGTGGCGCTCGCCCGCTGCGTGCTGCGGCGCGGCCGCTACGCCATCGGCGCGGAACGGCGCAACGAGATCACCATCGACTCCCCCACCGTCTCGGGAAAACACGCGGTGCTGACCATCGAAGGCGACCGCGATTTTGCCATCGAGGATCTCGGCAGCACCACCGGCACGCACGTGAATGGCCACGCCATCCACCGCCCCACCGCGATCACCTTCGACTGCACGATCCAAATCGGCGCGACCACGCTTGAGTTTCAGCGCGGCGGCCTGCCCGCGACCATCTTTCAGCATCTCCCGACCGCCTTCCTCGGCGCGCAGCGTTACGCCACCGGCGAGGTCATCGTGCAAGGCAGCACGAGCACGATCTACGACGCGCGCGACGTTTCACTCGGCCGGGCGGTCGCGATGAAAGTGATGCTCCCCGGGAGCCAGGCGAAACCGGGCTACGTCCTCCGTTTCATCCGCGAGGCGCAGATCGCCGCGCAGCTCCAGCATCCCGGCATCCTGTCCATCTACGATCTCGGGCTCGACGAAGATCAGCGGCTCTACTCGACCACGCGTTTCGTCGAGGGCGAATCCCTCGCCGGGATGCTCGACGCCCTCGCCGCCCCGGACGAGACCGACGCGCCGCGCCCCTCGCTGGGCGCGCTCCTCGCCATTTTTCAAAAAATCTGCGATGCCATTGCGTACGCGCATTCCCGGGGTGTCGTCCACTGCACCCTCCGCCCGGAGATCATCACCGTGGGCCGGTTCGGCGAGGTTTTCGTGAACAACTGGGGACTCGCCAAGCTGCTCGTCTTCGAAGGCGAAACCACCTCCCGCGTGCAAGCTCCCGAGGCCAGCGCCGAGCCCGCGCTTTCCCGCTACACCTCGCCCGAACAGGCCGAGGGCGCGCTCGACGATATCGACACCCGCACCGACATCCACGCGCTCGGCGGCCTCCTTTTTCGCATCCTCACCCTGCGCGATCCGATCACCGGCGAAACCGAATCCGAACTCCTCGAACAAGCGCTCAGTCCCCGCGACCCACCCGCCACCGTGCTCGCCAACCAGCCGCCCTGCCCGCACTGGCCGGGCGAAAAACTGCCCGACTACCTCGCGACCGTGGCCATGAAAGCCTTGAGCCTCACCCGCGACGACCGCCACCCCACCGTCCGCACCCTCCAGCAGGAAATCGCCGCCTGGCAGGACGGCGCTGCCGCAGGTGGGACCGATGCGGCGAAACTGTGGAAAGGGTTCACCGGGCTGCTCGGCCGACACGACAAGAAAGGATGAAGGCTGAAGGCTGAGGGATGAACCGACCGGCTCATCCTTCATCCCTCATCCCTCATCCCTCATCCTTCATGGACCTCCCCGCCTACCTCACCACTCGCACCACCCTCCTCGCCCGCGCGCTCGACCGCTTTCTCCCGCGCGCCAGCGTGAAGCCCAAGACGATCCACAAGGCGATGCGCTACTCGCTCTTCGCCGGAGGCAAGCGGTTGCGCCCGGTCCTGACCCTTGCGGCTGCCGAAGCCTGTGGCGGTGCGGTTGCCGCGGCCACGCCCGCCGCGTGCGCCGTCGAGTGCATCCACACTTACTCGCTCATCCACGACGACCTCCCCTGCATGGACGACGACGACCTCCGCCGCGGCCGGCCCACTTCGCACAAAGTCTTCGGCGAAGGCGTGGCCGTCCTCGCCGGCGACGGGCTGCTGACTATCGCGTTTGAAATTCTCGCCCGCGCCGCGCCCACGCCGCGCTACTCCACCGCCGCCCTCATCCGCGAACTCGCCAGCGCCAGCGGCAGCCAATGGCTCATCGGCGGCCAGGTCGCCGACCTCGAGGGCGAGGGCCAAAAACTCACCGGCCCGCAGCTTCAATACATCCACCGCTGCAAAACCGCCGCACTCCTCACCGCCAGCATCCGCCTCGGTGCCATGAGCGCCCATGCCAGCCCCGTGCGGCTGGCCGCGCTCACCGCCTTCGGCCAGGCGCTCGGCCTCGCCTTTCAGGTCATCGACGACATCCTCGACGTGACCCAGACCACCGAAAAGCTCGGCAAAACCGCCGGCAAAGACGTCGCCGCGACCAAGGCCACCTACCCCGCCATCTACGGCCTCGACCGTTCCCGCCGCGAAGCCCACCGCCTCACCGCCGCCGCCCACGCCGCGCTGAAACCCTTTGGCAAAAACGCCGCCACCCTCCGCGCCCTCGCCGACCACCTCCTCGCGCGGGATTACTGAAGACCGGGCAGGTTCAGGTCAGTTGCGGGGCCCGATTGGTCGAGACTGCTGCAGCCAGGTCTGCACTTGTTTTTCGATCTGCGGCTTAAAACCGAACCCCATGATGCCGCCCCAGATGACGGCGAAAATCAGGCCCCACGCAATGAGCGCGCGGAAGTAGTTTTTGCGGGTCTCATTGTCGCCCACAAACGCCCAGACCTTGCGGCC
>CAYQBV010000130.1:0-11351 GCA_964415705.1 uncultured Chthoniobacter sp. | reverse complement strand
CGGTCCTCCCGGTCCTCCCGGCCCTCCCGGTCCTCCCGGTCCTCCCAGCCCCGCCGCCGCGATGGCCCAGGCCGCCATGGCCGAGATGCGCCAGAGCCGCAACCCCATGCCCGCCCCTTTCACCGGCATGCCGCCGAAGATGAGCCGCATGGCCGAATCCAAAGGCGGCGCCGGATCGCCCAACCCCACCGGAGCCGGCGCGCCGCCGACGATGGCGGAGCTGAAACGGGGGGATTGGGGCCGACTTCCGCCGAAAATGGCTGAAGACATCAGCAAAGGACTTTCCGAAACCATTCCGACCGAGTATCGGGAAGCAGTCGAAACTTATTACCGCGTCATCGCGGAGAAATCCAAGAAACCATGAACCAGACCACGACCACCAAATCCACCACACCATTCGCCTTTTGCCAGAACCGCCCCGGGCGCGTCCTCGGCACGCTGGCGCTCAGCCTCGCCCTCGTCTCCGCCGGTCGGCCCATGCAGGCCGCCGACCCGAAGGTTGACGCTTCGCTGAAATCGGCGACCGGCTTTATCATGAGCCAGGTGAAGCCCAAAGGTGAGTTTGGCCAGCAGTATCCCGTCACCATGTCGGCGCTTTCCATCCTCGCCCTCGCCGCCTGCGGGCACCAGCCCTCGGACCCCTCGCCCGAGGGGCAGGCCATGCGCAAAGGGCTCGATTTCGTCCTCCAGCCGGAGAACCAGACGAAGGACGGGTATTTCGGCAAAGCGCCCAACGACAACGGCCGGATGTATTCCCACGGCATCACCACCCTCATGCTCGCCGAGATGGTCGGCATGGGCGTGGACGACAAACAGGACGCGATCATCCGCGAGCGGCTTAAGCTCGGCATCAAGCTGATCCTGCGCGCGCAAGCCATGCGCAAAGATCCGATGAGCACAGGTGGCTGGCTTTACGAGCCGGACAGCGCCGGCGCGGATATGTCCGTCACCTGCTGGCAGGTCATGGCTTTGCGCTCCGCGCAAAATGCCGGCATGGAGGTGCCGAAGGAGGCCATCGACAAGGCCGTGGATTACATCAAGCGGATGTATCTGGCCGTGCCCGGCTCGAACCCGCCTGCGGGTGGCTTCGGCTACTCCGCACCCGCCACCACCACCTCCACCACCGCCGAAGGGTTGCTCGCCATTCAGGTCTGCGGCCGCTACGAGGACAAGGAGACCGTCGCCGCCGGCAACCACCTGCTGAAGGAAGACATCAACAAGGCGGGGCACCTTTTCTACACGCTCTACTACTACGCGCAGGGCATGTATCAGCGCGGCGGAAAATTCGCCGACGCCTCCAAGCGCATCGTCCCCGAAATCCTCATCCCGAAACAGAAGCCTGACGGCTCCTTTGAAGGCGAAGACGAAGGCGGCGGCAAAGTCTATACCGCCTCGATGTCCGTCCTCGCCCTCGCGGTGAAGAATCACTTCCTGCCGATCTACCAGCGGTAGGAGAGGGTCCTCGGTCCATTCCGTGTCGGCGCGGAGCAGCCTCGCTCCGGGCGAGTATCCGTCCGGCAAGTTTGTGGTCATCGGCGATCTGAAACCGCGGGGACTTCTCGGCAGGCGCTGGAGCCTCTGGAACCTCTTCGGCGCGGTCTCCGGCGGTTTCCAAAATGAGTCTTGCGCATGCGCCCGCGCATTCGGGACAACAGCGGGATGACCAAATTCCGTCCCCTCAATGTGGCTGCCCGGCGTTTCGCTGCGGTGGCTGTCGTCGCCGTGTCCATCATCCAAAACGCCTCCGCTGAAATCGCCGTGAAGACCGGGGACAAGATCGCTTTCATGGGCGACTCGATCACGCAGGGCGGCTGGGGCAACCCGAAGGGTTATGTGCGGCTGGTGATGTCCGGACTGGAGGCCAATGGCGTGAAGGCCGAGGCGCTGCCCGCCGGGATCAGCGGTCACAAGTCCAACGACATGCTGGGCCGGTTGGAGCGCGATGTGATTTCCAAGAAGCCGCAGTGGATGACGCTGAGCTGCGGCGTGAACGACGTGTGGCACGGGAAGAATGGCGTGGCGCTCGATGACGCCGCGCTGACCGGCGGCATCTATGGGCCCGAGGCGGCAGGGCGGGGGACGTATAAAAAGAACATCGCGCAGATCGTGGAGAAAGCCTCGGCCGCCGGGATCAAGGTGGTGCTGCTGACCGCCACGGTGATTCAGGAGAATCTGGACAACGCGGAGAACGCGAAGCTCACAACGTACAATGACTACCTCCGGGCGCTGGCGAAGGAAAAGAGTCTGCCCATGGCCGACCTCTACGCGTTGTTTCAGGAGCGCATCAAAGCCGAGAACAAGCCGGGGCAAAAGGTGCTGACGAGCGACGGCGTGCACATGGCGAAGGAGGGCGACAAGCTCATGGCGACGGGTGTGTTGCAGGCGTTCGGCTTGGACGCGGCGCAGATCAAGACCGCGCAGGAAGCTTGGGCCAAGTAAGCGCGCAATTTTTCCACCGAACCAAACCAGCATGAAAATCGGACTGATCGGGCTCGGGGCGATGGGCCGCACTCACTTTGAGTGCTGGCTCAAGAGCAAGCAGGGCCAGCTTGTGGCGGTGAGCGATCGCAACCCGAAACTCCTCGACGGCGATTGGGGTGGCGCGGCGTTCAATCTCGGCGATCAGGGACGGGCGCTGGTTTCGTTCGACGGGATGAACACGTATGCGGAGGCGGAGGATTTGATCAATGATCCGAACGTCGAGGCCGTGGACATCTGCATGCCCACGCCGTTTCACGCGCCGATGTCCATCGCGGCGATGCGCGCGGGGAAGCACGTCTTTTGCGAAAAGCCGATGTCGCTCTCGCTCGCCGAGTGCGCCGAGATGGAGCGCGTGGCGCAGGAGACGGGCCGCAGCCTGATGGTCGGCCACTGCCTGCGCTACTGGCCGCAGTATGTGAAGGCGCAGGAGCTGCTCGCGAGCGGAGAGTATGGGCGCGCGCTGTATGCGAGCTTCCACCGCTCCAGCGCCGCGCCCGCGTGGAGCGGCGATGCCTGGTATCTGCGCGGCGCGGAGAGCGGCGGCGTGCTGGACATGCACATTCACGATGTGGACGTGGCGCTGTGGTGGTTCGGGCGTCCGCAGTCCATCGCGGCGACTGGCCTCGTCACGCAGGGCCTGCCGCTGGTCGTGGATGCGGCGTGGAATTATGCGGACGGGCCGAGCGTGCAGTTGCACAGTGCCTGGGATCGGAATGGCGGCCCGTTTCGGCACGCCTTCCGGCTGGTCATGGAAAAGGCCACGCTGGTCCACGATCTCGCAGTGGATGCGAACGCGCTGCAACTGCTCCGCGACGGCAAAACCGAGAACGTGCCGTGCGCTGAGACGTCCGCCTACCAGGCCGAACTCGATGATTTCGCGGTTTGCCTCGCGGCGGGCCGCGCGCCTCAGCGCATCACGCCTGCGGACAGCCGCCTCGCCGTGGAAATCGGCCTGGAGGAGATGCGGCAGCTCGGCGTGGACGAGGGGAAGTAGCGTTCCGCGCGCGGTCGGAGCCGGCACCTTCGCGGGATGGGATCTACTTTAAAAACCGCAGCAGATCGGCGCGCAGTTTCTCCGCGTCGGAGCGGAGGAGATACATCATGTGGCCGCTGTCGTAGCGCTCGGTGACGATGTTTTTGCGGACGCTCGCGGGGAGCGTGAGATGGTCGAGGGAGTGGCGCAGGGAGTCCTCGGGCACCGCGAGGTCGCGGCGGCCAGCGAGGACGAGGACGCGCATTTTGGGGTTCGTCCGCAGGGCATTGGCGAGGCGGTCGTCGGTCGAGACGTAGCGGCCCTCGAAGCTCGACCACTTCCACGGCAAACCCATGTTGAGCACGTGATACGGGTGGTCGCTTTCGTAGCCGAGTTCGCCGCGCACGTAGGCGTTCACGGCGGAGGCAAAGCCGCCGACGATATTCGAGAAGGACGGGTCGTAGCCGGGCTGCGGGTCGCCGGGTTCGCCGTCCTCGCCGAGCACGCGGGCGTCGAACCGGCCGATGATTTTACCCTCTTTGCGGAGCAGTGCCTTGCGGAAAAAGGAAGGGTCGATCCGGAGATTTTGCTCGTCGGCGAGGTCGGCGCTTAGGCCGGTGAAACGGGCGAGTTTTTCCGCCACGCGGCGGCGCTCCTCGGGCGTGAGCGCGGCCCCTTTGAGCAGCGCGACGGAGTATTCGTTCTGCGCAAATGCGCGGGCTTCGGCCATCGCTTTGTCCACGTCGCCCATGAGGTCGGCGGGGAGTTTTTTGTGGTAGTGCGCGGTGGCCGTGATGGTGGGCAGGAAGAGGATGAACGGAAGGTCGTTGCCGGGGCCGGCGCTGAGGGTGCCGAAATTGGTGAGGCCCGACATGAGCATGAGGCCGTCGGCGAAAAGGCCGTGCTTGTGCTGGAGATAGGCGGCGAGCCCGGACACGCGCGTGACGCCGTAGCTTTCGCCGAGGAGATACTTCGGCGAGCCCCAGCGCTGCTCGCGTGTGGTGAAGAGGCGGACGAATTCGCCGACCGCGGCGATGTCTTCGTCGAGGCCAAAGAACTGTTCGGGCTTCTCGCCTTTGGCCGCGCGGCTCAGGCCCGTGGAAACGGGATCGACGAAGACCAGGTCGGTCGCGTCGAGGATCGAGTTGGGGTTGTCCACCACGCGCAGGACGGTGCTCGGCGTGAGGCCGTCGGGCGGGAAATCGAGCCGCCGCGGGCCGAGCCCCCCGAGATGCAGCCACACCGCCGAAGCGCCGGGGCCGCCATTGAAGCAAAACGTGATCGAGCGCGTGCTCCCGGCTGGCGCGGCGAGCCGTTTGCCATCCGCGCCGGTGGCTGCGTAGTACACGTAAAAGACATCCGCCTTCACTCCGCCGTCGTCTTTCAGGACCGGGATCGTGCCGGTCTGCGCGAGGTATTTTACCTCCGCGCCGCCGAGCGTGATCGTGCCCGCGCGCTCCTTTGGCTTCTCTTCCTTGGTCTTTTCAGCAGCGTCCTTGTTCTCGTCTTTTTTGTCGGCGGCATCCTCGGCGAGAGCGAGGCACGGGAGCAGGAGAGCGAAGAGTGTGGCGAGGCGGCGCATAATGGGTCGCGATTACTGCGCGCTCCGGTGGCCGTCGTCAAACCATTGGGTGACTCCGCCCGCCGCGACCGCGGAGCCTCCCCGCTGGCCGCTCACGGTCGCGGCTTCTGGTCTTCGACAAACCAAGCCATCGCTTTCTGAAACTCCCCGGCGTTCAGTCCATGCCCGCCCTCGTAGATTTCGAGCCGGACTTTGCGAAAAAAGGCGTCGGTGGATTTCGCGACCGCCTCCGCGTGGGCCACGGTGGAGACGTTGTCATTCCGGCCGTTGCTGATGAAGACCTTGATCTTCTTGAGGTCGCTCTTGCTGCAGCGGGTTTCCTGAATCGCGGCGCCGGTCATGTCCTGATTGCACCCGCCGAGGAACATCCCGATGACGTCGAGGTTGCACACGGCCAAGTCGCCGGCCCGGTAGAAAGTGGCCTTGGCCCCGCCGGAAAATCCGCAGCAGGCAAACTGCCAGGTCTTGAACTTCGGCCACGCGGCGCTGAGCACGGCGACGGCCTGCTTGTGAACTTCCAGGTCGCCCCCGGTGGCGTTCTGGTTGTCCTCAAGGCGGGGATTTCCCAAGTCGGTATCGGCGGCCACCACCACCCAGCCGGATTGCGTCGCGGGTTTCACCCAGCCGCCGATGCCCCCGACGTTTCCACGGGTCCGCTCGCCGTCGCTGTTAATCGGCGCGCTGGTCCACATGACGCGCTGCGGCTTGTCGGGGTCGAATCCGGCGGGGAGGGCGACGGCGAGTTTCAGCTTGCTGGGCTTGGCGGAGGCCTTCGAAAAGCTCTTTAGCGCCGCCGGCGTGAGGGGCTGCTCCACGATGGTGACTCCGCCATCTTTGTTGAGCGGCGTGCCGCACAGGGAAAGTTCCTTCGGGGCGGCGGGCACGGCGGGAGTTGGCGCGGCACCGGGAGCTTTGGTCGGCTCCCGTCCCGTGCCGATGAACGCCTGATCCGGGGCGCTCAAGCTCGTGAGCGGCACGGGGATTTCCTTGCCACCCGAGTTCAGGATCACGGTGAGCCCAGCGACCCGAACAAATTCCGCCTCAAGCGTCTTGCCGCTGGTATCGGTCCAAACGCGGGCGATGGCGGGCGAAACAACCGCGCAGAATGTAGTCAACAGCGGGAGGAGAAGGCGGTTCATGGCAAATGACTAGTGGAAGCGCCTGAGGTCACAACGGCAAAAACGTGGGGCGGGGTCGGCGGCAGGCCTGAACGAAGTTCCCCGCGGGCCAAGGCGGGAGGGAGTTGTGCGCCGGCCGATGCTCCCAAGCAATCTTCTGCCGGAAGTATTTGTTTGCCAACCCGCTCGCGACCTCTGTATCCACCGCGCGTCTTGCGTGACCGCGTGCGGCCTCCGCTGCGCGCCGCATTTCCACAATTCTAATTCCTAAGTCCTCAATTCCATGTCTCTCACCGAAATCATCGCCGTCCACGCCCGCCAGGTCATCGACTCCCGCGGCAATCCCACTGTCGAAGCCGAAGTCTCGCTCGCGGGCGGGGCGATCGGGCGGGCCATCGTGCCGAGCGGGGCGAGCACCGGGGAGCACGAGGCTTGGGAGCTGCGCGACGGGGTGAAGGACCGCTACCTCGGCAAAGGCGTGACCAAGGCGGTGGCGAACGTGAACAAATCCATCGCCAAGATCATCGAGGGCCGCGATGCGCTCGACCAGGTGGGGATCGACCGCGCGATGATCGCGCTCGATGGCACGAAGAACAAAGCGAAGCTCGGGGCGAACGCGATCCTCGCGGTCTCGCTGGCCACGGCGAAAGCGGCTGCCAGTCAGCTCGATCAGCCACTTTACAAATACCTCGGCGGACCGAACGCGAAGGTCCTGCCCGTGCCGATGATGAACATCGTCAACGGCGGC
The DNA here is from genome assembly GCA_964415705.1 of uncultured Chthoniobacter sp. Taxonomy (GTDB): domain Bacteria; phylum Verrucomicrobiota; class Verrucomicrobiia; order Chthoniobacterales; family Chthoniobacteraceae; genus Chthoniobacter. The sequence goes on along the minus strand of CAYQBV010000130.1, from coordinate 4,449 downwards.
GCGCACTCGGACGCGCCGGTGGATTTCCAGGAATTCATGGTGATGCCGAGGGGCGTGGACTCGTTCAGCGAGGCGATCCGCGCGGGTTGCGAGATTTTCCACGCGCTCAAGAGCGTGCTCAAAGGCCGCGGGCTCTCGACGGCGGTGGGCGACGAGGGTGGATTCGCGCCGAATTTTGAAAGTGCGGAAGATGCGCTGGAATCCATCGCCGCGGCGGTGAAGAAGGCGGGTTATAAACTCGGCAAGGACATTTTCATCGCGCTCGATGTCGCGGCGAGTGAGTTCTACGACAAGGCGAAGAATCAATACGTGTTTAAGAAGTCCGACGGATCGAGACGCAGCGCCGAGGAGCTGGTGGCCTACTACGCGGGGCTGGCGAAGAAGTTCCCGATCGTCTCGATCGAGGACGGCTGCGCGGAGAATGACTGGGCGGGTTGGAAGAAACTGACGGACGCGATGGGTGCGACGACGCAGCTCGTGGGTGATGATCTTTTTGTGACAAACGTCGAGTTTCTCCGCAAGGGGATCGACACGGGCACGGCCAACTCCATCCTCGTGAAAGTGAACCAAATCGGTTCGCTGACCGAGACGCTCGACGCCATCGAACTCGCCAAGGAAAACAAGTACACGGCAGTCATTTCCCACCGCTCCGGTGAGAGCGAGGACACGACCATCGCGGACATCGCGGTGGCTACGAATGCAGGGCAGATCAAGACCGGCTCGCTCAGTCGGACGGATCGCGTGGCGAAGTACAATCAGCTTTTGCGGATCGAAGAGGAACTTGGTGACAACGCCATCTATGGCGGTAAGATGCGTTAAGTGAGCACGGCCCAAGGCCACTTCCTGAATAACACCCCGACTGGGGGAATCTGGCATTCCCTCAATCGCTTGGTCGTCGCGCTGATTCTGGTCGTCGTGGCGCTCATTATCGGCGTCCGGTTTTTGCCCGTGCTTTCCGATCGCCGCGCCCAATTGGCCTGGCTCCAGCAACTCACCTCCGAGGTTGAGCATGAAAAGCGATTGTACGACCAGAATGTGCTTCACGAAGAACACCTGCGGAGCGATTCCGAATACGCCGCTTTGATTGCGCGTGATCGGCTCGGATTGGCTGCGCCCGGCGAGACCATCTACACCTTTCCACGCAGTGACCGGGACGCCGGCGCGGCGCGCCGCGAGCGCTGAATCTCGCGGACCTGGCGTTCCTGAATCCGCCGGCCATCGCAGCCCCTGCCTTTTTTCCATGTCCCTCGAAATCCAAGCCATCAATACCGACGACCTCAAAGCCCGCGTAGGCGAACTGCGGAGGTATCTTTGACTTCGCCACGCTGCAATCCCGCCTAGCGGAACTCGAAGGACAGATGGCCGAGCCCGACTTTTGGGCGAACAAAGAGCGCGCGCAAAAGAACGTTGAGGAAGTCTCCGCGTTGCGTGGAAAGATCACGCCGCTGGTGGCGATTGAGCGGCAGGTGGAAGACCTGCCGGTGCTCATCGAACTCGCCCTCGAAGCGAAGGACGCCGACAGCGCCGCCGAGGTGGAGAAAGAGCACGCGGCCATTCTGCGCGGCCTCGCGGAGTTCGAGATGAAGATGCTCCTCGGCGGGCCGAACGACCGCTTCAACGCCTTTCTGACCATCAATTCCGGTGCGGGCGGTACCGAGTCCTGCGACTGGGCCGACATGCTCCTGCGGATGTATCAGCGCTGGATCGAGCGCCACGGTTTCAAGAGTCAGATCATGGACATCCAGCTCGGCGATGAAGCTGGCCTCAAGTCTTGCACCGTCCTGGTCACCGGGGAAAATGCCTTCGGTTTCCTCGCCACCGAGCGCGGCGTCCACCGGCTCGTTCGCATCTCGCCCTTCGACTCGAACAAGCGCCGCCACACCTCCTTTGCGGGCGTCGATGTCGTCCCCGAGTTGGCCGAAAGCGCACCCATCGAAATCAACGAAGCCGACATCGAGGTGGATACTTACCGCTCCGGCGGCAAAGGCGGGCAGAACGTCAACAAGGTCGAGACCGCCGTCCGCATCCGCCACCTCCCCAGCGGCCTCATCGCCGCCTGCCAGAACGAGCGCAGCCAGCAGAAAAACAAAGTCACCGCCATGCGCATGCTCCAGGCGAAGCTCCAGCAGATCGAGATCGACAAAGCGGCCGCCGAGATCAATGCGGCCTACGGCGAAAAGAGCGACGTCGCCTTTGGCAGCCAGATCCGCAGCTACGTCTTCCAGCCCTACCAAAAAGTCATCGACCTCCGCACTGGCGTGGAAACCAGCAACATCGCCGCGATGATGGACGGCGACATCGACGCTTTCATCCAGGGCAAACTCCGCGGCCTCAAGCGCGAGAAGGGCGCTGCCGGCGACGACGAGTAACCGCGGGGGTCTGGCTCGCGCGCATGGCTTCCAAGGCGAGACGACCTGCCGAGGCCGGCCGCGATACCAGGAGGCGGCGCGAATCTTCGGACGATTGGCGGAACTCGCACCCGACTTTGCCCAGTGGGCCAGGGACAAAGAAACCGTCGAGCGAGAACCGGCCCGCTGCCGGCCGAGAATACCCCACCGCCTCAGCCCGCTTAGACTCAGCGATGCTTCCCAGTGTGGCGGTCGCACAGCCTCACGCCACTCGGCTCAGCACGATGGTTGTTTTTCTTAAAACTGCGCGAGGAAGCGCTGGTCGTTTTCGGTGAAGGCGCGGATGTCGGGGGTGCCGGACATGATCATGGCGAGGCGGTCGAGGCCGAAGCCGAAGGCGGTGACGCGCTCGGGGTCGTAGGCGATGTCGCCGCGCTGCGCAGTGGGGCGGACGCTCCACTGGCGCACGCCTTTTGTCACGCGCCCCTGCCACGCGATGGAACTGCCGCTCCGAAGATGCGTTCCGAAAGCCTCACTCTCGGAACGATGAGGAAAAATTGGCTGTGCAGCTGCACCCAGAAGGTTGACGTGCCAATTTTGCCGTGTAGCTTCCGCGCCACACCATGAGCAACGATCTTTCTTTCGGGGAAACTTTGCGGGCCAGACGGATGGCGCAGGTCGAGGACGATCCCGCCTTCTCCCTGCGCCAAGTCGCCGGGCGCGTGGGCATCGAGCCTTCCTACCTGAGCAAGATCGAGCGCGGGGAGGAGCCGCCTCCGGGCGAAGGGACCATCCGCCGGCTGGCCGAGGAACTGGGCGAAAACCCCGATGCGCTGCTCGCGCTGGCCGGGAAGGTTTCGAGCGATCTGCTCGAAATCATCCGCGAACGTCCCACCGTGGTCGCGGAACTCCTGCGCGCGATGCGCGGCCTGTCCGCCAAACGCGTCTCCGCCATCTCCCGCCAGATCCGCGATGGCGACTGGTGAGCCCTGCCGAAACCTCAACCCACCCACGTCCGTGATCGACCTCACCGACGACCGCCTCACGTTCACCCTCCCGGAAATCGCCCGGCAACTTCGCGCCCACGTTGAGCGGCAGATCGGGCACATCCTCCCCGAGTTTTCACTCTCGTTCCCAAAGTTAGCGAAGCGCTTTGGGAACGGACGCGTGAGGCGAAACTCCGTTTCGGTGGTGGGAGGGGGAGCATGGGGATCACGATTGAGGTCGTCGTGCGTCGGATGGGAGACGGAGTCTCGCCGGCCCAGCGTTCCCAAAGCGCTGCGCTAACTTTGGGAACGAGAGGCAAACGTGAGGCAATCAGTTTGAAAGAAAGCCGTCATGCTGACCGGAGCGTAGCGCAGTGAAGCATCGCTGGCTGTCCGCGGGCGGAGGCGGTCTGGTGGGATATGGGTGCCTTCACTCCCGCCGCCTCCGCCCGGTTACAGTCAGCGATGCTTCGCGGCGTGGCGGTCGCAAAGCCTCCCGCCACTCCGCTCAGCATGACGGCCTTTTGCCTGGCGCCCGCTTTTCCTAAAACTGCGCGAGGAAGCGCTGGTCGTTTTCGGTGAAGGCGCGGATGTCGGGGGTGCCGGACATGATCATGGCGAGGCGGTCGAGGCCGAAGCCGAAGGCGAAGCCGGTGACGCGCTCGGGGTCGTAGGCGGTGTCGCCGCGCTGGGCGTTGATGCTTTCAAAGACCGCGGGATCGACCATGCCGCAGCCGGCGATTTCCAGCCAGCGGTCGGCGGCGCCGAGGGCGGTGGCTTTGATATCGACCTCGAAGCTGGGCTCGGTGAAGGGGAAGAAGTGCGGGCGGAAACGGAACTGGGCGTCGGGGCCGAAGAGTTCGCGGAAGAAGAATTCGAGGGTGCCTTTGAGGTCGGCGACGCTGACACCGGGGGCGACGTAGAGGCCTTCCATTTGGTTGAACTGCGCGAGGTGGGTGGCATCCACTTCGTCGCGGCGGTAGGCGGCGCCGGGGGCGATGATGCGGATGGGCGGCGCGCACTTTTCCATGGTGCGGATCTGGATGGTGCTGGTGTGGGTGCGCAGGAGGCGTCCGTCGGGGAGGTAAAAAGTGTCCTGCTCGTTGCGCGCGGGG
>CAYQBV010000129.1:0-11410 GCA_964415705.1 uncultured Chthoniobacter sp. | reverse complement strand
AAGCTTGGGGATGGGGCGGGTGTCGGAGGGCGCGGAGGGAAGGCCAAACGGTCATCCTGAGCGGAGTTTTGCCGTGGGCGCAGGCGGGGCGAAACGGAGTCGAAGGATCTTTAATACCATCTCTCACAAAAAACCTGACCCTCGGAGAAAGACGGAATTACGGAATTTGACCAAATGACGGAATGGAGATGCCGGTTAGAAATTCCGTCATTCCGTTCCTCGGTAAAACCGTCCGGATATTTGTGGAAGTTGGTATAACTATTTCCGGGCGGAGGCGGTGGGCCAGGGAATGACGAAAACTAGAAAAGGCCATGGAGGGTCCACGAAAAGCACGAAACGCCACGAAAAAGACGGCTGGCGAAATTTTTCCGAGTCACCCGCTGGGTGAACGAAGCAACTTCCATAACCATTTGGTCTTTCGTGTCTTTCGTGGACCTCAATCCCGCTTTTGGGTTCACCCCACCGCGACCACCAGCGCCGTGGTATTGTCCCGTCCGGAACACTCCAAAGAAGCCGCGACCAACCGCCGCGCGGGATCGAGCGCGGCTTCGTCGCCGTCGGGATCGCGGAGGCGCTGGAGCAGTTGCTCATTAAACAGACCCTCGGTCAGCCCATCCGTGCAGAGCAGGAAAAGATCGCCCGGCTCGCACGCCACCGCGCCGACCTGCGGATTCACAAACTGATGCCCGGCCCCGAGCGCCTTTTGCAGAACATTGCGCCGTGGGTGATCGCGCGCCTCGCGCTCATTGAGTTTTCCCTCGCGGAAAAGCCAACCCACGTGCGTGTCGTCGTGCGTCAACTGCCGGATGCCGCCCTCCTTGGCCGGCAGGTAGTAGATCCGACTGTCGCCGATGTGCGCGAAATACACCCAGCCTGGCGCGAACCAGCACAGGCTCAGCGTCGCGCCCATGCCCGCGCACTCCTCGTAGCTTTCGCCGAGGAACGTCAGCGCGTTGTGGATCTGGTCGAAAAGCTCCTCGAGCACATCGTCCACGCCGGCGTTCAAACCCGCCGCCGAGTGCTTGAAAGCCCGCGGCAGCAGACGCGTGATTTTTTCCACCGTGATGCGGCTGGCAAACTCGCCCGCCTGCGCGCCGCCCATCCCGTCGCTCACCGCGAAAACGAAATCCGCGATGGCGGTCGGCGCGTCGCCGATTTTGCCGAGATAGCGCAACTCCTGTGCGTCGAACTGCAGGCAGAGAAACGAATCCTCGTTGTTCTTTCGCACCTTTCCCTGATCCGTCAGTCCCCACCACTGGAGTCGGGAAGCGGCGGGATTTTCGGCAGAGGAAGGCATCGGATGGGGCGGTTGCGAAGCCATGCTTTACGCCGTCTCCGGCAGGATCGTGGCAAACTCAAAGTCGATCAGGCAGAAGCGCCCGTCTTGCATGCGGTAGGTCACATTGCGCATCTCCGCGTCATCGTGGCGCACGCCATAGCGCTCCAACTCCGCGAACAACTCCCGCGAGCGCGCCTCGTCGAGATGATCCACCCGGCTGCCGCAGTTCGATGTGACGATGCGCAGCTCTTCCGCATCCGCCTCCAGCAACCGTGGCACAAAAGGACACGCGCGGTTTTCCAGGTAGCGCAGCACCAGCACCTCGTTGGCGAACCGCTCATCGGCCATGGGCCCGCGAAACTGTTTGTACACCCGCCCGTCGTAACCCACCCGGACCGTCGCGCGGAGGGTGTCTTTGACGATTGGCATTGGGGTGAAAGAGGGAGGCTCGGAGTGGAGAATGACGGGATTGTCGTCGCAGGATTCACGCCCGGCTTCAACCGCGCGTCAGGCGGCCGTTGGCTTTGAGCGTTTCGTAGGCGGCGCGGCGCTTTTCGGCTTCGGCTTTGGCGGCTTCGACTTCGCGGGCGGCGGTCTTGGCGGCGCGCTCGGCTTGGGTCTGGTTGGCTCGGGCGGTCTTTTCGATGGCGGGGAGTTCCTGGCGGATTTGGGCGGCGAGCTGGGCGGCGGTTTCGGTTTCTTTGCGGAAGGCGGTGAGCGCTTTCTCGGCGGCGGCGAGTTTCGCGGCGGTGGGTTTGGCGGCGGCGAGCGCGGCGTTGACGGCTTCGCGGGCTCTGAGGATTTCCGCTTGGGCGGCCTTGGTCTCGGTGGCCGATGGGAGCACCACGCCGGCCTTGGCGGTTTCGAGCGCGGCCTCCGCGGTGGCGAGGGCGGGTTTGAGGGCCTGTACTCTGGTGTCTGTTTCGGCGTACTCGGAAGTGCCGGAGGTGAATTTCGCGCGAACCTCGCGACGGCGGGCGATCTCGGCAGTGAGTTCGACGACTTTTTTTGCGAGGGCGTCGGTGTTCGGCGCGGCGCCGGATTTGAGCGTCACGGTCAGTGCCTTGAGCGCCGTCTCCTTCTCTTTCACGGCGGATTGCGCGGCCTCCACGGCGGACTGCTTCGCGGCCATCTCCTGCTGCGCCTGGGCGACCAGCGCTTCCTTTTCCTTGAGCTTCGCGGGCGCTTCGGTAGTGGCTTTTTGCGCGGCAGCGAGGTCGCTGCGCGCGCGCTCGACGGCGAGGGGCGCGTCCTTCGCCGCCTGCACGGAGTTTTCGTAAGCCGCCTGTTTGTCGGCGACCAACTGACGCGCGTTGTGGACGCCTTGGAGCACCTGCGCGGCGCGCCATTTGTCGAGGCTGGCCTGCGCGGCGGCGATGCGCGCCTGGCTTTGTTCGATCCCGGCCTTGGCTTTCGCGATTTCCTGCGCGGCGGATGAATCAGCCGGCTTGGTCGGCGGCGCGCTCGGCGTCTGCTGGAGCGCGGTGAGCCGCGCGGTGATTTCCTGCACGGCCTTTTCGGCGGCGGCGATTTTGTCGAGCGGTTCGGCGCGTGCTTTCGCCAGCGCGGCTTCCGCCGGCGCGAGTTCGGCTTTCAGTTTCGCCTCGTCCGCGGCCCGCGCCGCTTTGAGCTTCTCCTCGCGAGCCGCGAGGTCGGCTTTGCTCTTCGCTTCGGCGGCGGCGAGTTCCTTTTGCAACTCGCCCACGCCGGATTGCGCCTCCGCGAGCTGCTTTTCGGCCACGGCGATGCGCTCCGCGATCGGCGGCGGATTGGCACTCAGTTCGCCGACGCGTTTTCCATCGAGCGACCACACGCGCACCTGCCCGCTCCAGTCGCCGCCGATCACGCGCTCACCCGCCAGCTCGGCGCGGAGCGCGATGTCGCCGAACGCCTCGCTCGCCATGAGCTGTTTGCCCGCCTGGTCCCACACGCGCACGATTTTGTCGCGCCCGCTGGAGACGAGCCGCCCGTCGGGACTGAACGCCACGCTTTGCACGCCGCCCTTGTGCCCGCTCCAGCTCTTGATCTCGCGGCCCAGATTCGCGTCCCACAGCTTGATCGTCGCGTCCTCGCTCGCCGACGCCACGACGCCGGTCATGAACGACACGCCCGTGACCGCGCCCTTGTGCCCGGCGAGCACGTTGAACTCCTTGCCCTTCGCCGCTTCCCACACGATCACGCCGCCGTTGCGGTCGCCGCTCGCGAGCAGTTTGCCATCGGGCGAAAAGGAAAGCGCGGTCACCCAGTCGGTGTGCTTTTTGATCGAGTGGACGAGCCGGCCATCTTTCGTCGCGTAGATTTTCACGAGCTTCGCCGGCCCGCCGAGCGCCACGAATTGCTGATCCGCGCTGAGGTCGGCGGCGAGCACCTGGTCGAATTCCTGGCCTACCGCCGCGATGCGCTCGCCCGTCTCGACTTTCCAAATCACGACCTTGCCCGACTTCCCGCCGCGCCCGCCGCCGGTCAGGATGAGTTGCCCGTTGCGGCTGAAACGGATGATCGTCGGGAAGCCCTCGGGGAAGGGGAGCACACCGAGCGGTTCGAGCGTCTCGGTGTTGAAAAGGACGATCTGCTTCTGCCCGCCGAGCGCCACCAGCGGCGCCCACGGGCTCGCGCCGAGCGCGGTGAGCGAATTCGCTTTTGCCGTGTGGACGACGGGATCGAGCGGGAGTTCGCGCGGCATCGGCGGCGGGCCTTCGGGACGCGTGAGCGAGACGACGGCGACCTGCACGTTGTTGGCCGCGACCGCGACGGCTTTGCCGCCGGCGGTTTCGAGGAGCTGGCCGTCGATCCACTTGCGCACGATCGCGATTTCGCCGTCAGAAAGTTTGTCGCCCTTCGGCGGCATCTTCGGGTCCTCCGTCTGGAGCACGCACTTAAGAAGCAGGCTGCCGCTGCCGTCGCCGGACCGGAGCACCTTGCCGTTTTCGCTACCCTGCAACGCGCCTTGGTAAGTCGAGAGATCGAGGCCGGCCTTTTTTTTGTCGGGGTTGTGGCAGTTCAGGCAGGCGTTGCGGAAAATGGGGAGGACGTGGTCGCTGTAGTTGGGTTTGTCGGGCGTTTGGGCGCGGGCGGAAAGCGCGAGCGCAGCGAGAAAAAACACGGTCATTCTGAGGCTTTCACAAAACGAGGTTTTTGCTGGCGACGGCCATGATGTGGGGCGAACGCCGCGCGCGGCCGCAGCCGTAGCGCAAGCCTCCGGCTTGCCGTATCGCAGTGCTTCCAGCCTGCCTCCGTGGGCGCGGAGGGGGACGTGCGGTGCGCTTGTTGCAGGCGCACGCGGGGCAAGCGGGACGCATGCGATACGGCAGGCGGGGACGCCTGCGCTACGGTGCCGTCGGGCTTCCCATGAAATCATTGGGCGCGGAGTTCCGTGCGGGCGCAAGGGTGGCGGAATTCCGTTCAGAATGACGGCGTTGTTTTTCGACGCTTCGTCCATCGCGCGCTCAATGGTTGAACATGAATTCCTTCGCATTGAGCAGCGCCCAGAAGAGGTCAGTGAAAACGGCGGGCTGCTGGTCGGCGGTGGCCCAGTGCGGTTCGAGTCGGGCGATTTCCTCGCTCGTCGGCGCGCGGCCGAAGCAGCGGAGGTAAAGCTCGTGCGTGATCTCGCGCGGCGACTTCTTTTCGCTGAGCAGCCGCTTCACCACCCCGCCGCCAGCGATCTTCGTTTCGATGGTCTCGCCGTTCAGGAAGTGCAGCGCCTGCGAGAGCGTCGGGCCGACTTCCTCGCGGGAGCAGATGTTTTCCCGGGTGGCGCGGCCGAAGGTCGTGAGGAAATAATTCGTCGTGCGCCCGTCGGCGATCTCCACGGCGTGCGCGCCGGCGGGCAGGCCGCGGTGTTTGTCTTTCGTGTCGGTGACTTGCGAAATGCAGTCGAGCAGCACCTCGGCGCGCATCCGGCGGATCGTCGCGCGGGCGAAATTGCGCTCGTCGGTGCCGTTCGTTTCGTTGCCCCGCGTACTCGTCTGGTAGGTGCGCGACGTGCAAATTTCGCGGACGAATTTCCGCATGTCGTAGTTCGACTCGACGAGTTTCCCGGCGAGCGCGGTGAGTAGTTCGGGGTTCGCGGCGGGATTGGAAATGCGCGCGTCATCCACCGGCTCGATGATGCCGCGGCCCATGTATTGCGCCCAGATGAGGTTCGCCATGTGCCGCGCGAAATAGGGATTTTCCGGCGCGGCGAGCCACTTCGCGAGCGCCTCGCGGCGGTCGGTGCCTTTGGTGTCCGGGCTTTCGCCGCCGAGAAACTTCGGCGGAACCACGCGGTCGCCGAGCGGGTGCTTCGACTCGCCCTCGCGACGGTCGTAGATGATTTTCTCGCGCGGATCTTCGCCCGTCTTGCGCCCGACCTGGGTGAAAAAGGCGACGAAGCCGCGGTAGTCGTCCATCGTCCAGCGGTCGAAGGGATGGTTGTGACACTGCGCGCACTGGATGCGGATACCCATGAACGCCTGCGCGGTGTCCTCGGCGAGTTTGAGCGCGTCGGTTTCGAGCTGGAAATAATTCGCCGCCGGGTTCTCCAGCGTGCTGCCGGTCGCGGCGATGAGTTCGCTGGCGATGACATTGATCGGCACGTTCTTCGCGAGCTGGGCGTGCAGCCAGTCGTAGTAGTTCAGCGTGGCCTTGTAGCCGCCGTTGTTTTGGTCGGAGCGAATCTGCAGCAGCTCGCTCCACTTCAACGCCCACAGATCGGTGAACTCCTTGCGCCCGAGCAACTCGTCCACCTTCCGCTCGCGCTTCTTCGGATCGGGATCAGCGAGAAATTTCTCCACCTCGGATGTCGGGGCGAGCACGCCGGTGATGTCGATGTGCGCGCGGCGGAGAAAAGTGGCGTCGTCGCACAACGCGGACGGCGTGATGCGGAGGTCGCGCAGTTTTTTGTCCACGAGCTGGTCGATGAAGTTCCGCTCCTCGACCTCCGGCCAGGTGAATTGCAGGTCCTTCGGAATGACGATGACCTGCGACACGACGGTGTACGTGGCGAAGCGCGCCATGACGAACGCCTCGCCGCGCTGGCCGGTGGTGATGACGCCGTCCTTCGAGATTTTCGCGGAGCCTTCGTTGCTCGTGAGGAAAAGTGCGAGCGGCGTGACGTCGCGCTGCGTGCCGTCGGAGTAGTGCGCCCGCACCGTGACGCGATGCGCGTGGCCGGGCGTCTCGAGGACGAGGCGCTTCGGCAGCAGCTCCACGCTCGTGCAAGTCGCGACTTCGGGCGGGTCGTTGAGCGCGCCGGCTTCGAGCCAGCGGATGAGCGTCTGCGCGTACGGGCTGTCCTTTTCGAACAGCTTGCCGCCGGTGTGCGGCGCGTCGCCCACGCACTTCGTGATGATCATGGACTCGGCGGGCAGCGCGAGATTGATGCGGCGTCCGGCCAGCTCGCGCGTGAGGCGGAAGTGATCGCCCTCGGGGTCGTAGCCGAAGAGCGAAAGGTGGAAGCCGTCCTGCCCGCGCGCCGAGCCGTGGCAGCCGCCGGCGTTGCAGCCCGAGCGGAGGAAGACGGGCATGACATCGCGGCGGAACGAAACCGCGGGATCGGTCTGCGCCTCGCTGACTTTCACCGGCACCGCGGCGGTCTGGCCGGCGTAGGCGACTTTGAGCGTGGTGTCGCCGTCGGCGAGCGGGGCGAGGGCGCCTTTCTCGACGCGCGCCTTCGAGGGGTCGGTGAAAGTGAACGCCACGTGCGCGGTCACGTCGCGCTGCACGCCGCTCTGCTCGGTGATGCGGACGACGAGCGATTGCGCGGCGCGCTTGGTGCGGAGCTGCACGTCGGCGGGAAAAACTTCGAGCGTGAACGGGCCGGTGGGCGGTGGCGGGGCGGACTCCGCTTTCCCGCTGGCGGAGGTTGGCGAGGGCGTCAGCGCGCTCAGCAGGAAAGCGCCGCCGACCGCCGCGGCGATGCCGCCGCCGATCAGCCAGCCGGACCGCGGCGCGGCGCGGCGTTTGGATTTGGAATGCGGGTTCATTTTTTCTCCTCGGCTTTGGCGACGGTCACGGGGTCAATGCGCAGGATGCCGCCTTGCGCAAAATTTTGCACGATGGGCTCGCCGTTTTGCAGCACCGTGACCTGGCAGAAGAGCGAGGTGTGCCGCGCGACCGGGCTGGTCTTGTCGGCCTGCACTTCAAATTTCACCTCGGTGTCGTCCTTCGTGATCTCGCGCTCGGCGGCGGTGACTTTGTTCGGCAACCCGAGCAGTTGGATCTTCGCCTTGCCCTCAAACGGCGTCTTCTGCTGGAGCTTCACGGTCACGTTGGTCTTGTCGCCCTGGTCCACGGCGGCGCTGGAAATCTGCCCGCCGACAAACGGCGCGACGACCTCGAGATCGGCGAGTTGCGTGGAGGTCCAGACCAGCCCTTTGCCGGTGTCCGCCGAGCCGGTCACGGTGATCTTCCATTTCTTCGCCGCCGTGTCGCCCTGCGCGCTCAGCGCCACGATACCTTCGCTTTCGTCCGCCTTGATTTCCGCCGAGCCCGCCGTGCCGATGCCCGTCGGGACGAAGAGCAGCGCGAGGCTGATCTTGCCTTTGAACTCCGGCTTGCGCTCGGCCACGACCTTCAGGTTCATCGCGCCGCCCTGCGCGATCGGCGCCTTTGGCTCGACGAGCCGGATCTTGAAAGGCGCTTCCTCGGCCACCGCGACCGCCAACCGGTCGGCGGTGATGCGGTAATAATACTGGTTGTTCCCGCCGGTCACGAGGTCGATGGCGTGCGCCACGCGGCTCTCGACCGACTTACCGTCGGCGGGCTTCGCGATCAGCGCGAAAGTGCCCGCGCTGACCGTGGCGTCGCCCGCCGCTTCAAAGACCACCGGCACCGTGTCGGCCCCGGCCGCGATCGGGCCGGCCTGCATCGTGATCCCCGGCGGCAGCGCGTCCGCCGCGAGCGTGAGTTCGCCGCCCGCGCCCTCGCGCTTGAGCTTCACGAGCGTGGCGTAGCGGTTGCCGCGCGGCACCACGATGGTCTGCCGTTCCTGCGTGTTCTGCTGCATCTCCGGCAGCCAGAGCGCGACCTCGGATTTCACCGGCGCGATCTCCACGCGGTAGATGAAGGTTGGCCCGCCGCGCTTGAGCTGGTCTTTGATCGCGATGCTGAACGTGCCGTCGGCAGGCACCTTCCACCGGAGGTAGCTGTCCGGCCCGCCGCTGTCGTCGTTTTGCAAAAGGCGCGCGCCTTTTTCGTCGTAAATCTCCAGCACCGCATCGAGCGGCGAGCGCACCCGGCGGGCGAAAACATGCACGTCAAACTCGTCGCCTTTCTTCGCGGTGAACTTGAAAAAATCCACGTCGCCTTTCGCGCTGATCACACCGTTGAACGCGAGCGGCAGCGTCCGGTCGGTCGGTGTCGCCTGCGCGGCTTCGTTGTTCGGCTCGGCTTCCAGCACGTTCGGAAACGGGGACACGCGCAGCCAGTTTGGCGACGGCGCGATGCTGCCGTTCTGCTCGGGGAAAACGGCGTAACGCGGGTCGGGTTGCGCGGGCAGTTTCAGGGTCGCGGGGATCGGCCCGCCGGCGTCGCCGAGGTAGGTGACGCTGAGTGGCTCGCCGGCCGGCCCGCCCGCCGGGAAGACCACCAGCGGGCGCGGGAACGAGCCGACGTGCAGGAGGTAGCGACCGGTGAGCGGCGCGGAGTTCGTGCTGTCGCGGAGCGCGAGCAGATACTTGCCGTCCTCGGGCGCGACGAAGCTGAGCACGGGATCCTGAATGAGCAGGGAGCTGTCATCGCACTCGGCAAGCACCGTGCCGTCCTCCTTTTTCAGCGTGAGTATCGCATCCAAAAACTCCCGCGAGCCCAGCCGCACGCCCACGACCTCCGCGGCGATGCGCTGCCCCTTTTTCGCCTCGATGACGAAGCGATCCGTCTCCTCGCCCGCGAGGCTGCCCGCGACCGTCGTGCCCAGCGCGATCGGCTGCACCTCGTCTTTTTTCGGCGCGGAACTGGTGCCGCGGTCGTTGTCTTTCACCACCGGATACGGCGTGACGTAAAACGTGCGCGCATCGCCCAGGCCGGTCGCCGTCCACACGCGCACCGTGTGCTCGCCGAGCGCCGCGTCCGCCGCGATTTTGATCTTCGCCTTGAACTTCCCCGCGGCCGCATCCGAGACGCCCGTGACTTCCAAACCGCGACCGTAAAAAACCAACCCGCGCGCATCTTCCAGCCGCGTCCCCTCGCACACGACCTCCACCTCCGTCCCGCGCTGCCCGCCCGCCGGCACGATGTGCAAAAGCGTGGGCGAAGCCGCCTGTGCCACCGCTGCCAGCGCGAACGCCGCGCTCGCCGCGCCGCTACGCCAGAAGCTCGGTGACGACACTGCCATTGCGGACGATGTCGATCGGGCGGTTCCCCGGCGCGATCAGTTTCTTTTCCGGCGCGATGCCGAGCTGGTGATAGACCGTGGCAGCCATGTTTTCCACGGTGAGCGGATCCTGATCCGGCTCCGAGCCGGTCGGGTCGGACGAACCATAAACCAGCCCGCGCTTGAACCCGCCGCCCGCGAAGACCACGTCGAACACGCGCGGCCAGTGGTCGCGCCCCGCGTCCTTGTTGATCTTCGGCGTGCGGCCAAACTCGGACGTGACCATGACGATCGTGGTGTCGAGCAGCCCGCGCTGATCGAGATCGCGGATGAGCGCCGCGAACGCCTGATCGAACGGCGGGAGTTGCTTGGCGATGCCGTCCTGGATTTTCGCGTGCATGTCCCAGCCGCCATAAGTCATCGAGACGAAACGCACGCCCGCCTCCACGAGCCGGCGCGCCATTAGCATCCGCTGCCCGGCTTCGCCTTTGCCGTATTCCGTGCGCATCGCCTCGGGCTCCGCCGCGAGGTTGAAGGCCTCACGCGCTTCCGGCGAGGAAACCAGCGAGTAGGCCGCCTCGTAAAAGCTGTCCATCGCGTCGAGCGCGTCGCTTTTCTCCAGCGAGCGGAAGTGCTCGTCCACGGTCGAGAGGATGTTCCGCCGCCGGTCGAAGCGCTCCGGCGTGATGCCCTGCCGCATGTTCAGATCGCGCACCGCGAAGCCCTGGCTCGCCGGATCGCCGCCGAGGCTGAACGGCCCGTAGGCCGTCGAGAGATAGCCGCTGCCCGCGAATTCGTTCGGCATGTTCGGCACGCAAACGTAGGGCGGCAGTTGATTGCGCGAGCCCAGCTCGTGCGCCACGACCGAGCCCATCGAGGGAAACTGGATCGCCGGCGACGGCCGGTAGCCGGTGAACATATTGTGCGTCCCGCGCTCGTGCGCCGCCTCGCCGTGGGTCATCGAGCGCACCACCGTGATCTTGTCCGCGATCTTCGCCGTCTGCTTGAGGTGCTCGGAAAAACGCACGCCATCGAGCTTCGTGTCGATCGCCCCCAGCGCGCCGCGATACTCCACCGGCGCGTAGGGCTTCGGATCGAACGTCTCCTGCGCCGACCAGCCCCCCGGCAGGAAAATGTGGATCAGCGACTGCGCCACCGCCGTCGGCGCCACGATGCCCGGCGTGGAAGTCTGCGCCGCGCGCAGTTTGAAAAAATCCCCGAGCGTCAGCCCCAGCCCGCCGATCAGTCCGGTGTAGAGAAACTCCCGTCGCGACGGCCGGCGAAAGTGCGCGGGATCATCGAGCCAGGTCACAGGTTTGATTTCGCTCATGGTGTTTGGGTGGGTTGAGTTTTGCGGGGGGCGCGAGTGCCGCACCCTATCGGCGCGCGTGCTGAAAGCAAACCCGGTTCAGGCCCGAAACCAGCCGCAGCGTCATAGCATTAAGCAGAGCGAAAAACATTCCTTGGGAAAAATTATGGCTGTGCCACCCGGCTCTACCCGCCCGCGACCTCGGGCTCCATGATCTCCAACCCCCCGCGCTCACGTCTGCGGGCTTGATCCGGGGATACGGCCTGTCACGCGTCCGTCAATTCGAGGCATTACTGCCGATTTCCACGCCACCACCGCGATCGCTCAGGCGCAAGAGCCCCAAGGAAACTGCCGGTTGGCAGGGTGTCGCCCGCGCGCTCCCCTATTTCACCGGCACCGCCAGCCAGCGCACCGCGTTTTCGATGACCTTGAGCGGCTCGGCCTGTTGGTACACCGGATAGGTCTCGTGGCCGGGGCGGAAGTAGAAGACGCGCCCTTTGCCCACCTGCCAGACGCAGCCGCTGCGGAA
>CAYQBV010000128.1:0-11444 GCA_964415705.1 uncultured Chthoniobacter sp. | reverse complement strand
GATCTGGTGGAAGATGAAGGGGGTGTAGTAGAAGCAGGGGGAGACGGGGCGGCGGTGGCGGAGGATGGCCCAGCCGTAGAGGGCGAAGACCCACAGCCAGTTCAGGAGCATGATGGCGGGGTGTTTCTTGAGGAGGTCGAGGCCGATGTCGATCTCCTCGAGGTCGAACTCGGGGAAGTTCCGCTCGAGTTCTTCGCGGGTGCGGCGGTTCGTGCCGGAGAAGTGACCGCGCTTGATGAAGGCGATCTTTGGGCGCGAACCGCGCCGCTCCGGTGCGTGGCGGACGGCCAAAACGGGGATCAGGCGGCGCCGAGTTCGGCCGGGTGGAGTGGCTCGGCTTCTTTCTCTTTGGCCCGCACCCACTCCTGCAGGGTCTCCGTCTGGGAAAGGGCGCGCGTCGCCGGGGCCGCGCCGCCGAGGAGGACGATGCGCACGGTGTCGAGGAGGATGAAGACATCGAGGAAGAGGCTCATGTGCTTCATGTAGTAGAGGTCGAATTCGAGCTTGCGGCGGGCGTCGGCGACGGAGGCGCCGTAGGGGTAGCTGACTTGCGCCCAGCCGGTGATGCCGGGCTGGACCATGGCGCGTTCCTGGTAGTAGGGGATCTCGGTCGCGAGCATCTGGATCATCTCGGGCCGCTCGGGGCGCGGGCCGACGAAGGAAAGGTGGCCGCAGAGCACCTGCCAGAGCTGGGGGATTTCGTCGATGCGGTAGCGGCGGAGGAAGGCTCCGACGAAGGTGACGCGCGGGTCGTTTTCGCCGCTCCACTGCGCGCCGTTTTTCTCGGCGTCCACACGCATGGTGCGGAGCTTCAGGATGCGAAACTCGCGCCCGAACCGGCCGGCGCGTGTCTGGCGGTAGAAGATGGGGCCGGGCGAACTCAGGCAGATGGCGACGGCGGCGAGGGCGACGAGCGGTGCGCCGAAGATCAGCCCGAGGAGGGAGCAGACGATGTCGAAGAGGCGCTTGACCTTTTTAATGTAAAGCAACTGCGGCTCGCCGCTGGCGTTGAGCAGCCACTCGGGGGTGATGAGTTCGAGCGGGACATACTGCTCGATTTCCTCGCAGAGGATGATGAGCGGCATGACCGAGACGCCGGAGTAGCGGAGTTTGCAAAAGTGGCGCGTGAGGGAGGCGTTGGTGAGGCTCTTGGTGGTGCAGAGGACGCGGTCGATTTTTTCGCGCTCGACGATCTCGGCGATGCTGTCCACGCGCCCGAGCACGCGGACATCGCCGGTGGGCTGGTAGCCGTAGAAGGCGATGACGCCGACGAGCTCGAGGTTGCGGCCGCTGAAATTGGCGAAGAGGCGGGTCTCCAGTTCGTCGCAGGGACTCGTGACGATGTAGGCCACCCGCTCGCGCGCGGTGCGCAGCGCGTGGAGGAGGAAGACGTGATGGATGAGGACGAACACGTAGGCCGCAGCGGACCCGATGAGCATGACGCCGCGACCCGGTGCGTGCGCGGAGAGCGCATACGAACCGCCGACCACCACGAGGACGGACGCCATCGTGCAGGCGAGCAGAATGAACGCCCGCTCGAACGCCCCGCGATGGGCGCTGTGCGTGGAGTAGAGCCCGACGATGTAAATCATCGCCGAGAGGATCACGCCGCTGAGCACGATGGTCGGCCAGTGATCCCACGGCGAACCCGCGGCCAGTTGCGGATCGCTATCGCCAAACCGCACCAGGATGCCGACGACGAACGCGAGGCAAAAGATCGTCGTGTCCGCGAGGAAATGCAGAGTGACGTGGAACCAGTGCTTACGGAGGATTCCGTTGCTGTTCATGCGTGGTACGGAGGTGGCGGAAAGTGCAAGCGCTTCGGGGGCAGCGCGAGGCTAAAAACTTTATAACAGGGCGGCAAAGTGGCCTCGGGGCGGGAAGACTGCAAGTAGCGATTTGCCGAAGAAGGAAATTTTTGTCGTGGCATCGGGTGGCGAGCCGTTCACTCCCTTTGGTCGCGTGCCAGATGCCCCGCGACCCCCACGCCCATGACTTTCCGGTGGCTTCAGCCCGGTTTTTGGCCGCCGTCGCGCGGATCGCGCAGCAGCACCCCGCTGGAGCGAAAGGCCGGTTCGGTAAGGAGACTTGGCTCCGGTTCGGGCGTGGTGCGAGGCAGTTTCGGGCGCATTTGCGGACGAGGCTTTGCGCGGTGCCGCTTGGTTGGCATGAAATCCTCGCCGTCCGGGCCTTTCGCCATCGGCACCAGATCCCCGACCACGGAGACCAAACATTGGAAAACTGGCGCGCTGCCAAACTGGTCGCGGCGCGTGCCGGTGTACCAGAGCCGCAGGTCGATTTCGCCGTCGCCGACTGCTTGAAAAACCCACTTTTCCTGCCCGACGTTCGTCTCCGATGGCGGCACGAATTCCTTCGAGACCAGCCGCAGCACCGTGGGGTCGGGGATTTCTGCCAGACGCCAGCTACAACCACTCGCGGGCTTTGACGAGAGCCAGAGGGTGAGGATGCCGTCGCCTTTCAGCGAGACGATTGTTCCGCGCTGGGATTCGAAAAGTTCGATCTTCGACTCTGGCGGTGGCAGCGCGATGGCGGGCAGTTCGCGCCTCGTCTCGGAGTACTTTTTGCCTTGCGGTACGCTGCACGCGGCCATGCTCAGCGCCAGGAAGGTGATTGGGAGAGCCTTATTCATTATGATTTGGAGGGAGTGTTCGAGTAAATCACGATGCCCGCTTTAGACGCGCCAGGCCCGCCGCTGTCGAGCCTTTCTCCGAGAAAACCACGCGCCGCGCCGCGCCCTCCGCCACGGACTCGGCGCAGCGCGGTAAGCCGGAGGACAACGTCGCTACTTCCGCCCGAAGAGACTCCACCCGCTCCCCTTCTCCGCCTTGTTCTGCTGCACCTTGAGCTGGCCGAGTAGCGACTGCAGCCCGAGGTAGATCTTGTGCCACTGGCCTTCCACGTTCGGGATGGATTCCGGTGCATCGGCGAGATAGCGCAGGCTCGGCGCGTTGGAGAAGAGCGCGTGGACTTCGTCCTTTTTCGGCCCACCCTTGTCCGTCGAGGCGATGATCGCCTCCAGACCCTGCGCGATCACGCTCTTGATTTCCAAAAACTGCGTTTCGTCCTCCCGGGCGAATTTCTTGTCCCGCGCGAGGTTCACGTAGTGGTTAAACTGCTTCCAGCACTCGATGTAGTTTTCGAGGTGGAGGATGAATTCATCGAGGTTTTTGTAGTGCATGGCGGGCGGCGTGTGGGCGTGCGGAAGGTGGAGCGTTGCGGGTTGGAGAAAGACGAGCGCGCCCCCGCGCATTTCGCGCGCGGTAATGGTCACACCACTGTATTTCAGGTGCAGGTCGGTCAGCGGTAGATTGGCTTCCTGCGCGGAGTGAAAGGCCTCCATGACGGCCTTGCCGATCTCGGACATGGTCGCGCGCGAAAAGCTCGAGGGGAGTGTGGAGGCGACGAGTTCGCCGCCGCGGTGAACGGTGTAGCAACCGCTCGGCAGACGATCCATGGCGGGCGCTTTTTGCGAGCGCGTGAAAGGCTTCAGGAGACCCATTTGGCTTCGATTTGTTTCATCGTTTCGCGGATGTACGGCAGCGTGGCCGAGCGGGTGAAACCCACGGCCAGATTCTGCGTGTCGCTGGAGATAACGGCGAGGTGACGCTGCGGACCGAGGGCTTCGATCTGCTCCAGCGGGCCGCCTTCGAGGCGCTCGCCGACGGCGTGCAAAGCCCGCGTGGTGTGATGCACCCACGCCGCCAGTTCCTCGGCGTTGTCGGACCCCCAGTGCTCCACTTTCGTCGGATCCGTTCCATCCACCGCGACGACCATTTGCACGCCCTTGTAACGTGCGAATCCGGCCAGCGGATTTTCTTCCTCGGCCGGGGGCCTGTCCGATTCCGTCTCGTCGATCGTCTGCGCGGTTTCCATGAGCAGGCTTTCATACGACGAAAAAATGGTGCGGGGGCGTGGCACCTCGTTCGGCAGGATTTCAAAGCTGCCTGCCTTCCAGCGGAGCATTTCCAGAAACGCCTCCTTGCCGAGGCACTCGCCGGTCGCGGCATCGATGATCTCGCCGCGCTGAATCCAGATGCGGCCTTCGCCGTGCGCGCTCGCGATTTTCAAAATCGCCGAGCTTTGCGTCAGACACTCGAGTTGCACGATATCGACGAGCGTCTTGCTTTGCACGCCGCGGAACCCGCCCGAGTCCTCCTTTTCGAGCATGGATTCGATGCAATCGACAAAGTTGATGATCTCTTTGCCGGTCTTCGGCTTCTCGATGTAGAGGTCGATGCCCATGGCGTAGGCGCGGGCGCGAAACTGCTCGTCCTCCATCGCCGTCATCACCACCACGCGCAGGGTCGGAAACTTCCGCCGCACGATCGCCAGCACTTGAAAGCCATCCATCTGCGGCATCCGCAGATCGACGAGGAGGAGGTTGAAAGGGTCGCTTTCCAGCAAGGCGATGGCGCGCGAACCGGTGTCCGAAGTGTGGATTTCCGGCTGGCTCGGCAGACGCGCGAGGATCTCCTGGTAGATCTCCAGAATGTCGTGTTCGTCGTCGAGGATGAGGATTCTCTGCCGGGCGGGCATGGGTGGTTGGAGCGAGGATGAATGCGGTTGGTGCGCGTTTCCGGAGAAAGGTCTTCCGGCCCGCGGCGGGTCGTTTTTTAGCACGTCATGGGCCACGCCCGGCAGCGTCCCGAAACATTTTCCGCAGGCTCCCGCTGGCACCCTTGCTGCTTGATCGGAGACGAAAACTGTCGCGCCTCATGTTCTCGATTTTTCGGAAATTATTCAAACCCGCCGAGGTCAAGCCAGCGCCCGCTCCGAAATCCGCCGCGCCGCCGCCCGCCGCTCCGGTCCGCCGCGCCCCGGCGGGTGAACCCTCGGCGAACGGTGCTGCCGTGCCCAGCGTGGAGGTCGCGCATCTCTCGCTCGCCGCCATCGTCAGCCGTTTCCCGGAGGAGTTGAAATCGCTCGTCCTCGCGCCGCCGTCGAGCGCGGCGACCATCTCGTTTCCGCTCCAGCTCATTCAAAAACAGCTCGCCACCGGCGCGGTGAAAATGTCCCTCGCCAGCCTCCATCGGCAGGCCCCAGTCGGAGTCTTCGGGCCGCTTCCGCCGGGGGAAAAGAGGCAGGTCGAAATTCCGCTCAAGGAGGTCTTCCGGCACGTGAACCCGCAGAACCTCAAGCGCCGCAACGACCAGCGCCCGGTGGATGCGCCGGACGACGATTTTAGTCTCTTTGGCAACGCCGAAAACCCGCACCAGATCGCGCCGACAAGTCCACGTGACGACTCGACCGCGCTCGGCTTTCAGCCGGCCTCACGGATTCCCGCCAGCGCCGTCCCCCCGCAGCCGCCCGCCCCGGAGCGGATGGTGGATCTGCCCCCGCCGACCGCCATGCGCGTCGTCGTTCCGCCTCCCTCAATGGTGCCGCCCGCGGCGGCTATTCCGCCAGCGCCCGTGGCTCCGCCTCCGACCGTCGCCGTCCCCAAGCCCGCCGCCCCGGTGCGGCCGCTCGATTGGCCGGCGCTCACCCTGCCTCTGTCCACCTTCGTCGCAGGCTGGCCCGAGTCGATCCGCAGCGAGATCGCGACGCTCGATCCCGCCACCACCGTGACGCTGAATGGCGGCCCGGTGTCCGTCGGGCTGAGCAAAGGCAAAGTTGTTTTCACCTGGGGCGACATCCGTGCCGGGCTTCGGCCTGCGCCCGCGCAGCCGAGCGCGCTCGATGAAAACATCGAATTGGTTCTGCCGTTGAAAATCGTGGCCCCCGCCTTTCTCGCTGCTGGAAAAAGCGGCAAGTCCGAGCGCAAAAGCGTGCAGATCGACGCAGCGATTCCGTCGATCTTCAGCAGCGGTCGTGAGCCCGCGCCACCACCCGCCGCGCCTGTGCCCACGCCTGTGCCGGCCATCCCGCCACCCGCCGCCGCGCCACCCGCGCCGGAGCCGCCGCGGGTGCTCGCCGCGCCCGTCATTTCAGCGCCCACCATCGGCGAGATTCTCGGCGAGCCGGACCGCGCCGATTTCACCCCCGCGGCGATCGTCGCCGGCACGGTGAAACTGCCGGGCGTGGCCGGTGCCATCATCGCCATGAGCGAAGGGCTGCCCGTGGCCACTGCGCTGCCCGACGGCGTGAAAAGCGAGGTCGTCGCGGCGTTTCTTCCGCAGATTTTCGCGCGGCTAAACCAGTATGCCGGCGAGATGAAACTCGGCGACGTGGACGATCTGCTTTTCACCACTCACGGCGCCCAGTGCCAGATCTACCGGCTCGGCTCGGTCTATTTTGCCGCGCTCGGGAAGCCTGGCGCGGTCCTGCCCGCGCGTGAACTCCGCCTCATCGCCACGGAACTCGGTCGGCAAATTCGTTGAGTTAAAACCCATCGCACCCATGGCCATCATCAACCAAGCCACCAGAGAGCTGCAGGTAAAAATCGTCTATTACGGTCCCGCGAAAAGCGGCAAGACGACCAACCTCGAACAGGTCCACGGCAACGTGCAGGTCCCCGAGAATACCGCCAAAGGCAAGCTCACCTCGCTCGCCACGAGCAGCGACCGCACGCTGTTCTTCGATTTCTTCCCGCTCGAAGCTGTGGCTATCCGCGGCTTCAAAACCAAGTTCGCGCTTTTCACCGTACCCGGCCAGGTCATCTACAACGCCACCCGCCAGATCGTCCTCCGCGGCGTCGATGGCATCGTCTTTGTCGCCGACTCGCAGTATGACAAGATGGAGGAAAACGTGGAGACCTTTAAGCACCTCGAAGACAACCTGAAGGCGCTCAATCTCAAGCTCGCGGACATCCCGCTCGTGATGCAGTACAACAAGCGCGACCTACCCGACGCCGCGCCGCTCGAATACATGGATTACGTGCTCAACAACCGCGAGGTCCAGGCGCCGTCCTTCGAGGCCTCCGCCTCCAGTTGCACCGGCGTTTTTGAAACGCTGAACATGATCACCCGCATGCTTATGCAAAAATTCCTCGGCGACGCCGCGCGGAGGTAATCCACTCCGGTCATGGGTCAATTTCCACAGCTCAATCAGGAGGATCTCGACGCGCTCGACGTGGCGATGTCTGAGCTACTGGGCAAGAGCGAAGCCAATGTCGCGCTGCTCGTGGAGAAAGCCGGCTACCTCATCCACCAATGCGGCAACCAGGAGGCGATGGACGCGACCACTTTCGCCACCCTCGGCTCGAACGCCTACAACGCCGTGCAGTTCATGGCGCAACTCGTGAACGAGGATAACTTCACGAGCCTGTATCAGCAGGGCGAGCGCTACAGCACGCTCATCGTGAACGTGGATGAAAACGCGCTCCTCGTGATCGTCTTTCCCTCGCACCTCACCGTCGGTTCGATGAAGTACTACGCCGCGCCCGCGGCGCGCGCCATCGGCGAACGCATCCAACTCGCCTCCGCCCGCGCGCCCGGAGCCGGCCTCGATCTCGCGGACCTCGACCCGGCGGACGTGCAGGCGCTCTTCCGCAAAGCGTAACCCCCGGCCCGGCCACGCCCTTCGCGAGGGCCCGCCATCGTGCAAAATCTTTTGCGCCGCCTGCCACCCGCGCCTAGCCTTCGCGCTCTTATGCTCGACTTCGCTTCGCTGCCCGACGCCCACGGCCACTTCGGCCCCTACGGCGGTATGTTTGTCCCCGAGACGCTGATGACCGCCCTCAACGATCTCACCACCGAATATTTCGCCGCCCGCGCCGACGCCGATTTCCAAAAACAGCTCGCCTGGCTCCTCCACGAATACGCCGGCCGGCCCACGCCGCTCTATTTCGCCGAGCGCCTCACCCAGCAACTCGGCGGCGCGACAATTTACCTCAAGCGCGAAGACCTCCTCCACACCGGCGCGCACAAAATCAACAACGCCCTCGGCCAGATCCTCCTCGCACAGCGCATGGGGAAAAAGCGCATCATCGCCGAGACCGGCGCCGGCCAGCACGGCGTGGCCACCGCCACGGTCTGCGCCCGCGCGGGGCTGGAGTGCGTCATTTACATGGGCGCTGTGGACATGGAAAGGCAGGCGCTGAATGTCGCGCGGATGAAGTTTCTCGGCGCGAAAGTCGTCGCCGTCACCGCCGGGCAGGCCACGCTGAAGGAGGCCATCAATGAAGCCATGCGCGACTGGGTCACGAATGTCCGCTCGACGCACTACATCCTCGGGAGCGCGCTCGGCTCGCACCCCTATCCGATGATGGTCCGCGATTTTCACCGCGTGATCGGCGACGAAGCGCGCCGCCAAATCCTCGAACGCGAGCAGCGCCTGCCCGATTTGCTCATCGCCTGCGTCGGCGGCGGCAGCAACGCCATCGGCCTGTTCTGGCCCTTTCTCAATGACGACTCCGTGAAAATGACGGGCGTGGAAGCTGGCGGGCGCGGCATCCGCGATGGCGACCACGCGGCGCGTTTCCAGGGCGGCAAGCTCGGCGTGCTGCAAGGCACCAAGACCTATCTGCTGGCCGACGACGACGGCCAGATCCAGCTCACGCACAGCGTCAGTGCCGGGCTCGACTACGCGGCCATCGGGCCCGAGCACGCCTACCTCCGCGATCAGGGCCGGATCGGCTACGACTTCGCCACGGATGACGATGCGCTCGCTGCCTTCCAGCGGCTCAGCCGCACCGAAGGCATCATCCCGGCCCTCGAAAGCGCCCACGCCATCGCGCATGTGTTGAAAGTCGCGCCGCAGATGAAGCCGAGCGAGATCATCATCGTGAACCTTTCCGGCCGCGGCGACAAAGACGTGGCCCAAGCTGCGGAGATCCTGCTGCGGGAACCGGCCGCGTAGGCCCGGCCCGGAAGGGAAATCATTTTCATCAAATAATTCCCCGGCTCCGCTGGTCATCCCGGCACATGAAAACGCGAATCTTCTCACTCATCCAGCGAGCCTTTCGCAGTGCCCCGGCCGTTCACCCGGTCGAAAACGGCATGGCCCGCCGCTGGATCAAGCAGCGTCTAACCGCAGTTTTCCCCGAACTCCGCAACAACCCCGCCGCCCTTGAGCGTGCCTACCAGACCCTCGGTCTCGAACCCCGGGCCGGCCACGGCGAGGACGAAGCCGAGACGGTCTTCGAGCTGCGCATGCCGGGCCAGTCCTGACGCCGCCCCGGGCGCGTCACTGGCGCAGCAGCGTCCACGTTTTCCGCGTGTCCTGCTGCTGGACGAGGACTTCGTCGGGCGCGATGTCGAGCACGCGGTACGTGGTGCCCGGTTTGCCGGGGAGCGAGAAAACATCCCCGGCCCGTATTTTCACCGACTCCTTGCCATCTGCGGACGCCAGCACCGCGTGCGTGGCCGTGGTTTTCGCCGGCAATCCCTTCACGAGGGTGATCGTCGCCTGGGTCGCGGTGTCTTCGAGCAGCACCTGCGAGCGGTCGGTCGGTGCGCCTTCTTTGTCCGAAGTCTTGTGGTCGGAAATCTTCGTCACGCGCAGCGGGAGGCCGCGGATGCGGTCGCCCTCGACCACCGTCTCCCGCAGGTCGCCGTTCTTGATCACCGCTTTCCCGCCGCGCACCGACTCGAGGACCAGAGGGAGCTTCCCTTCGTTGTATTCCGTGAAACGCAGCGGGGCCTGCGTGGCGCCGGTCGGCGGATGTGATGACGCATGGCGCGGATTCGTGTCGGCGAGGAACTCATCCCGGTTGCTCGCCCCGTCGCCGTCGGCGTCGGCGTCGAGCATCTTTGGGTCGTTCAGATCGAGGTGGTATTTTTGGAACCACGCCTCATACGCCGAGCGTTCCGACGGATCGGCAGGTTTGGCCGCCTTCGATTCCTTGAGAAACTCGGCGTCCGTTTCGTTTGCGGCGTCGGGCGCAGTTTTCGGAGGTGCGGTTTTCGGCGGAGCGGCGACCGCCGGGAGGATCAGGGTGGCAACGGCGAGAGCGGTGCAGCAGAGAGGTGAGGGTTTCATAAAATGCCGGCGTGAGTTTAGGCCGAGCCGCGCCGCGCGCAATGCCGCTCCAGTCCGTCACGCGTGCTTTTTGTTGAAGCGCGCGACCTCCCGTTCCACCTCCCGCTTCTCCGCGTGCGCTTTCAGATCCTGCCGTTTGTCCGCCGCTTCCTTGCCCTTGGCCACGCCGAGTTCGATCTTCACGCGCGCCCCTTTCCAATACATCCGCAGGACCACCAGCGTGTGCCCCTTCACCTGCGTGAGCCCAAAGAGCCGGTCGATTTCCTGCTTGTGCAGGAGCAGGCGCCGCTGCCGCTTTGGCTCGTGTTGCGAAAAGCTCGCCCGCACATACGGCTGCACGTCCACGTCGTAGGCAAAGACCTGCCCGTTTTCGACCCGCGCAAACGCCCCGCTGACATTCGCCAGTCCGCCACGGATTGATTTCACCTCCGTCCCCACCAGCTCCAGCCCCGCTTCAAACCGCTCCAGAATGTGATACTCCCGGAGCGCCTTGCGGTTCACCGAAATGTCCGCCACCCGCTCTTGCGGCGCCTGGGCCACGGGCGGTTACTTCCCCTTCTTTCCCGGCACCACCAATTCCACCACTGGCGCGGCCTCCCACTTGAGCTTGCCCTCGATGATCTCCGTGAGCGCCACGTCGGCGTGCCCCATGCGCGGCCCGGTTTCCACCATCGGACGATGCCCGGCGCTGAGCTGGCGCACGCGTTTTGAGACGACGTTGATCAGGATCTGCTGGCTGGGAATGAGCTTGAAGGCTGCGTCAACGAGTAAGCTGTTCATAATGCGGATTGGAGCGGATACTGGGAAAAAGGAGGGCGACTATGGTGGGGAGGGTAGGGGGTGTCAAACGGAGACTTCGTGTAATTTCGCTGGAGCCTCGATGGCACCGGGCGTCTCGCGCTTTCTGTTCTTGCGGGGCTTGCCCCGAACGGGCACCAATACCCGACTCGGCCGCGCGGGGCGCGCGGGGCACGAGTCGCTCTTTCCGCGCGCCTTTCTGTCGGGGAATCCCGGCTATAAAATCGTCGCCCGCAACTCCTTCGCCGGGCGTGCCTTCCCGGAGATCTTTCGCGCTGAGTTTCCGGCGTTCCTCGACCACACCGGCGGCAGCATCTGGCTGCGGAAAGTGTCGTGACCGGCTACCGCGCCCGCGCCATCCCGGCCTTCTTTTTCAACGCCTCGACATCCAGCTCTCTCAGGTAGCGGATGAGGTTGGCCCAGACGGGGTGGTAGCCGTAGCCGCCGCCGGTCATCTCGCGGATCGCGTCGTCCTTTTTCCAGTCCTGCACCGCGAGACGGTAAATGGCGATCATCGTGCCCGTGCGATCGGCACCGTGCAGGCAGTGGACGAGAAAAGGCCCGTTGCGCTGTCGGGCGACGAGTTGGAGGAACCACACCGCGTCCTCCTCCTCGGGGTGCCAGGTATTGAAACGGATGCGCTCGACCCGGAGTTTCGTGGCCGCAGTCTGCTTCGTGTCCGAGTGAAACGCGCGCAGATTGATCACGGTCTTGATGCCCAAGTTCTGGGCGGATTGGAATCCGGCAGCGGTGGGCTGGGCGGA
>CAYQBV010000127.1:0-11445 GCA_964415705.1 uncultured Chthoniobacter sp. | reverse complement strand
CATCGTGGACAAGGACAGGCGGCCGGAGGAATGGGTGGCGGATTGGGTGATTTAGAATGACGAATTTCGTCATTCCCTCGTCATCCGTCATTTGCCCTTGATCTACCTCGACTACAACGCCACCACCCCGCTCGCGCCGGAGGTTTTCGACGCGATGCGGCCGTATCTGGAGCGGCACTTTGGCAACCCGTCCAGCATCCACGCCGCCGGGCGCGAGGCGCGGGCGGCGATCGACGATTCGCGCGACCGGCTGGCCGCGCTGCTCGGCGCGAAGCCCCATGAAATCATCTTCACCGGCGGCGGCACCGAGTCGGACAACCTCGCGATCATCGGCCTCGCGCGGGCGAACACGGCGCGCGGGAAGCATCTCATCACCTGCGGCACCGAGCACCACGCGGTGCTCCAGGCGTTCGAGCATTTGGAGAAAAAGGAAGGCTTCCGCGTGACGTGGCTGCCGGTCGATCTGCTCGGGCGCATCGACCTCGACCAGCTCGCCGCCGCCCTCTCGCCGGAGACCACGCTCGTTTCCATCATGTCGGCAAACAACGAAACCGGCACGCTCCAGCCGGTCCGCGAAATCGCCGCGCTCTGCCGCACTCGCGGCGTCCTTTTTCACAGCGACGCCATCCAGTCCTTCGGCAAAGAGCCCCTCGCCGCGCGCGACTTCGACGCGCTGTCACTCACCGCCCACAAATTCCACGGCCCCAAAGGCGCGGGCCTGCTCTTCCTCGGCGCGGGCCACGACATCGAGAGCCTGCAGCACGGCGGTTCGCACGAAAACCAACGCCGCCCCGGCACCGAGAACACCGCCGCCGTCGTCGGCCTCGCCCGCGCCGCCGAACTCGCCCTCGCGACGATGGACGCCGAGCGCCCGCGCCAGGCCGCGCTCCGCGACCGGCTCTGGCAGGGCATCCGCGCCGCCTGCCCCACCGCCGTCCGCAACGGCGACCCCGCCCGCACCCTCGCGAACACGCTCAACGCCAGCTTCCCCGGCCTCGACGGCGAAAGCCTGCTCATCAACCTCGACCTCGCCGGCCTCTGCGCCTCCAGCGGCTCCGCCTGCATGGTCGGCTCGATCCTGCCGTCGCACGTCCTCCTCGCCATGGGCGTCGCCCCCGACCTCGCCCGCGCCACCGTCCGCTTTTCCCTCGGCAAAGAAACCACCGCCGCCGAAATCGAAACCGCCATCAGCCGCCTGCCGGAAATCTTCGCCCGCCTCGCGCCATCGTCCTGAGTCCGGCGGAAAGTAGCTTGGACTTTAGTCCCAAGTCGGGCGGGAACTTTGGACTAAAGTCCAAGCTCCTTTGCCCCGCAAAACACCGGACAGAATCGGGCGAAGCTGCTAGCCTCCGCCGCCGTCATGCAGCTCGATTTTTTCCGCCAACTCACCACCCGTCTGCGCGCGGCGATCCAGCCGCCGGCGGCGGTCAGCACCGCGGCGAAAGGTGACGCGGCGGATTTGGAGGAGACCGCGCGGGCGCTGCTCCGGGGCCTCGGCTGCGCGGCTCTCGCGGCGAAGGTGCGCGTGCGCTGGAATGGGCGGATGCGCAGCACCGCCGGCATGGCCTACGCCGGGAAGTCGCTGATCAACCTGAACCCGCGCCTCCGGGAGTTTGGCGACAGCGAGGTGGACCGCACGCTGCGGCACGAACTCGCCCATCTGCTCGCGCATCACCGGGCCGGACGCCGCCGCATTGCCCCGCACGGGCGCGAGTGGCAGCAGGCCTGCCGCGATCTCGGGCTGACCGACGAAAAGCGCTGCCATGATCTGCCGCTGCCGCGCCGCCAGGTGCAGGCGCGCCATTTCTACCGGTGCCCCGGCTGCGCCACGGTGCTGCGGCGGGTGCGTCCGCTCCGGGCGAAATCGGCGTGCCTCGCCTGCTGTCGGCAGCACCGCGGCGGGCGGTATGCCGAGCAGTTTCGTTTCGTGAAAATCCCCGCCCCGGCGGCTTGAGGCGAAAAAGAAACCTTGCCCGCACCGGGTCGCGTTGGTTCAGTCTTCCAGCACCTCACGGAGCGCTTCCCGAACCCTATGAAACCAGCCGCTTTTCTCGCCTTCGCCGCTTTGTCGTCTGCCGCCTTCGCGGAGCCGCCGCAGACCATTGACGTGAGCAAACTGGGCGCGCAATCCAAGCTCATCGACAAAGTCGTGGTGCCCGTGCCGAGCGAGATTTTCGCGGTGCTGGACAAGCTCGGGAAGCCGAACTGGACGGCCGTGCTGCACAAGACGCCGAGCGTGGCCCAGGCCCCGGCCGAGCAGCCGAAGATCGCGCTGATGCTGGGCACGGTCATCGCCGAGGGGTTCATCGCGGTCGAGGCCGAGGATGTGAACGAAGTGAAGCAGATCGGCAAAAGTGTGCTGAACCTGACCAAGGCGCTCGGCGTGCAAAAGAAGGCGCAGATGCGCGCCAAGGCGATTACCGACGCCGCCGAGGCCAAGGACTGGGCCGGCGTGCGCAAGCAACTCGACAAGGCGCTCGACGATGTGAGCGACCAGATGGTCGAGATCAATAGCGAGGAGCTTTCCCAACTCGTCAGCCTCGGCGGCTGGCTGCGCGGCACCGAGGCGCTGACGGCGGTCGTGGAAAAGCAATACACCAAGGACGGCGCGGAACTGCTCCATCAGCCGGTGCTCCTCGATTACTTTGAAAGACGGCTGGCCAACATGAAGCCGAAGATGAAGCTCAACCCGCTGGTCATCAAAGTGCAGAAGGGCGTCCTCGAAATCCGCCCGCTCATGGGGCTGCCCGATGGCGGCGCGATTTCCGAGAAGTCCGTGAAAGAGATCGGTGACGTCACCGCCGCCCTCGTCAAGGCGATCAATTCCAAGTCTGACAATTAACGAACCATTTTTGTGAAACGCTGCATCCCTCTCTTCCTCGCCCTGCTGGGCCTCATCCTCGGTGCCAGCCCCGCCCGCGCCACGATTGACGACGCGCTCTCCTTTGCCCTCGAAGCCGCCGATCCCTACGTGAAGGAAGGCTTCACCGTCCGCGAAGACTACTGGGGCGGCGACCTCGCGGTGAAACAGACCAAGGCCATCGTGCATCAGCTTTTCAAGGGCAACGAGTATTGGTTCTGGATGGGCACTGACGTGAAGAACGCGAAAATTTCCGTCCACATCTACGACAGCGAGGGAAAACTCGCGGAGGTCGAGGCATGGCAGAAGCCGCACTTCGCCGCCGCGCGCATCCAGCCGAAGAAGACGGGTTCGTATTACCTCATCGTCGAGATCGAGAAATCGCCGTCGGAGCGGACCTCGTGGTCGCTGGCGTACGGGTTCCGCTGACGCCGGAACCGACCGCATGAGCTTGCACTCGTTTTCCGACCTGTGAGCGAGTCCCAGACTCTCCAATTCGAGAGCGCCCGTGTTTTGCAGTCGCTCTACGGCAACGACCTCGCCCTGCTCAAGACGCTCGAAAAGACGCTCGAAGTCCGCATGACCACGCGCGACGGCTGGCTGCGGATCGAGGGTGAAGCGGATCGCATCGAGCAGACGCGCCGCGTTTTCGAGCAACTCGACCGCGCCCGGCTCGGCGGCGTGAGCGTGCGGCGGCACGAGTTTCTCCAGGCCCTCCGCTCCGTCACCGAGCCCGATGAATCCACGCTCGACGAGCTGCTCGACACAAAAATCCTCTGCTCGCCCAAGCGCCCGCCCGTCGTCCCGAAGACCGCCGGCCAGCGCGCCTATCTGCGCGCCATCCAGACGCACGACATGGTTTTCGGCATCGGCCCGGCGGGCACCGGAAAAACCTACCTGGCCATGGCCATGGCCGTCTCCGCGCTGCGCAAAGAGCAGGTCACCCGCATCATCCTGACCCGCCCCGCGGTCGAGGCCGGCGAGGCGCTCGGGTTTCTGCCGGGGGATTTGAAAGAGAAGATCATGCCCTACCTGCGCCCGCTCTACGACGCGCTGCACGACATGGTCGAGCCCGAGGAACTCCAGCGCTACATCGAGCGCGGCGTCATCGAGATCGCCCCGCTCGCCTACATGCGCGGGCGCACGCTGAACCGCGCGTTCGTGGTCCTCGACGAGGCGCAGAACACCACCACCGAGCAGATGTTCATGTTCCTCACCCGCCTCGGCGCGGAGTCGAAAGCGGTCATCACCGGCGACCACACGCAGATCGACCTGCCGGCGAACAAGCGCTCCGGCTTGGTCGAGGCGATGGGCGCGCTCCAGACCATCGAGGGCATCGACTTCTGCCACTTCGGCGAGCGCGACGTCATCCGCCACGAACTCGTCCAGTCCATCGTCCGCGCCTACCGCCGGCACCGCGGCGCGGCGGAGCCGGAGACGAAGCGGTAGCCTCGCCATGGGGACACGAGAGCACGCATCCCGCTGGCCACAGCGGATCCAAAATGGCCGTGCATGTCACAATGACGCCCTGCCGTTGATTCCCGCCGATTGACATTTTCCGGCCGAAGGCCCGAACTTCCCGTCTCCTCGCCCATGCTTGGTTTTTTTGAAAGACAACGCCTCGTCAAAAAGGGGCTCGCCTCCTCGAAGCTGCGGCGTCGCCGCACCGAGAGCGAGTTTCTGGACACGCTCGAGCATGGCGTGGCGGCGAGGATCGCGGTCTTGTTGGCGTTCGTCGCGGGCCTTGGGCTGCTGGTCCATACGGAGGCCAGCCCGCATCCGCTGCAAAATGTCCTTTTCGCCGTCCTGATTTTCGTCACGGCGCTGGCGCAGCTTTGGATCATCCACCCGAAGACCTTCGCGCAAAATTCACGGCTGGTGCTGCTCGGTTTGGTTTTCCTGCTGCACCTGGCGCTGGTCAAAGCGGTGCTCGTCACGGCTGGCCACCCGGCGCTCCCGCCGGAGCAGGCGCAGCTCTGGCGGCTGGCTCTGCCGCTGGCTTTTGCGCCGCTGGTGCTGTCGGTTTTGCTCGGGCGCTACCACGGGCTTTATGCGGCGATTTTCGCCAGCCTGTGGAGCGCGATCCTCTACCGCGACACGGATCCCGTGGTGCTGGTGATGAGTCTGGTCTGCGGGTTCGTCGCGGTCTTTGTGACGCTGCGGGTGCGGCGCTGGACGCAGCTCCTCCGGGCGGGTGTTTTCATCGGGCTCACGACCTGGCTGCTGGCGGTCATGTTCGGGATGGTGGGGCCGGTCTTTGGGGAGTTGCCGGGCGGGGTGCACTGGAGGGAGATCGGGTGGCAAAGCGCAGTCGCCATCGGCAGCGGCGTGGTCACGGCGCTGCTGGCCACGCTGGTCCTGCCGGTTTTCCAGAGCGTCTTTCGCATCACCACGGACATCTCGTGGCTGGAGCTGAGCGACCTGAACCACCCGCTGCTCAAGCGCCTGACCATCGAGGCGCCGGGGACGTATCACCACAGCCTCGTGGTGGCGAATCTCGCCGAGGCCGCGGCCGAGGCCATCGGGGCCAACGCCACGATGTGCCGGGTCTGCTCGTACTTCCACGACATCGGCAAGCTCGTGAAGCCCGACTATTTCACCGAAAACATGCGGCGCGACCGCAACCCGCACGACGAACTCGCGCCGACCATGAGCGCGCTGATCATCATCGCGCACGTGAAGGAGGGCGTGGATCTCGCGCTCAAGCACGGGCTGAATCTGGAGGTCATCGACGTCATCCAGCAGCACCACGGCACGTCGCAGGTTTACTATTTTTACAAACGCGCGCTGCAGCAGCAGGAGGATGCGCGCGCCGGCGGCAAGATCATGAACATGCGCGAGGAAGACCTGCCCGAGGTGCGCGAGGAAAGCTTCCGCTATCCCGGCCCGCGCCCGCAGACGCGCGAAGGCGCGATCATCAGCCTCGCGGATTCCATCGAAAGCGCGTCGCGCAGCCTCGAGCGCGTGACGCCGCAGAAGATCGACCAGCTCATCAGCGACATCATCCAGCAGCGGCTCGTGGACGGGCAGCTCAAGGAGTGCGACCTCACGATGCGCGAGCTGGAGGAGGTGGCCGAGAGCTTCAAGCACACGCTGCAAAGCATGATGCACACGCGCGTTTCCTACCCCGGCGGACGCACCGAGCGCACCGAGCGCACCGAGCGCGCCGAGCGGCGGGAGACGCCGGTGCCCGGGCCGCGGGCCAGCGAGCCGCCGGCTTCCGTGGCGTGAAAGTCCACGTGGAAAACCGCCAGCGCGCGGTGCCGGTAAATCTCCCGTGGCTGCGCCGCTTCGCGGAGGTGGCCGGGGAAAAGTGCGAGCGGGAATCTGCCGACGGGCGCTTCGCCCTCCCGAAGCTGGCGGAAGTGGAGATCGCCATCGTTTCGGACCGCGTCATCGCGCGGGTGCATCGCGACTTCATGGGCATCCCCGGCCCGACGGACGTGATCACTTTCGCTCACGGCGAGATCGTCATGAGCGCCCGGACCGCGCAGAGCTACGCCCGCGAGTATGGCCACTCCACCGACGAGGAACTCGCGCTTTACACCATCCACGGACTGCTCCACCTGAACGGCCACGAAGACGCCGCCGCGCGCGCCGCGGCCCGCATGCACCGCACTCAGGAGCGCGTGCTCCGAACTTGCCTCGCACGCGTTCCGCTCGCATAACTCTGTGCCTATGTCCTCCCTCCCGCGCTCCCGGTTTACCTCCGCCCTCACCCTCCTCGCCGCCGCCGCGTGCAGCCTGCCGGTCCGCGCCGCCGAGGACGCGCCCGCAGTCGATGCCGCGCAGATGCTCCAGGCCCTGCGCCAGCTCCGCGAGCAATCGACCGTCCAGGCGAAGGCCGGCAAACTGAAGATCATTCAGGAGCTGACGGCGGCGGCGGCGAGCGGCGAGGCGGCGGTGCAGATGTGGGAGAAAGCGATCATGGCCACGCAGTTCGACGGCCTGAACAAAGAGCAGACTGCTTTCAAGGCGTGGCGCGACAAGGAGGGCGAGGCGCTCAAGGAAAGCGAGGCGAAGAACGCCGCGCGGCTTTACTTCACCTGGCTGGGGCTGACGCTCCAGCGCTCGGCCGGCACGCCCGTGAAAGACATGATTCCGGCGATCGTGCGCTACACCCAGGATTTGGCGGCCGTGCAGGCGTCGCTCGAGAAGCTCGAAGACGAAATCAAGCACGACAAAGAACTCGCGGATGGCAAACACGGGCCCCAGCCGAAATCGAACAAGAACGCGGTGAAGAAAACCGCCCAGGACATCCTCAGCAAAGGGCTCACCGGCAGCATGGTCGTGGATTGGCTGCGGATCGGCGAGTGGGTCACGGTGGAGAAATGGGAGGGCACACCCGGCAATCTCGACGGCATCTTCGAGACCATCGTCCTGCCCGAACTCCGCGTGCAGCGCGACCCGCGGGTGGTGGATTATTGGGATGCCCGGATGAAGCGCGAGGCGGCGGCGGCGCTGGAGTCGAAGCGCGAGTTTGAGCGCGACAAATTCAATACGCAGCGGCTCCCCGCCCTGCTCGGGGAGCGCGCGCTGGAGTATGGCTACATCGGACAGAGGAACCGGAGCGCGACCGAACTTTTCAACCTCCTCCGCAAGTATCCGAATCATGCGCGTGCCGCCGGGTGGATGGCGAAACTCGAAGAGCTGCTCCGCCCGCCGGCTCCGCCCGCCGCGGTTCCCGCTGCGCCCGCCGCTCCTGGTGCGTTGCCGGTGGTTCCGGCGGCGCCGACTCCCGGCGTTGCGCCAGCCGCGCGCTAAGCGCCTCGTCCCACCGTGCCTGAAATTCTGATCGAACCGGAAACCGAGGAGGAAGAGGCCGTCGATCTGCCTTGGAATGTGGTCGTCCACAATGATCCGGTGAACCTCATGAGCTACGTCACGCAGGTCTTTCAGAAAGTGTTCGAGTATCCCCGCGAGCGCGCCGAGCGGCACATGCTGGAGGTCCACCGGCACGGGCGCTCCATCGTCTGGACCGGGGGCCGCGAGCGCGCCGAACTCTACGTGCAGCAGCTCCACGGCTGGCTCCTCCTCGCCACGCTCGAGCGCCCCGCCTGACCATGCGCGTCCGCCTCCTCGACGCCGCCACCCTCGAAGTCTCCGGCATCGGCTTCATCGAAGGCGCGCTGCTTTGGCGGCTCGCCGCCGCCGCCGATCCCAGCGGCAGTGCGGCCGCCGAGCAGCGCCTCGCGAGCAGCCCCACCGCCGGCGCGGAGCCGGGGATCGATGAGGACTGGAAAGAGCACGTCCTCCCCGAGCTGCGCGTGCTCTTTGCCTCGGCGGTGGAAATCGTCCGCGTGGACCTCGTCCATTCGTGGATCAGCCCCGGCACCGACGCCAGCGTGCGCGTGCCGGTGGCGCACGTCGAAGCCTGGCTTCTCGCGCTCAATCAGGCGCGCCTCGCGCTCGCCGCACGGCATCATCTCACCGAGGCCCAAATGGAAAGCCGCCCGCCGGAGGACCTCCAGCCCGGCACCATCGCGCACCTCTTCGTCGATTTTTTCGGCAACCTCCAGCAGCTCCTCATCGAAGCCGTGGAGTCCGCCGCCGATGCAGCCGGGGATTGACGCCGCCGGGCCGTCTCCCCTAAATCCCGCCTCCTATGAAACGCCTCCTGCTCCCCGTCCTCCTCGCCCTCTCCTTCGTCGCGCGCCTCGGCGCCGCCGACAACGAACTCACTGAAGCCGAAAAAACCGCCGGCTGGAAACTGCTCTTCGACGGCAAGGACGCCAGCCAGTCGTGGCGCAATTTCAAAAAGGAAACGCTCTCCGACAAATGGGCCGTGCAGGATGGCGCGATCACGCTCACCGGCAAAGGCGGCGGCGACATCGTGACCAAGGAACAGTTCGAGAGCTTCGAGTTTTCCATTGATTGGAAGATCAGCGAGGGCGGCAACTCGGGCATCATGTTCAAGGTGCAGGAAAAGGGCGGCGCGCCGTATCTCAGCGGCCCGGAAGCGCAGATTCAGGACAACGTGAAGGGCCGCGACCCGCAAAAAGCCGGCTGGATGTATGGCCTTTACCCCGCCGCCGAGGACAAGACCAAGCCGACCGGTGAGTGGAACACCTTTGTCCTCAAGTGCCAGAAGACCCCGACCGGCACCTTCCAGTGCGAGCACACCATGAACGGCGCGAAATACGTGGAATACGAGATCGGCTCGGCGGATTGGGCGGAGAAAGTGGCGAAGTCGAAATTCGCGAAGTGGGGCGATTTCGGCAAAGCGGAAAAGGGCCACATCTGCCTGCAGGACCACGGCAACGTGGTGTCCTTCCGCAACATCAAGATCCGCGAGCTGAAGTAGCCGGCCAGCCCGCCGCCTCGGCCCGCGGAAGCTGCACCAGCAGCGGTTCGCGCGCCGCGTCCAGCCAGCGGGCGAGTGGGGTGAGATCGTGCTCCCGCAGCACCGTGCAGCCAGCCGTACCGGTGCGCCGCGGCTTCCAGAGGTGGAGGAAAATGCACGAGCCCGCGCCGGGCACGCGCTGCGGATTGTGCGCCACCACGAGCCCCAGCGCGTAGTCGGGGATCGCGCCCATCTTTTCAGAAGATCGCCAGTCCGGCTGCGCGATCCGCGCGCGGTCCACGATGCGGTTGTAGTGCCGCGAGGCCGGGTCATCCACCGCCTCCAGCGTGGGCGAGAGCAGCGTGACCGGCAGCCGCAGCCCGCCGGTTTTCTCCACCACCCCGAACGCTCCCGTAATCCGGAACACACCCGCCGGAGCCCGCCGGTCGCCCTCCCGTTTGCGCTCCACCGCCCCGCGCGGAACCGCGTGCAACCCGCTCCCCCACGCCAGCCCGCGTTCGCCGATCCGCGCCGGCAGCGCCTTCCCCACCGGCCTCCACTCCGCACCCGGCCCGGCTCGCTCGAACCGCTGCACCGTCGCCACCGACGCCGCCCAGTCCGCCGTCGTCACCAACACCACCTGCCCGCAGGAACGCGGGACCGATTTCGCAAAATCCACGCCAGACGCCAGCCTCGGCAGAAACAGAAAAATGAAGAACGCCGCGGTCCGCATCGACCGGCGACCGTAGCCCACCGCCGCCCGCGCTCCAAGGCCCATGGCTACTTTGCCGAGAAGCGGTGGATCGTGGTGGACTGATAGACCGCGCCGGGGCGGAGGACGGTGCTGGGGAATTCCCGGCGGTTCGGCGAATCCGGGTAGTGCTGCGTCTCAAGGCAGAGGGCGGAGTTCTTCACGATCGGCTTGCCGTCCTTGCCGGTGAAGGTGCCGTCGAGGTAGTTGCCGGTGTAAAACTGGATGCCGGGTTCGGTGGTCCAGATTTTCATGGTGCGGCCGCTTTTGGGTTCGCGGACTTCGGCGGCGAGCAGAAACTCCGCACCCTGATCCTTGATCCGCTCGGCTGCTTCCGGGTCGATGACGTAGTTCAGGTCGTAGCCGCCGGGAGTGCCGGTCATTTTGGCGAAGTCCGCGGCGACGACTTTGCGTTCGCTGAAATCGAGCGGCCCACCGGCGACCGGCGCGAGTTTGCCGGTCGGAATGTCGGTGGCATCGGCGACGGTGTGCTGGCTGGCGTGGATGGTCAGCTCGTGGTCGAGGATGTCGCCGTCACCCGCACCTTGCAGATTCCAGTAAGCGTGGTTGGTCAGGTTGACGACGGTCGGCTTGCTGGTCGTCGCCCGGTAGTCGATGCGGAGCCCGTCAGCGAGGCCGCGCTGGTCCGTCGAGAGGGAGTAAGTGACCGCAGCCTTCAGCGTGCCGGGGTAGCCCTCCTCACCGTCCGGGCTGGTGTAGGTAAAGCGCACGGCGGCACCCACGATTTCGCCTTTCCAGTTGCGCTGATCGAACGCTTTCACCCCGCCGTGCAAATGGTTCGGGCCGTTGTTTGTCGCCAGCGTGTAAGTCTTGCCGTCGAGAGTGAATTTTCCCTTGGCGAGGCGATTGCAATAACGCCCGGTGGTGCAGCCGATGTAGGGGTGCCGCTTGAAGTAGCTCTCCAGTTTGTCGAGGCCGACCACGATGTCCGCCAGCCGGCCTTCGCGGTCCGGCACGTGCATTTCCACCAGACTCGCGCCCCAGGTCATCACCCTGGCCTTCAACCCTGTGCTGCTCGTGAGCGTGTAAATTTCCACCGGTTTCCCCGCTGGAGTTTTGCCGAAGATCTCTTTTTGCACGGTGGGCTGCGGGACCGTTGATTCCGCCCGCGTGTGGGCGACCGCGACGGCAAGGAAAACGGCGAAGGTGACGAGGCCAAGGGAGGAATTCATGGGTGGAGTAAAGTGCGCCTCGGGAAAAAGCAGCAACCGCCGTCAGCGTCAAGCGCCGGCGTGGAATGTCGGCGGGGGAAGCCGCCGCTCACGTGCCGCAGAAAGTGCGGCAGCGGGGGGTGTCGGTCGGCGGGGGATCGAGGAGGGAGTGGCCGGGTTCGGCGTAGGGATCGGCGAGGGCGGGGAGGAGGCTTTGCAAAGGGGCGAGGTCGTGCGCGGCGGCGGCGGTGAGGGCGGCTTCGATGGCGTGGTTGCGGGGGATGACGGCGGGGTTGTGGGCGTGCATGCGGCGGGTGACCTCGGGGGCGGGTTGGGGTTGGCGCGTTAAGCGGGCCGTCCAGCGCTGGTGCCAGGCAGC
>CAYQBV010000126.1:0-11460 GCA_964415705.1 uncultured Chthoniobacter sp. | reverse complement strand
ATTCTCCGCCCGCCTCCGCGCGGAAAAGTTAGAGGTCCTTCGACTGCGCTCCGCTCCGCTCAGGATGACGGGAGAGGGGGGACGCGCCCTCCGCTTCGTCGTCGTCATCCATTTTGCGCGCGAGCGCGAACTCTGCGCCGAGCGCGACCAGGAGCAGCACGATGAGCGGCGCCTGATGATCGGGCCGCCCGAGCGCCATGCCATGCACGAGGATGGGGCTGACCGCATAGAGCAGCGCGGGCATGGCCCAATACCGCAACCGCATCGCCCACGCCCAGAGCACGAGGAACACCATGCCGACCACACCGAGCAGCGGCCCGATGAGCGCGCCTGCGAGGTCGAGCGTCTGGTCGTGTAGCACGCTCGCCTTGCCCGAATCGAAAACTGCGAAGCCCGCGTCGAGTGCCTTTTTTCCCGCGACGATGAGGTAGTCGAGCGGCGCGGTGGTGTGCGCGTTCACGCCTTGCGGGAAGTTCTCGAAATCGTGATGGCGCACGATGATTCCGGGGTGCTCGGCGACCATCCGGGCGCGGGTCATCCGCGAGTAGCAATCGGCGTCGAGAAAGTAGATGCGGCCCTCGACGAAAACGTCGCGCAGATTGTGGCAGCGCGCGGCGAAAGTGAGGACGCAAAAAGCGACGAGCGCGGCGAGCCGGAGAGTGCGTTTCACGGGTGGGGTTTAATTCGGATCGGGCGGGCGGTGTCCAACAATATCTTGTGGTCCCCGGTTTTCCCGAGCCCAAGGGATTGCGGAAACGGGTGGAAATCAGGGCAAAAAACACCTTGTCGCTCCAAGCCCCGCCCCCTAGTTTCGGCACCCAGTTTTCTCACCCCAAAAATATGTCCGAAACCGACGCTCCGAAATCCGAAACCGCATCAAAGAAATCGACGTATGACGCCGATGATTTGAGTTCCCTCAAAGGGCTCGAAGCGGTGCGGAAAAAGCCGGGCATGTATATCGGCGGAACGGACGAGCGCGCGTTGCATCATTGTGTGTCCGAGGTGCTCGATAACTCGGTGGACGAATTCCTCGCCGGGCACTGCACGCACATCGACGTGACCATCCACAGCGACGGGTCCATTTCCATCCGCGACAACGGGCGCGGCATCCCGGTGGACATCAACAAGGAGGAGGGCATGCCCGGCGTGGAACTGGTGCTGACCAAGCTGCATTCGGGCGGCAAATACGGGCAGGGCAATTACGAATATTCCGGCGGCACGCACGGCGTCGGCGCGAAGTGCGTGAACGCGGTGAGCGAGTGGTTCAAGGTCGAGGTCACGCGCGATGGGAAGATTCACGCGATGTCTTTCGAGCGCGGCGTGACGAAGCAGAAGCTGCACGTCATCGCCGAGGTGAAGAGCAAGCGGCACACAGGCACGCTCATCACGTTCAAGCCGGACGCGGAGATTTTTCTGGAGACGCTGGAGTTCAAGGCGGAGCGCATCATCACGCGGCTCAATGACCTCGCCTATATCAATGCGCCGCTGTCGTTCACCTTCCACGACGAGCGCGAGGAAGGCGGGCGGGCGGTGCAGGTTCAGCATCCGAAGGGCGTCGAGGAATTCGTCGGGCGGCTCTCGGAGAACAAGACGCTCGTGCATCCGCGGCCGATCATGATCAAAGGCACGCGCGACAAGATCATCGTCGAGATCGGGCTGCACTATAACGACAGCTACAACGAACAACTGCTCTGCTACACGAACGCGGTGCCGAACCCGGACGGCGGCACACATTCGAGCGGCTTCCGCGGCTCGCTCACGCGGGCGATCAATCAATATGCGAAGAACAATTCGCTACTGAAGGAGAAAGATGTGGCGATCACCGGCAACGATGTGCTCGAAGGTCTCGCCGCCGTGGTCAGCGTGAAGCACCCGGACCCGCGCTTTGAGTCGCAGACGAAGGTGAAGCTCATCTCGCCCGAGGTGGAGAGCGTCGTCGGCTCGGTCAGCTACGAAGGGCTGATGCTGCACTTCGACCAGAATCCCGGTGTCGGAAAACGCATCGTCGATAAGTGCCTGATGGCCGCCCGCGCCCGCGAAGCCGCCCGCAAAGCCCGCGAGACCGTGCGCAAGGGCGCGCTCACCGGCGGTGGCTTGCCGGGCAAACTCGCCGACTGCTCCGAGCGCGATCCTGCGCTGACCGAGCTTTACGTCGTCGAGGGCGACTCCGCAGGCGGCTCGGCGAAGCAAGGACGCGACCGGCGCTTCCAAGCGATCCTCCCGATCAAGGGCAAGATCATCAACGTCGAGAAAGCGCGGCTCGATAAGGTGCTGCAAAACACCGAAGTCCAGACGCTCATCACCGCGATCGGCACTGGCATCGGCATCCCAAGCGGCGAAGCCACCGCCAAGGAAAACGAAGGTGCCTTCAACCTCGAACGCCTGCGTTACGGCCGCATCATCATCATGACCGACGCCGACGTGGACGGTTCGCACATCCGCACCCTGCTGCTCACGTTCTTCTACCGGCAGATGCCTGACCTCATCCGCAAGGGTCACGTCTATATCGCGTGCCCGCCGCTCTACCTCATCAAGCGCAAGAAGCGCGAGGAATACGTGGACGACGACGCCGCGCTCAACCGCATCCTCATCACGCTCGGCTCCGAGGAGGTGAAACTGAAGAACCTCGCCGACGGAAAAGTCGTCACCGCCACGCAGCTCAAGGACATCCTCGAACTGCTCGAACGCCTCGCAAAATTCAGCGACGCCATCCGGCGGCACGGCGGCGACTTCGAGGCCTACCTCACCGAGCGCGACCCAAAGACCGGCGTGCTCCCCGGCTTCATGGTGAAGGTGCGCGAGGGTAACACCGAGTGGGTCACCTACTTCCCTGGCGAGAACGAAGTCCGCGCTTTCCACGAGGAAAACCGTGACCTCGCGCTCTTCGACGACCCCGTGGCCGAGCCGACCAATGGTGACGCGCCCGCCGAGGGCGAGCCCGCACCCGTGGTGGAGAAAGTGGCTCCGAAGAAAAAGGAGGAAGGTACCCGCCGCCGTGCGCGGCTCATCGAGCTGCATGAGTCGGCGTCCGTGCAAAAACTCATCACCGAACTGGGCCGCAAGGGTCTCCAGGTCGAGCACTTCTCCGACAGCGACAACCCGATCTTCGAGCTGATCGAAGGCGAAGGCGACAAAGCCGTCACCCACGCCCTTTTCTCCGTCCCGGAAATCCTCGGCAAGGTCATCGAGATCGGAAAGAAAGGCCTGAGCATCCAGCGCTTCAAAGGTCTCGGTGAAATGAACCCCAAGCAGCTCTTCGAGACCACCATGGACCCGAACAAGCGCAAAATGTGGAGGGTCGAACTCAACGAAGACAACGCCGTGGAGGCTGACCGGATGTTCACGATCCTGATGGGTGATGTCGTCGAGCCGCGGCGGCAGTTCATCGAGGACAATGCGCTGAATGCGCGGTTGGATGTGTAACTGCTGAGATGGCCATCCCGGACTTCCAATCAATTTTCAAGCCGTTGCTTGAATACGCAGCCGAACAGGAGGTCGTGGTGATGAGTTCGGCTATCGAAGAAATGCGCGTGCGCTTCAAACTCAGCGAGGCAGACTTCGGCAAGAAGAATTCCGGTGGTACTCCGACTTTCAGAAACCGAGTCCACTGGGCGCGGCAATACTTGGTTTTCGCTGGTTTGCTGGAGCCACACAGGCGCGGATGCGTTCAGATCACGCGACTCGGGCGTGAATGGTGCAGAAAAAAAGGCGCCGGGTTTAAGATTTCAGATTTGAAGACCATTCCCGCCTTTAATGAGCGAGTGCGCCCTCGCGCCTTTCAAACGAAGGTTGGTCAAACAACTGTCCAAGTCACGATTCCAGGTATCGACGAACCAGAACAAACTGAGAAGGCACCGACTGAGCACACCGAGATTCAATGGCTGCTGCTGAAGCTTGGCGTGGATATGAGCTTCGACGTATGGGTCGCGAGGAATGACCGCAACCGCTCCTTCAAAGGAAACAGTTTCGCGACCCTGCCATGCTTGAAGGAAGAGCTTCCTGTGAAATTTGACGATGCCACGAAAAGCACGATCGAACTTATCGACGTGCTGTGGCTGAAAGGGAACGCGATCGTCGCGGCGTTTGAGATCGAGAGCACCACTTCGATTTACTCCGGGCTGCTTCGTATGGCCGACCTGCTTGCCATGCAGCCGAACATCAACATTCCGCTCTATCTCGTCGCTCCAAAGGAGCGGCGAGCGAAGGTGATGACGGAAGTCAACCGCCCAACCTTCTCTCGGCTTTCACCGCCTCTCGCTGGTATTTGTCGCTACATCGCGTTCGATGGATTGCGTGATCGAATCAAGCAAGCAGCGGCATTCATCAAGTTTCTTAAGCCTGAGTTTCTCGAAGAACTTTCTGAGAGTTGCAAAATTGATGACTGACCGATCATGCCCTCCCTCTACATCATCGCTGGTCCAAACGGCGCGGGGAAGACGACCTTTATCAAGCGCTTCGCGCCGCGGCATCTGGCGTTGCTGGACTTCCTCAATGCCGACGAAATTGCGCGCGGACTTTCGCCCCTCGCACCCGAACGTGCGCAGATCGAAGCCGGGCGGCTCATGCTGGATCGGATTCGACAGTTCATCGCTGGCGGAAAGAGCTTCGCGATGGAAACGACCCTCAGCGGACGGACCTATCGACTCCTGCTCAAACAAGCCAAGGAAGCAGGCTACGCGACTCACCTGGATTTCCTCGCGCTGCCGAGTGTGGAAGATTCGATTCGCCGCGTCGCGAACCGCGTCATCCAAGGCGGGCACGACGTTCCCGAAGTTGACCTGCGCCGCCGGTTTCGGCTCGGTCTCCGCAACCTCTTCAGCCTCTACCGTCCGTTTTGCGACACTTGGAATATCTATCTCAATGCCGACGACGCCGTGCTCGTGGCCCACGGCACTCCCGACGCGCTGGAGACTGATCAGCGGGAGCTGTTTGAAACCTTCGTTCGCGAGTTTAGCCTGACGCCATGAAGACCTTCCCGCTCGCCAAAGGCATCCCGATGCACCTGCTTTCCGAACTCGGCCTGCACGAGTCGTTCATTGATTGCGTCGAGCAGCATCGCCGTGACGGCTTACCGATGGCGCTCAACCGCGCCGGGCACAGCGAACTCGTTTCCGTGCAAGACCTCACCCCCGAACTC
Source organism: uncultured Chthoniobacter sp. (assembly GCA_964415705.1). Classification (GTDB taxonomy): domain Bacteria; phylum Verrucomicrobiota; class Verrucomicrobiia; order Chthoniobacterales; family Chthoniobacteraceae; genus Chthoniobacter. The sequence continues at coordinate 6,323 of CAYQBV010000126.1, read as the reverse complement.
ACCCGCGCCCGCCACCGCATCGCCGAACTCACCGCCGAGATCGCGAAGTTCGAGCGCTCGCCGTTTTCCGTGAACGAGGAGCCATGAAAAAGAAGCCGGCGCCGCTCTATCGAAAGATGTCCTTGCGGGATGTGACTACGCGTGACCACATTGGCGGGATGAAAGCATCACGATCATCAGTCCTGCACGGCACGGACGACGCCACAGCTCCTTCGGTCGTGCGTGAACTCACCAAATTACCAGGTGTCGGACACACCATCAGCGTGCGGGCGGCGAAGGCGCATTTGTCCGGCTTGCTGGAGGCCGTCGCCGGCGGGCGGGAGGTGGTCATCACGAGCGATGGCGTGCCCAAGGCGCGACTGGTGCCGATGAGCCACAAGCGTGAGCGGAAGGTTTTCACCGGGACCTGGGAGCACCTGGCGCGCATGCCAAAGTGGAATGGCGGGCCGACCGCCGAAGAATTGGTTCGTGAAGATCGCGACTCTCGCGGCTGGTGATGTATCTCGATAGCTCGATCATCGTGAAGTTGCTCGTGGACGAGCCCGAGACCAAAGCGCTGGTCACGGCGCTCGTTGGGCAGGCGCTTTCCTCCTGCGAACTGGCGATCCCCGAGGTGCGCTCGGCGCTGTTCGGCAAAGAACGTGAGAAGTGCATTTCCACGGCGCAGCGTGAGGCGGCGTGGCGACTTTTTCTTGATCGTGTGCGATCCCAGGAAATCGAACTCTATCCGGTGAGCAGCACCACTCTGAGCAAAGCGGCGCAGGTCATGGAGCGTTGCCATCCCGCCGTGGCGCTGCGCACACTCGACGCCATCCACACGGCGGCGTGCGACCTCGCGCAAGACTTCCCGCTTTGCACCACCGACAAGCGAATGCGCGACGCGGCGGGCTTGCTCGGTATTCCCATTTTCCCCGCGGAGGAAAACGTCTGAAGGTAATGCCCAAGCTCTACGAATATTTTGGCCTCTACGTGCTGTTCTACTCGAACGAGCATGAGCCGATTCACGTCCATGGCATTGATCCAGACGGACGCGAAATGAAGGCCGAGATCATTGTGAAAGATGGGAAGATAGTCCGCATCCGATACCTCGTTGTCGGAAATGTAGCGCCGCTGGCGGGCCGGTGCTTGAGGGATTTCAAGGCGCTTGTTTCGGCCAAGGCCGCCGACATTGTGAAAAAGTGGGTCGATTTTTTTGTCCTGAAAAAGCCGGTGAAAACCGTGCGCATCACCAAACGCCTCGCATGAGCACAGCCACTCAGCACTACATCAACATCACCACGGTCCATTACGTCGATGGCCTGCGACTGCGCATTGCCTTCGATGACGGTGTGGAGCGCGTCGTGGACTTCGAGCCATTCCTCTCGAAGTCGCTGCATCCCGAGATCCGCAAATACCGCGACAAACGCCGTTTCAGGAAATTCACCGTCGATCGCGGCCACCTCCACTGGAACGACTACGAACTCATTTTCCCCATCGCCGATCTCTACGCCGGTCATATCTCCTAACTCGCACTCACCTTTCCCATGCCCAACCATAATCCCAACGAAAAAGTCCTGCCCATGAACGTGGCCGAGGAGATGTCGAAGTCGTTTCTCGACTACTCCATGTCCGTCATCATCAGCCGCGCGCTGCCCGATGCGCGCGACGGGCTGAAGCCTTCGCAGCGACGCATTCTTTTCGCCATGAGCGAGCTCGGCGTGATGCCGACGCGCAAGCACCTCAAGTGCGCGAAGATCGTCGGCGAGACGATGGGCAATTACCATCCGCACGGCGACCAGGCGATTTACCCGACGCTCGTCCACATGGCGCAGCCCTGGGCGATGCGCGACATGCTCATTGATGGGCAGGGAAATTTCGGCAGCGTCGAGGACGATCCTCCCGCGTCCATGCGTTACACCGAGGCGCGCTTGCGGCACCTCGGCGCGGCGCTGATGGACGACATGGACAAGGCGACGGTCGATTTCGTGCCGACCTACGACGAGCGGCTGATGGAGCCGGTGGTGCTGCCCGCGGCGTTCCCGAACCTGCTCGTCAATGGCGGCACCGGCATCGCGGTCGGCATGGCCACAAACATCCCGCCGCACAATCTCAGCGAGTGCATCGACGGCATCTGCGCACAGATCGTGGACCCGGACATCACGCTCGACGGGCTCATGCAGTTTGTGAAAGGGCCGGACTTTCCGACCGGCTGCGTCATCCAGGGCGGCGCGGGCATCCTCTCGTATTTCCAGACCGGCAAAGGCGCGGTGCGCGTGCGCGGCCAGGCAGGGATCGAGGAGCTGAAAGGCGGGCGCGAGCAGATCATCATCACGGAGATTCCCTTTAACGTGAAGCGCAACGAACTGGTCAAGCGCATCGCCGACCTCGTGAACGATAAGGTCCTCGGGGGCATCAGCGACGTGCGCGACGAGTCGGACGAACTCACGCGCGTGGTCATCGAGATGAAGCGCGACGGCAACCCGAAGGTCATCCTCAACAACCTCTTCAAGCACACCGCGCTGGAGTCCTCGTTCAGCGTGAACATGCTCGCCATCGATCACGGCCGGCCGCGGCTGCTCGGGCTGAAGGACGCCATCACCTGCTACATCGAGCACCGGCGCGAGATCGTCCTGCGCCGCACGCGCTTCCTGCTCGAAGCCGCGGAAGTCGAAGCCGAAAAACTCGAAGGTTATCTCATCGCGCTCGCGAATCTCGACGACTTCATCCGCATCATCCGCGACTCGCGCGACCGCGACGACGCCAAGGGCAAACTCCTGGCGCTCTCGTGGACGCAGCCCGCCGTCGAGCAGCTCGGCATCCTCATTCGTTCCGAAGCGCGCATCATCAATGGGCAATACAAGTTCACCGAGAAACAGGTCGGCCACATCCTCGACCTGCGCCTTTACCAGCTCACCGGGCTCGAGCGCGAGAGCATCAAGGGCGAATACGACGCGCTGCTCGAGACGATCAAAGACCTCATGGACATCATCGCGCGCGAAAAGCGCGTGCTGACCATCATCACCGACGAGCTGCGCGAGATTCAGAAAAAATACGGGACCCCGCGGCGCACGCAGATCGTCCCCGCCGAGGGCGAGATCAGCATTGAGGATCTCATCGCCAATGAAGGCGTCATCGTCACGCTCACGCACAACGGCTTCATCAAACGCACCGCCGTTTCCGCCTACCGCGCCCAGCGCCGCGGCGGCAAAGGCGTCATCGGCATGACCGCGCGCGAGGGCACGAGCGAGGAGGACGCCGACGATTTCGTGGAGCACCTCTTCACCGCGACGACGCACGACTACCTCATGTTTTTCACCACGGATGGCCGCTGCTACGTCGAGCGCGTCTATGAAATCCCCGAAGGCTCCCGCGCCAGCAAAGGCCGCAGCATCGCGAACCTGCTCGAGCTTCGCCCCGAGGAAAAAATCGCCGCGACCATCCGCGTGCAGGGCCAGAAAGAGGAGACGGACACGTGGACCGACAAGCTGCACATCGTCTTCGCCACGCGCAGCGGCATCGTGAAAAAATCGAACCTCTCGGATTTCAAAAACATCCGGAAGGGCGGAATTATCGCCATCCAGATCGAAAAGGGGGACCGCCTCATCGACTGCAAACTCACCGGCGGGCTCGACGAAATCGTGCTCATCACCCACGAGGGCATGAGCATCCGCTTCAACGAAGAAGAGCTGCGCGACCAAGGTCGCAACACCGTCGGCGTCTGGGGCATCCGCCCGGACAAGGGCGACTTCATCGTCGGCGTCGCGCTCGTGAACAAGGACGCGATGCTGCTCGTGGCCGGCGAGAACGGCCTCGGCAAGCGCACGACCTTTGAGGAATACCGCCTGCAAAGCCGCGGCGGCAAAGGCGTCATCACCATGAAAACCACCGACCGCACCGGCGGCGTGGCCGGCGCGCTCACCGTGCGCGAGGCCGACGAACTCATGCTCATCACCAACAAGGGCAAGATGGTCCGCACCCGCGTCGCCGAGATCCGCGAAACCGGCCGCAACGCCCAAGGCGTGAAACTCATCGACATGCGCGAAGGCGAAATGCTCTCCGGCATCGCCCCCGTGGTCCGCGACGAGGAGGAAGAACCGACCGCGGGCGAGGCCTAACCGACGTGCCTTTTCGCTCGCCACGCACCGGGTGGTCGGTAGCCTCCGGCGCTCTTATGAAAAGGTTTGCCATCATCCCGCTCTGCGTCCTCGCTGTGCTCGCCACGGCGTGTGAAAAACATCCCGCTTCCGCGCTCCCGCCCGCGCACGGGGCCGGAGACCATCACGGAGAGGCCAAAGGCGATCACGGGCACGCGGCCAAGCCGGCCGAGCACGCGGAGGCTCCGAAGCAGGAAGCCGCCAAGCCGGCGGCTGACGCGAAGCCCGGCGAAGCGCCGAAGTTTTTTCCCGACGGCAAAGCGGAGAGCAAATAGCCCCGCTCCGTGAGCGACCGCCCAACTCCGCCGCCGGATCCGCGCGGGCGCTTGGGGCGGAGTTTCGGCTGTGCCTTTCGCGGGCTGGGCTTCCTCGTCCGCACGCAGGCCAATGCGCGCATCCACGCCGCGGCCACGGTGCTGGTCGTGGCCGCGGGATTCGCTCTCCGGATTTCGCCAAGCGAATGGTGCGCGATCCTCGCTGCGAGCGGGCTCGTCTGGCTGGGAGAAGGGCTGAACACCGCCATCGAGACGCTCACCGATCTCGTCTCGCCCGGGCCGCATCCGCTGGCGGGCCGCGCCAAAGATGTTGCCGCGGGTGCCGTCCTCTGCGCGGCTCTGGCGGCCCTCGCGATAGGCGTCGTCGTTTTTCTCCCGCACCTCGCGGAGCTGGTGGCGCGTTGACCGGGCTCCGCGTTTTGACCGGCTGCCGTTTCGCGCAGGCCACCGCCGCCGCCGCGGCTGCGATCATCGAGGCGCAGGGCAGCACCATCCCGCGAGAAGCCCGGCAAACCATTTCTTCCGCCGCCCGCCGCCCCTGACGGCGTGCGGAAGCACGGCTGGCCAGATGTTGCGGAGCGTGGCCGACGGCGCGATCCTCCGGCCTCTCCACTTTGAAAGCGCTCGTTTTCACTCTCGTCGCTCTGCTGGCCTCTTGGGAAATCCCGACGCGGGCGGCTGATCGCCCAGTGCTGTCGCTCGCGGAGCTGGCCGGGCGGGCGGAGCTGAAAGCGATGTGGTCGGGTAACGGTCGCGACCAGCTCTCGCTGGCGGTGACCAACGCGTCTGGCGCGGGGGTCACGGTGGCGGTTCCGTCCGGACTCATCGCCGCCAACACCACGGGCGACAACCGGCTCATCGTGCTGCGCGCGGCGCAACTCGCCGTCGGGCCTGGGGCCACAGCCACGGTCGCGCTGCCCGTCGTGGCTTTGGCGGCCAAAAACCCGCTCGCCGTGCAGCCGTACCGGACGACACCCGACGCCGAGCCTCGCCTCGCCGAGCTGTTGAAATATCTCACCGACCAACCCGACGTGCCGCGGGCCACAACGCAGCTCGTCACGCTCGCCCTTGTGGATGACGTGACCTTTGCGCAATGGCAGCGCTTTCTCGCGCCCCAGCGGACAGGCGAATCGTCCGGACAGACGCACCCGACGCCGGTCGAGGTCACCCAGGCCATCGATGCGTTCGGCCTGCTGCGCCGCCTCGCTCCGGAGAAAACCTTCGCGCTCGCCACGGACGCCGAACTCAAGTTTCGCGCGCTCCGCAACCCCTGGTGCCGCGCCAAACCCACCCAGCTCTACGGGATCGCCCTGCCGACGAGCGACGGCGCGGTGCCGCCCGACCTCGGCCAGCTTCTCCATCTCAAAGCCGGCGACAATTGCCCCGTCTGCCGCCAGCGGAGCGAGATGCAAACCCCGGCCGGTCCATAGGCGCGTTGTGAGTTTCACGACGCAGGTGGTTTGACCGGCGCTGCTCGCGACGGGTGTGCAGCGCGATGCCCGGGCATCGCGTTCGGCGGGCTTTCTGTTTGCGAATGTGGCGATCGAGGTGGTTCACTCGCGCCATGTTTTTCGTCACCATCCTCGGCAGCGGCAGTGCGGGAAACTGCGCGCTGGTGGAGACGGCGCAGACGCGGCTGCTCATCGATGGCGGGCTCAGCGCGCGGCAGATCGGAGCGCATGTTTGGGAGCGCTCCGCCCCTCCTTCGCCCGCAAAAAGTTAGAGGTCCTTCGACAAGCTCAGGATGACAGGGCTTTACCGGGGACGAGATTGAGGCCGCCCTGCGCACCGCGGCTCTGCGCTCCGCCGGATTGCACGACGCATCGTTCCCGGCCCTGACCATCGCCTTTCAGCGCACCTTGCGGATTCCCGACGACGGCCGGACTTACCCGCTGCCCGCCGGCCTCGGCGCGTT
>CAYQBV010000125.1:0-11763 GCA_964415705.1 uncultured Chthoniobacter sp. | reverse complement strand
CCCCCGCGAAGTGCCCGGAATGCAAAGACCCCGGCATCAAATACAGCGGCACCGGCACCGAGAAGGTCGAGGACATCGTCGGCAAATGCTTCCCCACCGCCGTGGTCAAGCGCCTCGACGCCGACGTGATGACGCGCAAGGACGCCTTCCGCGAAACCCTCGGCGCTTTCAAAGTCGGCAAGATCGACATCCTCGTCGGCACCCAGATGATCGCCAAAGGGCTGCACTTTCCCAATGTCACCCTCGTCGGCATCATCAACGCCGACCTCTCGCTCCACCTCCCCGACTTCCGCGCCGGCGAACGCACCTTCCAGCTCCTCACCCAGGTCGCCGGGCGCGCCGGCCGCGGCGACGTCGAGGGCGAAGTCTTCGTGCAATCGTTCACGCCTTTCAGCCCCAGCATCCAGTTCGCCCGCCACCACGACTTCGACGGCTTCTGGGAGCAAGAGATCGAGTTCCGCCGCCAGTGGGACTACCCACCCTTCACCCACCTAGTCCTCATCGTCATCCGCTCCGCGCACCAGCAGCGCGCCGAATTCTCCGCCCAGACCCTGCACCGCCGGCTAAAGGACGCGCTCCCGCCGAACACCACCCTCAGCGACCCCGCGCCCGCGCCGCTGGAGAAAAGCCACGGCAACTACCGCTTCCACCTCATGCTCCGCACCCGCGCCATCCTCCGCCTCTCGCGCCACCTTAGAGGTGTGTTAGAAAAGCTCACGTTTCCGGAGGATGTCATCGTGACGGTGGATGTGGATGCGTATCAGCTTTTGTGAAAGGGTGCCGCGCGTTCACGCGCTCTCCCCAATCCGTCATTCTGAGCGCAGTTCCCGGCGGGCGAAGACGGGCGGGAACGGAGTCGAAGAACCTCTAACTATTTCCTCCGGGCGAAGGCGGCGGGCCATGCGACGCGCTTCACCCCGCCACCTCCGCCCACGAAAAGTTAGAGGTCCTTCGACTCCGCTACGCTCCGCTCAGGATGACGGGAAAAAGCTCACGTTTCCCGAGGATGTCATCGTCACGGTGGATGTGGATGCTTATCAGCTCTTGTGAAAGAAGCGGCCCTTGTCGCCGTCGGCGATGCCGGTAAGATTCTCCCACCATGACCACCGTGCTCTCCCAAAAAGGCCAGATCGTTCTTCCCGTCCCCGTGCGCGAGCAGCTTCACCTTTCGCCGGGCGATGATTTCGAGGTCGCCGTCGAGGACGAGGACACCATCACGCTGCGGCGCATCTCCCAACCCGCCAACCGCGGCCTCGTGGACCTGCTGCTCGCCTGCCCCTCCCCATTCACGATCCCGCCTCGCGAGACTGACGACTCCCAGCCGCCCGCCTTGTGAGCTGGCTCGTGGACACCAACGTCTTCAGCGAGCCGGTCAAACCCAAGCCGGACGCGAAGGTCGTCCGCTGGCTGCGCACCCACGAGAGCGAACTCTACGTCAGCACCATCACCATCGGCGAAATCCGCCGCGGCATCGAGCGGCTGCCCGACGGCAAACGCAAAACGCAACTCCGCGCGTGGCTCGTCGCCCTGTGCGACTGCCTGCGCGGCCGCGTCCTGAGTTTCAACACCAGCACCGCCCACGTTTGGGGACAGCTCAAAGCGAAATGGGATCGCGCCGGGCTCATCGCACCCTCCCTCGACAGCCAGCTCGCCGCGACCGCCCATCGGCATGGCTTGACGATGGTCACGCGCAACACCGCGGACTTCGCCAAGACCGGGGTGAAGACGCTGAACCCCTTTGGCAAATAGCCGCAGGAGAAAAGGAACAGCAACTACCGCTTCCACCTCATGCTCCGCACTCACGCCATCCTCCGCCTCTCGCGGCATCTTAGCGGCGTCCTGGAAAAGCTCACGTTTCCCGAGGATGTCATCGTCACGGTGGATGTGGATGCTTATTCGCTATTGTAAGGCGGTAACGACCTCACAAGCCTTGAAGCAATTGTCGGCTTCGCCCTACCGGCCTTTCGGTTTCGGGCGCTTGGCTTCCAGATCGGCTTTTTGAGAGTATTTTCCTGTGATGAAAGCCACAGCCAAACTGACAACGGTTGTTCCCGCGATAGTCCCGCCAACAGCATCGTGGCCCAAGCAGGCCACGATGGCTCCCGCAGTGATGCCAAAAACTCCGATGGTCAGTGCAAAGACTTGGCCCCTGCCGCTCTGACTCTGCTGACTGGTTATCACCGTGCGTTCAATACTGATACGATGCGCCGACTGAGCTTCGGCCATTGCCATGATGCGCTCGGCACCATTCGGAATGATCTGGCTGTATCTTTCCAGCATCTCAGGCGGCGGAAGTGGCCCATTGTGGGCTGTCACAGTCGTGATCCGAACGGCTTCGAGATGGCGCTTTTGGTCTGGACTGGCTCGCTGGAGAAGTTCTGGAGCGGCTTCTTTGAGCAATTCACCAAGCGACTCACCCGCCGCTGGCTGAACGGTGACTGTGCCCTTCGGATTGGCGGTCGGCTCGTCGCCTTTTTTCGGTTTCTGAGCCATCGCTACTCGACTATTCCGCGCCCGATCCCGACCTCTGAATCGCCTGCTTTATGTCGTTCCCCACCATTTGCCAGTCAGAAGAGATCGCGTTCAAATCAGCCTCTTCAGAAGTGCCCGACGTATTGTACACGAAATAGTTCCCAGCCAAGTTCAGCACGGTTCCCATCCCGATTACGAATGTGGAGGTTGGAGTAATGAAATCAGTCCGGATATTTTCGCTCATGGCATTGTGCTGTTAGCAATTCGCGTTCTCCGCGAAAGCGGAGATGGCGTCGAGCACTTATTCGTCGTCCAAGTTGCGCTTGGTTGCAAGACGCTATGAGGTTGGACGGAGGCGCTGCGCCGAGCTTCAGCACGCGCTAGGGAGCGAAGCGGCCCTTCGCCGGGCGGCGCATGACGTGCCATCCTGAACGGAGTCGAGCCGAGCCTGCGCTGCCAATGAACCTCCCGCATTTTCAGAGGCGTGCGGATTCTCGGGGCGCGCAAGGAGCGGCGACATTCCTGTCGCCGTCCACCTGCGCGCGCAGCCGTTTCGACAGGCTCCCGTTCGACTTCGCTCAGGGCCTGAGCTTGTCGAACGGCAAGGCCCTGAGCCTGCCGAAGGGCGCCGAATTTTCCTTGTGGGCGCACGCCGCGCCGCCGCCTTGCCAAAAGTTTGTGCGCCTCCGGCGCAGCCCGTGGTCGGCGACAGGAATGTCGCCGCTCCTTGGCGTCCGCTGGCTCATCCCGCGCCAAAGATCACGCCCTCGTGTTCGACACCTCAGGATGACAGGCTCTGTTTTCCCCTGTCACGAAACGCTCCGGCGCGCGGGAGTCGCTGCCTCGGACTGCGTTGGACGAGATGCCACCTTTCTCCTCTCGTTCCCAAGCTCCAGCGCTCCAGTTTGAGAGCGCGGTGATCTGCGAAGCGGCCGAAGGCGGTCGGCCAAGCACGGTTGCCTCAGGAACAGGCCTGTATTCTGTGGGTTTCACGGAGAATTCATCGTCGTTTCACGGAAGGCGCATCAAGGATTCACGGTCGGGTGTGAGGTTTGGGGAAATGAAACACTTCCCATCTCTCCTCGCCCTCCTCACCACCGCCGCTTCCGCGGCCACGCTGCCTGAGCCGCCGCCGTCGCCGGACCTCGGGCGCGCTTTCGTCACCATCCCGTATGCGGAACTGCGCGCGCTGTGGGAGGCGGGCCAGCGCAAGCCGGAGCCGGTCGCGCCGCCGGAAGTCGCGCCGGTGCCGTTCCTCGTGCATCGCGCGGACGTGCGCATCGCGCTGGGGGAGGCGGCGAGCAAGATCGACGCGGAGTTCGAGGTCGAGGCGTTGGAAAAAAAGTGGCAGCGCATCCCGCTGCTCGGCGGCGAGGTTCGGCTGGACAAGGCGGAAGCCGGCGAGCGCTCGATCGTTTGGGATGAAGGCTACGCGCTGCTCACGAACGTCCCCGGCCGGACGCCGGTCGCGCTGCATCTCGCCACGCGCGGCGCGCGGCAACTCACGGTGCCGCTGAAGCTCAAGCTCGGCAGCGCGTCGGTGAAACGGCTGAGCGTGTCCGGCATCCCCGCCGGGCTGGAGGCGCGGGTGAATGGCCAGGCCGGGGCATCCGCGGATGGCGTCGCGGTGTTTCTCCTGCCCGGCGACGCGGGCGAGGTGAGTCTCGAACTCACGGTCCCGAAAATCGCGGAAGCGCCGAAACCGCCGCCGCCGATCACGCCGAGCCACTGGCAGACGCAGTCGCAAGTGCTGGTGCGTTTCGCGGAAGGGCGGCTGCGTTTTGCCGCGCGCGTTTTCGCCCGGGCCGACGACGGCTCCGGCCTCGACCTGACGCTCGCACTACCGGCCAATGCCGGCGCGATCACCGTGACCGGCGAGGACGTCGCCGACTGGTCGCAGACGCGCGCCGACGATGGCCGCCGCCTGCTCCGCATCCGCTGGAAAACGCGCGACGTGCTCGACCGCGAACTGACGCTCGCCTACGCCGTGCCGCAGTCCTCGCTCGCCGAGCAGTGGACGCTGCAAGCGCCGATGGCGCCCGACGACAAGGACGCGCGCCACCTTTTCGCCATCCTGCCCGCCGACGGACTGGAGCTGAAAGGCGACGCGCTGCGGTCGGCGGTGGAGTCGCGCCGGCTGCCGGAGTGGATGCGCGCGGAGATCGGCGGCGCGGCTTTCATGACCGCGGAAAGCGCGGCGCAGCTCGTCATCCAGACGCACTGGCTGCCCACCATCGCGACCGCCGAAGCCATCGTCAGCGAGGCCCGCGGCGGCTTGCGCCTCGTCGCCGACGGCGCCACGCAGACCGCGGTGACCTACACGATCAAGCACGCCGCTCCTCTCGCGTGGCGACTGGAGTTGCCGGAGAAAGTCGAGCTGCTGTCTTGCACGGTCGGCGGCGTGACCGCGCGGCCCATCCAGCGGGAAAACGGCGTCATCGAACTGGCGCTGCCGACACCGAAGGACGGCACGACCACCGTCGCGCTCGTCTATGCCGCGAAGCTCAAAGCGCTCGATCCCGTCTCCGGCGATGTCGGGTTGGAACTGCCGCGCACCGCGCTCTTCATCGAGCGGCTCGACTGGTCGATCACCCTGCCGGCGGCGTTCGAGATCACCGCCATCGACGGCAACGTCTCCGCCGGCGGCAGCACCGCCGAAAGCACCGGCGGCGACCGGATCATCTCGCTCCGCAAAGATTTCTGCCGCGCCGAGCGCCCCGCCGTCTCGCTCTTTTACCAACGCCGCAGCCTCGAAAAATAACCCAACCTCAACCCGCACATTCCTATGACCATCAAACGTCTCCTCGCCATCTGCCTCATCGTCGGCTGCACCTCCGCGGCCTGGTTCCTCCTCGGCGGAACCCTGCAATATCGCTCGAACCAAACCGACGGACGCCTCGGCACCGAGGTTGTAAAAAACTGGGGCCCCGTGCTCACGCAGGAACACCCGGCGCTTTTCTACGAAGCCCCGACCAGCGCCGGCGCGCGCCGCGAGATCCAGCCCGAGCGGAGCGACATCGCCGTGACGCTGACCTACGATCCGAAGCACAAGGGCCTGCTCTGGTATCGCACCTACAAGGCCGAGTTCACCGGCCAGTACGTGGTGAAGAATCCGACGCCCATCGCGCAGACCATCTATGCCGCGTTCAAGTTTCCCGCCGCCGACGCGCGCTACGATGCCTTTTCGCTGCGCTTCGGCGACAAGCTCACCGACAAAGCCCCGGTCAACGGCGAGATTCGGGAATCGCTGCTCCTCGCGCCGGGCGCGGAAGTGCCGCTCACGGTGACCTATCGCGCCACCGGACTGAACCAGTGGGTCTATTCCCTCAAGAGCGCGAAGCGGCTGAAGAATCTGCACCTCGCGATGAACGTGAACTTCGCCGACATCAACATCCCGCCCTTCGCCGAGTCGCCCACTTCGCGCACGGTCACCGGTGAAAAGGGCAAGCTGCAGTGGGATTACACCGACGTGATCGGCGCGAGCGCCATCGCCATGGACATGCCCGCCGTCACCAATCCCGGCTACGTCGCCGGGCGCATGACCTTCTTCGCGCCAGTCTCGCTGCTCTTCTTCTTCGCCGTGCTCGTCATCGTTGGCATCCGCGAGCGCACCGATCTTCACCCGATGAACTACTTCTTCCTCGCCGCCGGTTGCTTCGCCTTCCAACTCCTCTTCGCGTATCTCGTCGATCTCGTGCCGCTGAGGCTGGCCTTTTGCCTCGCCGCCGCCGTGTCGCTCGCGCTGGTCACGGGCTACCTCTGGCTCGCGACGACGAGGAAATTCGCGGTCATCTCCGCGCTCGCGCAGTTCGCCTACATGGTGCTCTTCAGCTACAGCTTTTTCTTCGACGGGCTGACCGGCATCACCATCACCGCCGGCGCGATCGTTACGCTCGCGCTCCTCATGGCCTTCACCGCACGGGTGAAATGGGACGCCGCGCTGACTTCTCGCGCCACCCCGCCGCCGATGCCACAACCCATCGCGTGAAGATGACGCGGCGAGCGCGATTTCCGGGGAGCACACGCGTCCCGCGTGTTGGCGACGGCGTCCCGCCGTCGCGAACTTCCCAGACGCGACGCTATCGGATGCGGGCATCGCTCACGGTGCCGTGCCGCAGGAAGTTCGTTTCGGCGGGACGCCGAAACCAACACGCGGGACGCGTGTGCTCCCCGGAGATACGCTCGCCGCTTGAACCCTGCATCGCACCCGCCCACTCTCCCGCAGCATGAAACCGCGCATCCTCGTCGTCGAAGATGAGCCGTCGATCCTCGACAACATCACCTACTCGCTCGAAACCGAGGGCTTTGAGCCGCATGGGTGCGCGACGGGCGGCGAGGCGCGCGCGGCCTTGCTCCGCGGACCGTGGGCGCTGGTGGTGCTCGATGTCGGCCTGCCGGATGTCGTCGGCTTCGACCTTTGCCGCGAAATCCGCCGCACCTCGAACCTGCCGATCATCTTCCTCACCGCGCGCGCCAGCGAAGTGGACCGCGTGGTCGGCCTGGAACTCGGCGGCGACGACTACATGGTGAAACCATTCAGCCCGCGCGAACTCTGCGCGCGGGTGAAGGCCGTGCTCCGCCGCATCCAGGCCGCGCCCGCGCCGGCGGAAAAAAGGCCCGCGGCAGACGGCGCGTTCCGCCTCGACGAGGAGCGCGCGCAGATTCACTTCGCCGGCGCGCGACTGGTTCTGTCCGGCACGGAGTTCCGGTTGCTGCGCGCCTTGGTGGCGAAACCGGGGCGCGTCTTCTCGCGGGCGCAGCTCATGGAGATCGCGTGGGACGATCCCGGCGCGGCGCTGGAGCGCACCGTGGACGCGCACATCAAAAGCCTCCGCGCCAAGCTGAAGGAAGTGCGCCGCGAGGCCGACCCGATCGAGACGCACCGCGGCTTCGGCTATTCGCTGCGCGAGGATTTGTGAGCACGACCTCCCGCATCCTCCTGGGCTTTCTCGTCTTCCTCGCGGCGGGGCTCTACGCCTTTCACGAGCAACTGACCAAGCGCGTCGAGCGCGAGTATTTGAAGGCGGCGGAGGAGGCGATGGTCGATGTCGCGCAGCTTTTTGCCGCGCGGCTGGAGACGGAAAACTTCGCGCCCGCCGGACTGCGGCAGGAGTGGGACGCGGCCCGGCAGCGCGTCTTTGCCGCGCAGATTTACCACCTGACGAAAACCACGCTGGACATGAATCTCTACGTCACCGACGAGCGCGGGATTGTGGTTTTCGATTCCGACGGCGGACGCGCCGAGGGGCAAAATTTCCGCACCCAGCGCGACGTGGCGCTGACCCTCGCAGGCGGCTACGGCGCGCGGTCCACGCAACTCGACCCGGCCGACGCGGACAGCTCGGTCATGTTTGTCGCCGCGCCCATCCGGCGCGACAGCCGCATCGCCGGGGTGGTCAGCGTGTCGAAGGCGCAGCGCAGTCTCTTCGCCTTTCGCGACGAAACCCGGCTCTGGATGCGCACGCTCGGGCTGATCCTCTTCGGCGTGATCGCTGTCGGCACGTATCTCGTCGTCACGCTTTTCTCCCGGCCCATCCGCCGCCTCACCGACTACGCGCACGCCGTGGCGCGCGGCGAGCGCGTGGTGCCGCCGCGCGGCGGTTCGCCGGAGGCGGCCACGCTCGGCCGCGCCTTTGAGGAGATGCGCGACGCGCTGGAAAACCGCGCCTACGTGGAGAACTACGTGCAGACCATGACGCACGAAATGAAAAGCCCGGTCGCGGCGATCCGTGGCGCCGCCGAGTTGCTCCACGAGGACATGCCCGCCGAGCGGCGCGGAAAATTCGTCGCCAACATCCAGGCCGAGGCGCGACGGCTGCAAAACATCATCGACCGCCTGCTCGCTCTTTCTGCGCTGGAGAGTCGCAAAAAACTCGAGCATCCCGAGACCGTCGCGCTCGCCGATCTCGCCCGCGCCGTCTGTGCGGGGCTCCAGCCTGGCGCGGAGGCGCGCGGTCTGCACCTCGACCTCACTTGCGCCGGCCAGCCCGAAGTTCTTGGCGAATCCTTCCTCCTCGAAAGCGCGCTCCACAACCTGCTGCAAAACGCCATCGACTTCTCGCCCGACGGCGGCGCGATCCGCATCCACGTCGCGACGGATGCTGCCGCGCAAGAAGCCACGATCAGCGTCGAGGACGAAGGTCCCGGCATCCCCGACTACGCGCTTCCGCGCCTGTTCGAACGTTTCTATTCGCTCCAGCGTCCCGGCACCGGGCGCAAGAGCTCCGGCCTCGGCCTCTGCTTTGTCCGCGAAGCCGCCGCGCTTCACCGCGGCCGCATCGAGGTCGCGAATCGTTCCGGCACGACCGGCACCCGCGCCACGCTGCGCCTGCCGCTCTGCCGGTAACTATCCGACCAGCTTGACCGTCCGCTTTTCCCGAGCACTGAGCGCGGCGCTGTCCACGATCTGCTGGCCGATGCGCGCGATCTCGGGATGCAGCGGGCCGCGCTCGAAGTCGCCGCCGCCGAGCGCTTGGAGCAGGTATTGGATGGGGTTTTGGAAAGGTGCGCGCACTTCGTCCACGGCGATCTCGTAACCCTCGGGGCGCTCGGCGGTCTGCACGCGCAGATGCGTGGCGTAATCGTAGGCGCTGATGGTGCCGCGCGTGCCGCAGAGGGCGAAGCCGCACTTGGGCTGCGGCTGCAAAATCCACGGGTCGGTGAAGGTGCCCCAACGCGTCTCGATCTTCGACAGACCGTGCGCGTAGCGGCAGATGGTGACGCTGTGCTCGTCCACTTCGAGGCCGGCTGGCTCGTCCATGACGCAGGTCACTTCCAGTGGTTTGCGGCCGTTTTGAAACCACGTTCCGATGGTCGCTCCATAACCCGCGTAGTCGAGCAGCGAGCCGCCGCCGAGCGCCGCTTTGTAAAACCAGCTCGCGGCTTTCATCTCCGCCGTCGGCACCTGCTCGACCTTGTCGGCGAGGTGATAGAGCGGGCCGCGGTTGCCGCCGTAGTGGTGAAAACTCGTGACCTCGCCGATGAGGCCCTCGTCGAGCAGGCGCTTGGTCGTGATGTAGCCGGGGAACCAGCGGATCGGCCAGTTGATCGCGAGCAATTTCCCCGTCGCGCGCTGCGCCGCGATCATCGCGTCCGCATCCGCGAGCGACGCGGCGAAAGGTTTCTCGATCATGATGTTCACGCCGAATTCTGCGACCCGCTGCGTCCACAGCGCGTGCTCGCCGGTGGCCGGGCAAAGGATCACGAGGTCGGGCCGCGTCGTCTCGAGGCACGCGCGGTAGTCGGTGAAAACGCGGTCGGCTGGAATGGAGAATTTGCGCGCGGCGTCGGCCATGCGCTCCGGCTTTTCGTCGCAGATGCCGACCAGTTCCGCGTCGGGATGCTCGTGCGCCATGCGCAGCAGGTCGCCCATGTGCATGTGATCGAAGTTGATGCCGACGATGCGATATTTTGTGCTCATAAAAGTCCGGGATACTGCGGCCCGCGCGGCGCTTGACGAGCCGAAAACCCGCGCGCTTATGCTCATCCGCGAACGTCCCACTGTGGTGGCGGAACTCCTGCGCGCGATGCGGGGCCTGTCCGCCAAACGCGTTTCCGCCATCTTCCGCCAGATTCGAGATGGCGACTGGTGAGCCCTTTCCAAACCGCAACCCACTCACGTTCGTGAGCGATCTCACCGCCGAGGAACGCGATGAGTATGAAGGCTACGTGCGCGCCAACAAATTCGTCGCCACCCTGCGGCGCGAAGCCCAGACGATGAAGTCCGGCGCGGCCTTGTGACGGAGGCGGCGAGAGCCTTCGTGCGCCAGCGGGCGAAACAATTTTTCGCTCCGCCCCTTGTCGCAACGCCTTCGCCAGCTACGCTGAACGCATGAGCATTGATGCTGTCCAGCACGAGATCGCCACTTGGGATGACACGCAACTCCGCCGCCTGATCGCCTATGCGGTCGTCCTGCAGGATCGAAAAAGCGGGCGGCTGCCCGGCGATTTTGCCGCGAAACTCGACGATCCGAGCCGCTGGGTGCCGCTCGAGGAATTCGACCGCCGGATGGGCTTCCGACCCGATGAACTCGCGGAATAAATTTTCGGCTGCTGCTCGACATTGACGTCGTCGAGTTCCTGGCCACCCTCCCGCGCCGCGAGCAAGTCGCGCTGCGCCGGCGGCTCGGGGAGATTCAGACCTTTCCCACGCGCTTCGCCGACTTTCAGGAACCGGACCCCACGGGCCGTTCGCTCGATGTCCACGTCCACCGTGGATTCGCCATTTACTATTGGGAAGACCTCGCCGACCGGCACGTCAAAGTGTTTTCCATCCGCCGCGCCGATGCGTGAGACGAGCAAAAGGCTCCCGTGTGATGCCGTGGCACCTGCGCGGGGTGGGGGTGGCCGGGTTCACGCGCCGCCGCACTGGCTCCAGGCCGTCCCGCCCCTCCCCACGAAGCTCAGGTTGCTGGCCGTCGCCACGGCCACCCTTCGGGCTGCCTGCGGCAGGCGATGTCGCTCCGCTCCATTGCCCGCGCAAATCCGGAGTTGCCAAGGCTCGCCCGTACCCACCGCTTCGGTCCTCAATTTGGCAACGAGGGTGAAGTCGGCGTTGACGAACTACTGCGGCAGACACACCAATTTCAGCATGACCATAACGATCCCCGACGAGCTGGATGAATTCGTGCGCGCAAAGTTGCAGGCGGGCGGGTTTGAAAGTCCTGCGGCGGTCGTGACTGCGGCGCTCACCGCGTGGCAGGGGCAGGAAGTTTATCGCGACATGGATCGCGACGAGGTGGAGCACCTGCTCCTAGAGGCGATCGACAGCCTGCGCACTCCGTGGGGTGAGGCGAACTTCGACCGGATCATCGAATCGCTGCGGGAAAAACACGGCGCCGCGTGAGCCTGCGCGTCGTCCAGACGCCGGAGTCACTTGCCGACATCGCGCTGCAAGCGGACTACTATGCGCACCGGGAAAACATCGCTCTGGCGCAGCGCTTCACCGATGCGGTCAAAGCCACGGTATGACTGCTGGCCAGCCATCCGCGGATCGGAAAGGAGACGGATTACGAGCACCCCAAGCTCGCCGGAATCCGGCTCTTCCTCGTGCGCAAGCCCTTCGACCTCGGCGCGGCCCCGCTCCGTTCCCTGGACGACTTTCCCGCGACGGCCCCGGCCTCCTGGCTCCAGCGCGGCGGGGGCGTTTTGCCCATGGATCAGAGCGAAGCGCTCTGGATCAGCTTTTCGGCGCGGTATCCGTGCGCAGTGAAGATCGCGGCGGGAAAGATTAACGTCGTCTCCGGTGCAGCGTGGACCGCGGAGCTGCACAGCGAGCCGCAGGATTACGTC
>CAYQBV010000124.1:0-11815 GCA_964415705.1 uncultured Chthoniobacter sp. | reverse complement strand
GACCGTGTCTCAGTTCCAGTGTGGCTGGTCGTCCTCTCAGACCAGCTACCCGTCATAGCCTTGGTGAGCCGTTACCTCACCAACTAGCTGATAGGCCGCGGGCTCATCAAGAAGCGCCAGGTTGCCCCGGCTTTGGTGTCGCGAGGATGCCCTCGCTAACCACATGCGGTATTAATTCGCCTTTCGGCGAGCTGTCCCCCACTTCTCGGCAGATTGCCCACGTGTTACGCACCCTTACGCCACTGGACTTCATGTGTATTGCTACAAATGAAATCCCGTTCGACTTGCATGTCTTATCCACGCCGCCAGCGTTCGTTCTGAGCCAGAATCAAACTCTCCGTGAAAAACGGATGAGGCTTGCGCCCCAAAGTTTGCACAATCGGCTGCTAAGGCCGTTGTTAAATCTGACCGTTCATACCCACGTCACCCTTCTCAGTAAAGAGGCGGGGTGTCGTGGGGTTTGTCCGATCTGTATTTTTTGAAATCAAAGATCTGACGTGTAACGCACAATTCAATTTTTGCTTACTATTTTGACCGTTCTGAATCTGCTCATTCCGCACATCCCGGCTTACGCACGGGTCGCACGGAGTCGTGTGACAAATTCCAGAATCTAACTTTCAAAGAACATTACTCCTTCATGGCTTCCGGCAACGCAAAACCCAATCTTGGCGCCGACCTCTAAGCTCGCGTCTCACGACGCAGTTTCCAGTGTCGGGACAAGATTGGATCAATCTTAAGTCCCGGAAGGTTGAAGAACGTTGCCGCTTTCGGCTTCCCCGCGTTTCTTGCGGGACGAGGACTTTAGCTGGCTAGCCTCATTGGTCAACCGGAATTTTGATTTTTCTTCAGCTTTCCGATTTTCCTCCGAATTGGTGCTGCCGTTTTTTAAGGCATCTCCGTTGCGGGAGGCGGACGTTAGCGAGGGAATGTGCAGCGACAAGCGGAATCTTGAAAAATTCGTCTGTTCCATTTGGCGCGGGTGATCTCGCCAACTAGGCACGGCCATGCGCAGTGGTATTTGCATCAATCCATTCGCAGTAGTCCTCGCGCATCGCGGCAGCGATTTCGATCAACCGATACTGGATGCAATCCAAATATTCATGCAGACCCGCGCGCATGATGTCGTCGATCATTACAAAGGTTAGGTCAGAGCAAAGTTTGCCCGAGAGACGCTCGGCCTCATTGGCGAAGTGGGTGCGACTCGATCCCGAAATGGCGTGGAGGGCGGCGTCCAATTGGTCCGTGCAGAAGCGAATGCTGCGCGGGAAGTGTTCGTGAAGCAGGATGAACTCCGCCACACTCCAAGGTGTTACCTGTCCAGTGTGGAGCTTTCGGTAGGCCTCGAAGGCGCTGCACGACTTGAGCACGGCCTGCCACTGCACTGTATCGACATTGCCACCGACCTGTTCACCACGCGGCAGGAGGATGTGATATTTGAGGTCAAGGATCCGAGAAGCGCTGTCAGCGCGCTCCAGATACTTTCCGACTTGGAGAAAGCTCCAGCCCTCGCCGTGGGTGAGCGTGGCGTCGGTGGTGCCGTGGAACTGGTGGGCGTAGTCGACAAGTTGGCGGTAAAAATCGATTGCGCTGCCAGCGAAGGTCCGGCGAGCTTCAGGGGAATTCAGCCAGAGGTAGAGACCGTTGATGCGCTCCCACATCTCACTGGATATATACTCCCGGACAGTGCGAGCATTCTCCCGTGCGGCGGCGACGCACGAGCTGATGGAGTTCGGATTTTCCTGCGCAAAGGTGATAAACTCGCAAACCGTCTCGGCACTGGTGACGGCGTAGAGCCGCCGGAAGAGCTTTCCGTCTTCGAGCGCGGCGAGGATCGGTTCCCAGTCGCGCCTGTCGCCCTCGTCGCCGATGTGATCATCGTCGAGCGTGACCTGCAGATTCACGTCGAGAATGCGGGAATGATTTTCTGCTCGCTCGATATAACGGGCGAGCCAGTAGAGCGAATCAGCGACGCGTGAGAGCATGGGATGTCTAGTAAAAATCGCGATTCATTCTTCATCGACGACCCACGTGTCCTTCGATCCTCCACCCTGCGAAGAATTCACAACGAGCGAGCCTTTGCGGAGCGCGACACGGGTGAGGCCACCGGGAATGATGGTGGTTTTTTCGCCGCTCAAAATATAGGGCCGCAGATCGATGTGGCGCCCTTCGATGGCACCGTCGCCGCAGTAGCTCGGGCTGCGGGAGAGCGAGATCACGGGCTGGGCGACGTAGTTCCTCGGATCCTGCAAGATCGCCTGCCGAAATTTCTCGTGCTCCTCTTTCGTCGCGTGTGGACCGATCAGCATCCCGTACCCACCGCTCTCGTTAGCGCTCTTGACGACAAGATTTGCAATGTTTTCGAGGACGTATTTCCGGTCCCGATCGAACATCGTGAGAAAAGTGTCCACGTTCGGGATAAGCGGTTCTTCATCAAGATAAAATTTAATCATTCGCGGCACGAAGTAATACATCACTTTGTCGTCCGCGATTCCGGTGCCGATGGCGTTCGCCAGATTGACGTTTCCCCTGCGATAGGCTTCCACGATACCCGGCACCCCGAGCACCGAGTCTTTGCGGAAAACCGTCGGATCAATGAAGTCGTCGTCAATCCGGCGGTAAATCACGTCCACGCGCTTCAATCCCTTCGTGGTCTTCATGAAGACGACTTCGTCCTTCACCACGAGATCCTGCCCGACGACGATCTCAATGCCCATGGCGCGGGCGAGATAGGAGTGCTCAAAGTAGGCCGAATTGAAAATGCCGGGCGTGAGCAAAACCACCGTCGGCTCCTCGGGATTCGGGCATCGCTCGGGGGCAACAAAGCGAAGGGCGTTGAGCAATTCCTGGCCGTATGAATCAACCGGACGGATCTTCTGGCACGTGAAAAGTTTTGGGAACACGCGCTTCATCACCTGCCGATTTTCCAACACGTAACTCACGCCACTCGGGCAGCGACCGTTGTCCTCAAGGACCAGATAGCGCCCATCCCTGTCGCGGATCAAGTCGCTCCCGCAGATGTGGATATAGATGTCCTTCGGCACATCGAAGCCGACGAACTCCGGACGAAAATGCTTGGCACTCTTCACCACCTCCTCGGGAACGATTCCTTCCTTCACGATGCGCTGGTCGTGGTAGATGTCCTTGAGGAATAGGTTCAGCGCCGCGATCCGCTGGACGAGACCCCGCTCAACGTGATCCCACTCCTCGCGCGGAATGATCCGCGGCAGCAGATCGAATGGGAAAATTCGCTCAGTCCCTTGGTTATCGCTATAAACGGTGAAGGTTACGCCTTGATTGAGAAATGTCTGCGAAGCGAGGTGTTGCTTCCGATCAATCTCGCCCGCCCCCATTTCTCGAAAGCGATCCAGTAAGGCCTGATAGTGCGGGCGGACTTCCCCGGACGTGGCAAACATCTCATCGTAAAAATTGCCAACGGCATAGTCGTCGAAAAGCTGAGCCATAGAAATCGGTGCGCTCGTCAGACTCGGTCCCGCGAGCCGATGGGGTTGCCTCCGCGACTCGGCGGCGGAAGTGGTGCTAGATCCCAATGAAAGCGCATCCAGCGCGTTTGGTTCATAGAGCTCGGACTCTAGGGACCAAATCCCCGGAAATCAACAACGAAACCGCGCGGGGAACCTTTTCTACGCAGCTTCCGCGGCCCGCAACGCCTCAGTCCACGGAGCGTAGAAATCCCGGATGCGCGCCAGCCCGCGCCGGAGTACGGGCGTGAGGTTGACGACATCCGGGAGCGCCACCACGAGATCCACGCTGTGGTCGAAAGCCTGCATTCCGTCATTCGTCACAAAGCTCGCGCCGAGGACCACGGCGAGTTGCTTGCGCCGCTGCTCCGGCGCTGTGAGCTGCGTCTCGGCGATAATCGGATTCGTGTCGATGTCCGACGCGTTGAAGTGCTCGGAAACCACCAGCACGTCATACGCGTGCGTGCGCAGCTTGAGCAGAGCGTCATCCACGTAGAGGCCGGTGTGGATTTTGAAACCGAGCGCCGTGAGCTGATCGACGACGATGCGCTGCACTTCCGGCACGTCCAGACAGACCAGGGCCGTCTTGTCGCCAGGTTCGAAAACGTCGAGGCGGTTTTGTGATTCCATGATTTTCGCGGTCATTTTAGCGGAGTGCTCCAGAGGTCGGGGCGAGGGATTCGAGATCGAGTTTCAGGCCCGAGGCCGTGTCGTTGACGAGGCCTCGCTGCTTCTTCACCCCGTCGATGAAGCGCGTCATTTTCGCCTTGTTCGTGGCGTAAAGGTCCGCCGTTTCCGCAGAGATCAGACCCGACTGATAGGCCTTGCAGAGCGATTGATCAAAGGTCGTCCAGCCGAACGTCGAGTTGGCCTCGATGATGTCGTAGAAGCTGCGCCCTTCAGCCTCGCCGAGCGCGATCGCCTCGCGCACGCGCAGGTTCGTGCCCATGATTTCATTGATCAGCAAACGCCCGCCACCTCCTCGCGGCGCGAGTCGCTGGCTGACCACATAACGGAGCGTTTCGCTCAGTCGCAACCGGAGTTGCGACTCCTCGGCAAGATCGAACATGCCGAGGATGCGGTTGATCGACTGCCCGGCGTTGATCGTGTGAATCGTCGAAAGCACGAGGTGTCCCGTCTCCGCCGCCGTGAGCGCGATCTCGACCGTTGCACGGTCGCGTATTTCACCCACGAGGATGACTTTCGGCGCCTGCCGCAGCGCGGAGCGCAGCCCGTTGGGAAACGTGTCGAAATCCGCACCGAGTTCCCGCTGGTTGAACGTCGCCTTCTTGTGCTGATGAATGAATTCGATGGGATCTTCGAGCGTCACCACGTGCACGGGTTGCGTTTCGTTGATCTCGTTCAGGATGGCGGAAAGCGTCGTCGTTTTGCCGCTTCCGGTCGCGCCGGTGACGAGGATGAGTCCGTTCTTTTCCTTTGCCATGTCGCGAAAAATCGGGCTCAACCCGAGCGAGGTCAGGCTCGGCATCACGCTTTGCGCTTTCCGCATGATGATCGCGAGATTGCCGCGCTGGCGGAAGATGTTCACGCGAAAGCGCGCCTCCTCGCGCAAAGCATAGCTGCAATCGCACGCGCCGCGGAGCGCGAGATCACGCAACAAGTGGCGCGCAGAACCCACGATCGCGAGGGCGATTTGCTCGGTCTGAAAGCGGGTGAGTTTTTTCACCGACGGGAAAACATGCACCGGTTTCAGCTCACCAAAGGCCTCGACCTGCATCGGTTGCCCCACGGAAAAGACGAGGTCCGAGATTCCGGTGTGTGCGTCCAGCATCGCCCCGAGGATGGTGTTGAGTTCAGTTTGTTTCATGGCGTGCCCATAAAATCATTCGTCGATGTCGTCGGGAGGCGTCTTGAGAAAGACGCGGAATTTTTTCCGGTCCTGCGCTTTTTCATACGCCTCCTCCGGCGAGATGCGGGCCGCGCGGAGATGCTCCATGATGGCGTCATCGAGCGGCTGGTTGCCCTTCTTTTTGCCGACCTGCATCATGCCCGGAATCTGGTGCGTCTTGCCTTCGCGGATGAGATTCGCGATCGGCGTATCCACCACCAGCACTTCGAGCGCGGCCACCCGACCCGGCTTGTCAATCCGGCGAAAAAGGTTTTGCGCCACCACTCCTTTCAATGACTCCGAGAGACCGGCGCGAACCTGATTCTGCTGCCCGGCGGGAAAGACGTCGATGACACGGTCAATGGTTTTGGGCGCGCTCGGCGTGTGCAGCGTGCCAAAGACAAGGTGGCCCGTGGCCGCCGCAGTGAGCGCGAGTTCGATCGTCTCGAGATCGCGCATTTCACCCACCATCACGATGTCCGGATCCTCGCGCAACGCACCGCGCAGCGCCGAGGCAAAGGACTTCGTATGCACGCCGACCTCGCGGTGATTGACCAGCGACTGCTGCGAGCGATGCACAAACTCGATCGGGTCCTCGACGGTGATGATGTGATCTTTGCGGTGCAGGTTCGCATAATCGACCATCGCGGCGAGCGTGGTGCTTTTGCCCGAACCCGTCGGACCGGTCACGAGTACGAGGCCTTTTTTCAGCATCGAGAAACGCTTCAGGACCGGCGGAAGACCGAGTTCGTCGGCCGTCAGAACCTTGCTCGGAATGAGCCGGAAGACCGCGGCGATGCCGCTCTTCTGGTTGAAAAAATTCGCGCGATAGCGGGCGAAGCCGGGATATTCGTAGCCGAAATCGACGTCGCCGGTTTCCTCGAAGACTTTGATCTTTTGCTCGGTGGCGATCTCGTAAACCAGCGCCTTGAGATCGTCGTTTTCCAGCGCGGGCATATCCACGCGCACGAGTTCGCCATTGATGCGAAGCATCGGCGGGTTTCCGGTGGAAAGGTGCAGATCGGAGGCGCTCTGTTCCTTCATGAACTTGAAGAATGAATCAATACGGGCCATGTCCGCCTGACATAGCTAATGCGATGCCAGATTGGGGTGGGAACATGGGAGTCGCCGCAGGATCGCCCGGCGTCCGCGCGCGCTTCGCCCACTCCGTTACCGACCCTCTACAAAATCCGCCGCTGGCCGCTCTCCTCCGCCTTGATCGTATCGAGGATCGAGCGCACCTGGCTGAGGAGTTTCTGATGCGTGTAGGGCTTCGGGATAAAACCGCGCAGTCCCCGCGCCAGCATCGTCTGGAGCCGCCCCTGCTCGGCGAAACCGCTGCTGAGCACCACGGGCACCTTGGGATTAATCTCCTGCAACTCGGCAAAAACATCTGCGCCATCCATGACCGGCATCGTGAAATCGAGGATGACCAACGAAATCTGATCGCGGAGCTTGCGGTACATTTCCACCGCCTGAAAACCGTCGCGCGCCGTGATCACGCGGTAGCCTTCATCGGTCAGCAGCCGCTGCGCGAGAAAGGAGATGAATTCCTCGTCGTCCACGACCATCACCAACTCCAGGGTTCCGGACGGATTGAAAACCTTTACATCGCCACTGAGTGGCAGCACCAGCGGTCCGCTCGCGGGCAACGGCGGCAGCGGCTTCACCTCCGACGCGGGAACCACCGTTTGCGCTGCAGGTGCGGCCGCGCCGGGCATCTGCACCACATTTCCCGCGTCGGCCGAACCAAGGCGCTCGGCCATGCTCCGGGCCACGCTGGTTGCACGCTCGACGCCGTGGCGGAGGATGGCAAAATACTTCGCCCCCTCACCCGTCGCGTCATCCTCCGGCGCGAGCATGTTGCTCGTTTCCGAAATGACCTGCAGGAGGTTGTTCAGCTCATTCGTAGTGGCCTTCAGCCACGCCGTGTCTTCAGCGTCCAGCATATCCCGATAAATCGGCTCTGGCCGTCAAACCTGCTCGTCCCGACACGCCCACCAGACGCATCCGAGGAACGCGGCGACGACGACTGAAAATGTCCCAAAAGTCAGCATAAAGCTGGAGTTTTAGCTGCATGATCGCAGCGATGACAACAGAATTCATGCCGGTGCCCCCATTTTCACGCCAAAGAAATCGGCGAACACTGCGGCATAGACCTCTTTCTTCATTTCCGGCAGCCACCCCATCTCGAAATCCGCGGGGCGCACCCAACGAAACGCCCGGAACTCCGGATGCTCCGTCGCGACATTGATGCCTGCGTCCGCGCCGGTGAAATCGCACAGAAAATAGTGCTGCACCTTGCCGTGAAATCCGCGCTTCGTCCGGCCATTGCCGAAGACGTAGCGATACGGCCCACGGCGCTCGACGATCGTGAAATCCCACGCCTTCACTCCGATCTCCTCCCAGACCTCGCGCACCATCGCCTGCTCCAGCGTCTCGCCCTCATCCACCCCGCCCTGCGGAAACTGCCACGCGCCCTTCACCGACACCCGCTCGCAAATCAGAATCTCGCCGCGCGCGTTGCGCAGAATCGCCGCGACATTTTCCTGGTACTTCAATTCAGTCTCGCTCATGGATCGTCAAAAAATCGTGCTCGTCGCCGCCGTCGCGCTCGTCATGGCGGGGCTCTACGCCGCGTGGCTCTGGCAGCCGGAACGGCAGGTCCGGCTGCATACCGGGCATTTTTTCAAAGCGGTGGAAGGGCGAAATTGGGACAAGGTGCGCGGGTTCGTCGCGGAGGATTACTCCGACCGCTGGGGCCATGACAAAGAGAATGTCATGGACGATGCGCGCACGGTCTTCGGGCACTTCCTTTTCCTCACCATCCAGGGCGAACCTGGCCCCGCGACCGTCGGCGACCGCAGCGCGGAAATCCGTGTGCCGGTGCGCATCGCCGGCCAGGGCAGCCCGATCGCCGCGCTCGTCATGGAGCGGGTCAATACCCTCGGTCCGCCCTTCCTTTTCGCGTGGCGGCAGCGGAGTTGGAAACCGTGGGACTGGGAGCTGGTGCGGATCGATCATCCCGAGTTGGAGATCGAAAGCGGGCGCGCTTTCTAAATGTCCGCGCCCGCCTCGCTGCTCACCGACCTCCGCGCCTTTCCGGGGAAGTTCTGGGTGCTCTTCGCCGGCACCTTCATCAACCGCTTCGGGACGTTCGTCTGGCCCTTCCTCACCATCTATCTCACCCGCCGCGGGCATCCGGAGACCGCCGCCGCGTGGGCGATCAGCGCCTACGCCCTCGGCTCCCTCCTCGGCAGCGCGCTCGGCGGTTGGCTGGCCGACCACATCGGGCGGCGCAATACCATCGTCCTCGGCACCTTCTCCGCCGCCGCGTCCTACATGCTGCTCTACTCGGCGACGTCCCTGCCGGCGATCATCCTCTGCACCGCCCTCGCCGGGCTCTGCGGCGGCACCTACCACCCGGCCATCGGCGCGCTCGTCGCCGACATCGTCCCTCCCGCGCTCCAGGTCCGCGCCTCCGCCGCCATCCGCCTCGCGGCCAATGCCGGCTTCGCCTTCGGCGTATCCATCGGCGGATTCCTCGCCGAGCACTCGCTCTTCTGGCTCTTTGCCGGCGACGCCCTCACCACCGCCCTCTACGGCTGCATCGCCCTCGCCTGGCTCCCGCACGGCCTGCGCCGCCTCACCCACAGCACCCCGTGGAGCGCCACCTTCGCCAGCCTGCGCCGCGACCGCACCTTTCACGCACTCTGGATCGCCGGGTTCTGCGGAGCGCTCATCTTTTCGCAGTTCGGCTCCACGTATTCGCTTTTCGTCGTGGAGAAAAAACTCACCCTCGACCTGCTCGGGTGGCACCTCTCGCCAACCTCCATCTATGGCCTCCTCCTCGGCTGGAACGGCGCCCTCGTGGTCCTCGCCGAACTCCCCCTGACCAGTGCCACCCTGCGTTTCGATTCCCGCCGCGTGATGGCGCTCGGCCACGCCCTCACCGGCCTCGGCTTCGCCCTGAACGCCGTGTCCTCCACCATCTTCATGCTCTGGCTCGGCATGACCATTTTCACCATCGGCGAAATGATCAGCTCCCCCACCGCCAACGCCTATCTCGCCCGCATCGCGCCCGAGCAAATGCGCGGCCGCTACATGGGCGCGCTCGCCCTCGCCTGGAACGCCGCCGGCATCGTCGGCCCGCAGCTCGGTCTCCGCCTCTTCGCCCTCGATCCCCTGCTCCTCTGGCTCGGCTACGGCCTGCTCGGACTGGTCGGCGCCTGGGCCATCCTCCGCACCGGCCGGACCGCCGACGCGCCCTGATTCTTTTGCGCTTTTTTGTTTGCCCAAAGCGGGCCGCTCATCAATAACCGCCGCTCGCAAAAACGCCGTGGTGACTGTGTTGCCGCGGCACAAACAACAACGCAAACCAACAGACAGACATCCACATGAGCAACCACATCCCATTGATCAGTTCCGGCGTCGCCGGACCTCTCGGCGTCATCCACCTGCCCCGCCTCTGGCAGAAGGCTTCCCTCGAAGCCTGCGGCAAACTCCACGCCGACTATCCCGGCATCGGCAAAGGCTATGACAGCATGGTCCTCGCCGCCCTCGGTCTCGACGAAGCCGCCGTGCGCGCCTTCATCGCCACCAAGCCCAGCTACACGCAGTTCGAGGCGTGGATCAAAACCCAGCCGGGCGTGAAGCTCGACCAGGCCTCCATCGACAAGAACAACGCCGACATCCGCGGCTACAACCACGGGGACGACGTCCGTGCCGGCATCTTCGCCGCCACCGACCTCACCGACAGCACCTGCTCGTTCCGCGGCGCGGTCGAACTCAACAACCTCGACGACTGGGCGACCTTCCATAAGGAAGTCCTCTCCTAAGTCTCGCGGCTTTCATTCCATGCCCGGTGCGCGTCGTGGAAAACGGCGCGCACCGCGGCGGGTGGAGTGTGCAGTATTCAGTGTTCAGTTTTCAGTAAGCCCAAGCGGCAACTGCATCCTGAATACTGAATACTGAACACTGAACACTGACTCCCCTTTCCCCATGCCCATCCCACTCGAAGACACCGCCGCCGACATCGTCGGCAAAGCCATGCGCGGCCTAAAACTCACCGACGAACAGGTCGCCGCCCAAGCCGGCGTCACCGCCGCCGCCGTCGCCAGCCTCCGCGAGGGCGCTTGGGACGAAACCACCGCCCGCGCCGTCGCTCCGGTGCTGCACGTCGGGGCCGATGCGCTTTCCGCCATGGGCCACAAAGCGTGGCGTCCCGAGCCCGTTGAGGTCGCCGGCCTCGCATGCTTCAACACCCCTTTCGAGGACATGACCGTGAACAGCTACCTCGCCTTTGACCGCGCCAGCGGCGAGGCCGTCGCCTTCGACACCGGCGCGGATTGCAGCGGGATGCTCGATCTGCTCGCGCGGGAAAAACTCACGCTCAAGCTCATCCTCATCACCCACACCCACACCGACCACATTCTCGAACTCGACCGGCTCAAAGAAAAGACCGGCGCACCCGCCTTCGTCAGCGACCGCGAGCCGCTCGACGGCGCGGAGCCGTTCGCCGCCGGTCGTGAGTTTTCGTGCGGCGCGCTCCGCATCGGCAGCCGCCTCACCTGGGGCCACTCGCCCGGCGCGATCACCTTCGTCATCGCCGGCTTGGAAAAACCCGTCGCCATCGTCGGCGACGCCGTTTTCGCCAGCTCCATGGGCGGCGGCGGCATCTCCTACCCCGACGCCCTCCGCACCAACCGCGCGGAAATCCTCACCCTCCCCGACGCCACCGTCCTCTGCCCCGGCCACGGCCCGCTCACCACCGTCGGCGAGGAAAAAGCGCACAATCCCTTCTTCACCGCCTGATTTCTCACCCTCAAACCCAACCTCAAAACCTCATCTATTATGTCTAAAAAAATCGGCTTCGTCGGCGTCGGTCGCATGGGAGCAAACATGGCCCGCCGCCTCAAAGAGTGCGGCTATAAAGTCACCGCCGTCTATGACGTGAACCGCCAAGGCGCCGCCGAAGTCGCCGCCGAAATCGGCGCGGAAGCCTGCACCAAACTCGCCCGCGTCACCGAGTTGAGCGACGTCGTCATCACCGTCGTCACCGACGACAAAGCACAGCTCGCCATCTTCACCGGCAAAAAGGACAGCCTCCTCATCGGCGCGAAAGGCCGCGCCTTCATCAACTGCGCCACCCTTTCCCCGAAGACCCACGTGCAGGTCGAGAAGCTCGCCAAGAAAGCCGGGGCCGCCAGCCTCGAAGCCTGCATGGCGTCGTCCATCAACCAAGCCCTCGCCGGCACCCTCTATCTCATGTGCGGCGGCGAAAAAGCCGTCTTCGACAAGCTCAAGCCCCTGCTCATCAAACTTTCCGACGAAGGAAAATTGCTGCGCTACATCGGCAAAGCCGGCCAGGCCGCGCAGGTCAAAGCGCTCGTCAACATGGTGATGAATATCAACACCGCCGGCCTCGCCGAGGGCCTCGGCCTCGGCGCTGCGCTCAAGCTCGACCTCAAGACGCTCATGGAAGTCT
>CAYQBV010000123.1:0-11889 GCA_964415705.1 uncultured Chthoniobacter sp. | reverse complement strand
CTCCTTGAGCTTCCCGGTGACGAGGAGCTTCGCTGCCAGGGCCGGCGGGATGCCCGTCTGCACGACGGTCAGCGAGTAGCCCCACTTTTCATAGGTGTCACGATGGCTGTCCATCGTGTAGATGAAATACTCCACGCGCTTCCGCTCCTTGGTGCCGCGGACTTCCGTGCCCACGCAGGAATAGCCGTCCACCGTCGCGCCGAGTTGCGCGGGCTTGGGTAGGTTGGCGGTGGCCACGCGGATGGGCGCGACCTCCACGCCATCGACCTTCACCTTCTTCCATGTGTCGAGGTTGAGCAGGTCGATAGACTTGGCGACATTCACCATCTGATCGGAGATGGCATACTTAAACACAGAATATTTTACGCCCTTCTCCACAAAGGGTGGGTAGATTCCCAGCGAGACACCTTCCTCGTGGGCCACGGCGTAGGTCTGCTGCAGGCCGATGGGATCAGGAAAGCGATACCAGTCCACTTCCGTTTCCAGCGGGCGCCCGCCGATGACCTTGCCATCCTTCACATAGTAAGGCACCGCATTGAGTTCCTCAAAGAGGGTCTCGGGCGAAAACAGCACCGCAAACCG
This sequence comes from uncultured Chthoniobacter sp., assembly GCA_964415705.1. GTDB lineage: Bacteria > Verrucomicrobiota > Verrucomicrobiia > Chthoniobacterales > Chthoniobacteraceae > Chthoniobacter. The sequence goes on along the minus strand of CAYQBV010000123.1, from coordinate 11,307 downwards.
GTAGCCCTTCACCTCCGCGTTGTCGGCGTCGAGCACGCGGATGCTGGTCGCAGTGTCGAGGCGATCCATGGCCCAGCGGGCAAAGATATTCACCGCTCCCGGGTCGCAGCCCAGGCAGAGCAGGCCGGCGAGATCCTTTTCCAGATAGCGCGAGTGATAAGTCTCGATCTCGTGCTCGAAGGAGTTCTTGCCCGGCTTCTTCACGCCCGGTGCGGCGTAGATGTCCGCCGCCATGTCGATGTAATGCGAACCCGCTTTCAGGCAGGCATCGAGGATCGAGTAGTTTGTGTAGCAGTTACAGGCATTGAGCGTGACGGATACCTTGTGCTGGGTCATGGCCGCCGCGACCTTCGACGATTCCATCGCATTGATGGAGATGACTTCAAAGCGGCTGTTCTTCGTCGTGTTGTGCAGGACGTGGGCGTAAGTGGGATCGATATCCGCGAGGATGATCTTATCGAAGCACTCGTAATCGTGCAGCTTGCGCCCAATGACGGAACCGACTCCACCGAGACCGATGACCATGGCGTTTGACATAAGATGGGCAACCGCCTTGTACGGCGTGTTGGTGCCACCATCCTAGCCCGCGCGGTGATTCCGCGCAACCCCCCGTTTCCCGGGAACTGGCTTAAATGCTTGTTTCAGAGGCAATGGAGGAGTCTGGACTCGGGGCCGAGAGGCTGCGGGGTGTGGCCGTCCGTCCGGAGAAATGACTCGACGCTGGGAGGTTCCGGGCGACGTATGGCCGGGATGAAACATTTCTTCTCAATCCTCACGGCTGGGCTGCTGCTCGGCGTGGGCGCGCGAGCTGCGGAGGGTGCCGGCAAGCCGAACGTGCTCTTCCTTTTCAGCGACGATCAGCGGGCGGATACGATCGGCGCGCTGGGCAACACCGACATCCGCACGCCCGCGCTCGATGGGTTGGTGCGGCGGGGCACGGCCTTCACGCGGACGTATTGCATGGGATCGCAGGGGGGCGCGGTGTGCGTGCCGTCGCGGGCGATGCTGCTGAGCGGGCGGACGCTGTATCGTGCCGACCAGCAGCTCAAGGGGCAGACGACCTGGCCGGAGCAGTTTGCGCGGGCGGGCTACACGACGTTTATGACCGGCAAGTGGCACAACGGCGGGGACTCGGCGCTGCGGGCGTTCCAGCGGGGAAAAGCGATCTTTCTCGGCGGCATGGGCGATCCCTACAAACTGCCGCTGCAGGACATCGGCGCGGCGCACGCTTTTGAAAACAAGCGGGCGAGCGGCGAGCACTCGGTGAAGGTTTTCGCGGACGCGGCGGTGGAGTTCCTGCAGGAGCAAAAAGGCGGTGCGCCGTTTCTCTGCTACGTGGCTTTCAACGGACCGCACGATCCGCGCATCGCGCCGCAGGAATTTCGGGCGAGGTTCGACGGCCACGAGCCGCCCGCGCCGGGCAATTTTCTACCCGTGCATCCTTTCAACAACGGCGAGATGACAGTCCGCGACGAGGCCCTGGCCCCATGGCCGCGCTCGCCGGAAATCGTGCGCCGGCATCTGGCGGACTACTATGCGTATATCGAGTTCATGGACGCGCAGATCGGGCGCATCCTCGCGGCGCTGAAGGCGGGCGGGCAGTTGGAGAAGACGATCGTGGTCTTCGCCAGCGATCACGGGCTGGCGATCGGGAGCCACGGGCTTTTTGGCAAACAGAACCTTTACGACCACTCCATGCGCGCGCCGCTGCTGCTCGCAGGGCCGGGCATCCCGCCGGGTCGGCGGAGCGACGCGCTGTGCTACCTGCTGGATATTTTCCCGACGCTCGGCGCGCTGGCCGACGTGCCCGCGCCGGAAGGCAGCGAGGGCCGCAGCCTCGCGCCGGTGCTGGCGGGAAAAGTGGAGACGCAGCGCGCGGCGATCCTGACCGCCTACACGAAAGTGCAGCGCGCCGTCCGCGATGACCGCTGGAAGCTGATGGTGTATCCGCAGATCAACAAAACTCAGCTCTTTGACCTGACGGCGGACCCACTCGAAATGCGCGACCTCGCCGCCGACCCGCAGCAGGCCGGGCAGGTGCAAAAAATGACCGCGCTGCTGCGCCGGGAGCAGGAGCTTGCGGGCGACACCCAGCCGCTCACGTCGGCCACGCCGCAGCCACCGGCGTTTGAGTTCCCGCCGGGGCAGCGAAAAAGCCGAGTGATCGAGTAACCGCGGGCCGGGGACGAAATTGCGAATTGTCTTGGCAATTCGGGGCAGCGTTACGAATGGTCGCGGGCGCTCCGCCTATGAAAATCACGTCCCACATCTGCTTTATCGCGCTCCTTTCCAGCCTCGTCCCACTCCGCGCGGAAACGCCGGCGCTCATGAGCGCACGACTCAAGGCCGAGCCCTTTGCGATCGTCTATGAAACCTACGTGGACGACAACTGGGAGCTGTTCGTCTCGAACAACGACGGCACTCCGCCGATCAATCTGACGAAGACGCCCGCAGTGCATGAGCACTACCCGCAGGTCTCGCCGGACGGCACGAAGCTCTGCTTCTCCATTGATGAAGGCGAAGGCCGCGAGGCGGTGCGGAGCCTGTGGGTCATGGACATCGACGGTGCGAATCGCAAGAAGCTGGCCGACAACGCGCGCGAGCCATTCTGGAGCCCCGACAGCAAACGCGTGGGCTTTCTCCCGCAGGAATATCCGAAGTTCAACGTGGTGGACTATTACACCAGGGGCATGAGCTTTTGCGACCTCGCGACCGGCACGGTTACGCCGCACCCGAACAGCGAGAAACTGCACCACCTCTACAACCCGAGCTTTTCCCGGAACGGCAAATGGATCGCCGCCATCTGCCATGCCGGCATGGGCCAAACCCACGCCATCTTTCTGATCGAGGCCAATGGGACGAAGCTCATCAACCTGAAAATCCCCGGCTGCCGACCGTGCCTGAGCCCGGACAACAAGAGCATCGCGTGGGGCTCCGGCGATAAGGAACTGTCCGTGGCGGACATCGATCTGGAATCGGATGAGCCCAAAGTCACCAAGCCGTGGCGGCTGCAGATTCGCGATCCGGAGAAGTATATCTACCACATTGATTGGTCGCCGGATGGCCGCTACCTCAGCTTCAGCCGCGGCCCGGCGTCGAAAGGCGACCCGACCAAGAAGGGCACCTTCCAGGCGGCGTGCGAGATCGTGGGTGTGTATGCGCCGGGCTGGGACATCATGGCGGTTTCATCGGAGAAGGCGGGGGTCATCGACTTGAAGACGGTGGACGAGACGCAGGTCGCGGCGATCACGAGCAACGGGTCCAGCAACAAGGAACCCGCTTGGATGCCGAAGCGCGCGGCGGTCAAATAGACGGGCGGGCGCACGTGGGGGTTGCCGTGCGGGGGCGGGCTGCCTAGCCTGCTGACGCGATGTCCCAGCCGAAAAAATTCGAGCACTACGAGCTTCTCAAAAACGACGACGGCAGCGTCGTCGAACTTGGGCATGGGGCGATGGGGCTGACCTACAAGGCCTTTGACACGAATCTGCGCTGCGCAGTCGCGCTCAAGGTGATCAGCGCGGCGTATCTCAATGATCCGACCGCGGCGGAGCGCTTTCTCCGCGAGGCGCGCGGGGCGGCGCAGTTGCGGCATCGCAATGTGGCCTCGGTCTTCCATCTCGGGCGGCACGGCGAATCGTATTTTTACTCGATGGAATTCATCGAGGGCGAAACCGTGGACGCGCGGGTGAAACGCGACGGTCTGCTCGATCCGGTGACGGCGCTGGACATCACGGCGCAGGTCGCGAGCGCGCTGATCGCCGCGCACAAGCAGGGCCTCGTGCATCGCGACATCAAGCCCTCGAACCTCATGCTCGTTCACGAGGGCGACGGCGAGATGCTCGTGAAGGTCATCGACTTCGGCCTCGTGAAATCCGCGCTCATCGGCTCGACCGCCGGCGCGCTGACCAGCACGGGCTTTGTCGGCACGCCATATTTCGCCAGCCCGGAGCAGCTCGACCAGCGCAGCGAGGACATCCGCTCGGACATCTATTCTCTCGGCGTCACGCTCTGGTTCATGCTCACGGGCAAGCCGACTTTCATGGGTTCGATCGCGAGCGTGATCGCGCAGCACATGGACAAAGCGCCGGAGTTTGCCGCGCTCGCGGTGCTGCCGGCGGGCGTGGTCGCGGTCTTGCGGCGGATGTTGGAAAAGGATGTGGACGCGCGATTCCAAACGCCCGCCGAGTTGCGCACGGAACTGCGGCGCTGTCTCGAATCGCTGAAGTCGGCCCGCGCCGCAAACGCGCCCGCGCCCGAGATGGTCGCGTATGACGAGGCTTTTGAAACGATCGGGCTGAGCAGCCAGCACGGATTGGTGGAAAGGCCGCGCGTGGGCGCGCTGCTCGGGGAGCGGTATCGGCTGATCGAGGATCTGAATCCTGCGAATCCGCATCGCACTTTCCACGCCGAGGACGTGACGCTAAAGCGCCGTGTCCGCGTGAAAATCCTGCTGGGAGGAGGCGCGGCGCTGGCCCCGCTCGAAGCCGACGCGGCGCGCGTCAAAGCGGCGGCGCAGCCGAATTTCCTTGAAGTGCTGGCCGTGCAGCGCGCGAAGGGTTTCGGCTTTGTGGTGCTGGAGTGGCTGGAGGGATTTTCCCTCGTGGAGCTGCTCCGCGCGCGGCGCGAGCTGACGCTCCGCGAGACCCTGCAACTGCTCGAACAGATCGCTCCCGCGGTGGATGCCGCGCGGACGCTGGGCGTGCGGCTGGAGTTAAATCTGCGCCACATTCTCGTGCATTTCCCGGACGGCTTTACCGTTCCCGAGGCCCCGGTCATTCTCCGCTGCCCGCTCGCCGAGTGGCCGACTTTCGTGGTGAAGCTGAACCCGCTCGCCGCCATTCCGGGTCCTGCGGCGGCGGACACCGCGGCCTGCGAGCAGACGCTGGTCGAGCGCCCGGCGGCCGGCTGCGACGTGGTGCAACTCGGCGCGCTGACCTGCCAGTTGCTCGGCGCTAAACCGGGCACCTTCACGCCACTGGCCAATGTCCCCGAGCAGGGCAACGAGGTGCTGCGCCGCTGCGTCGTGCCCGGCGATACTTATGCGACTGCGCGCGATTTTCTCGCTGCCCTCGGAGCGGTCTCCGGGACCGAACCCGCGCGACCGGTCAAATCGACGGAACCAAAACCGACCTTGGCCGCGCCGCCAGTCGCGCCGGTCCCCGCAGCGGAACGCTCCACCGTGGCCCCACCGCCGGACGTGGTGCGGCGCCGTGGCCGCGGTCTTACTCCGCGCTTCATCGGGGTGATGGTGCTCGCCGGGGTGGTCGCGTTGACGGCGTGGATTCTCGGCCAGCCGAAAAGGCCCGCGCCCGGGCCCGCCGCGGCTGCGCCGCCTGCCGCCAAACCCGTGGCCGTGGCGCCGCGTCTCCCGCCCAAGCCCGGCAAGCCGTGGAAGAACAGCCTCGACATGCGTTACGTCCCGGTTGGCGAGATCTGGCTGGCCACCACCGAGACGCGCGTGCGCGACTTCGAGGCCTTCGTGCAGGCCCGCGGCTACGACGCCACCGGCGGCATGTATTCACTCCAGCGCGACGGTTTTAAAGACCACCGCCACTCCTGGCAGAACCCCGGCTTCCCGCAGTCGCCCGAGCATCCCGTGGTCGGCGTCTCGTGGGACGACGCGAAGTATTTCTGCGACTGGCTGACCGCCAAGGAGCGGGCCGAGGGCGCGCTCACGGCGGCGCAGTTTTACCGCCTGCCCACCGATCGCGAGTGGAGCGAGGCCGCGGGTCTGGCGTGGGAAAGCGGGGCGACGCCGGAGGAGCGCAGCGGCAAACTCAAGGGCGTGTATCCGTGGGGCAAAACCTGGCCGCCACCGGACCACGCCGGCAACTACGCTGGTGCCGAAGCGAAACCCGGCGCGCCCGAGAACTGGGCGGTTGCCGCCGGATTCCGCGATGCCTTTCCCCGGACCTGCGCGGTGCCGGGCCACGTGCCGAATGCGCTCGGCATCTCCGACCTCGGTGGCAACGTCTGGGAATGGTGCGCCGATGCTTTCAACAAAACCTCCAAGTGGCGCGTCCTCCGCGGCAGTGCCTGGACCACCTCGCGCGCGGAGGAAATGCTCGCGAGCTTCCGCCGCCCGGTGGACCCCAGCTTTCGGCACGACGACATCGGCTTCCGCTGCGTCATCGCCACCGCCGACGGCACCCGCTGACTTATGAAACTGCTCAAATTCAATCTCGTCTTTCTCCCGCTGCTCGCGCTCTGCCTGGGGGCGGTCGGCTCCAAGGCGCGCGAGCTTTTCCAAACCAACGCCCGCGAGCAGATCCTGCAAAACGCGCGCATCATGATGGAGACCGCCACCTCCAGCCGCACCTACACCACGAAGCAGGTCGCGCCGCTGCTTCAGCACAAGAATTTCAAGCTCCAGTCGGCCATCGCGGAGTTTCAGAAAATGCTCAATGAACTGCCCAAGGACGCCGACCCCGCGATCCCGAAAGACATCCACTACAACAGCGCCAAAAAAGCCTACATGCTCGGCCAGCAGAAGTTCCTCGCGAACCAGCGGCAGTTCCTCGAGTCGATGAAAAACAAGCCCGCCGAGCTGCTCGACACGGAGTTTCACCCGCAGTCCGTGCCGGCCTTTGCCGCGACGGAAATCTTTAACTACCTGCGCGAGAAATACCCCGCCTATTTCTACAAGGAAGCCACGCTCAACCCGACGAATCCCCGCGACCGCGCGACCGATTGGGAGGCCGACATCGTGAACCTGTTCCGCGGCAACGCCACGCTCACCGAGTATCTCGGCACGCGCGACACCGCGACCGGCCCGACGCTCGTGCTAGCGCGTCCGATTCAGATCAAAAATGTGACCTGCCTCAATTGCCACACCACGCCCGACAAGGCGCCGCCCGAGATGATGAAGCTCTACAGCTCGGCCAACGGGTTCGGCTGGAAAATGGACGAGATCATCGGTGCGCAAGTCGTCTCCGTGCCGACCGCGCTCCCGACGGGCATGGCCGATCAGGCCTGGCACCGGCTGATGGGCTGGCTGGGCGGCGCGTTTGTGGGAATCGGGCTGCTGGGCAATGGCTGCGCGCGGTTCCTCGGCGGCGGGCGGTAGTCGGGGCGCGTGGCCCCGGGAGCCCCCCAGAAAAGGCCAAAGAATTTCCCGGCTGGCGGACTAGTATCGGGGAACCACCGACCCAGTCCTTCGCTGCCCGTGCCTTCCCAACTCGATCCCGTCATTCTGCAAAAGCTGCAGGCATTTGCGCGCCGGCGGCGGCTGCTGATCATTTTGCGCGGGGTTTTCGCGGCGGTGGCGATGCTCGTCGGCACGATGATTCTGGTGGCGGGGATGGATTTCCTTTTTCCGCTGATGCCGGATTGGGTGCGGTGGACGCTGAGCGGGGTGGCTTATCTCTCGGTGCTGGTCATCGCGTGGCGGCTGTGTCTGCACCAGCTTTTGCACGCGCCGGATGAGCGGCAAATCGCGCGGCTCGTGGAGCATGCGGAACCGGGGCTGCGCGAGGATCTGCTGTCGGCGGTGGAGCTGGGGCGGAGTCAGGGCGAGGTGTTCGACTCGGAGCAATTCCGCGGACTGCTGCAAACGGATGTCTCGGCGCGGATGCAGCGTCTGGAGATGACATCGCTGCTGCCGGTGGCGCTGATCAAGCGCACGGTCGGCGTGGCGGCGGGGATCGCCGTGGCGGTGGTGGCGCTGATGCTGGTGAGTCAGAATCGCTTTCAGACGCTGTTCCTCCGCGCGCTGCTGCCGGGGGCGAATTTGGAAAATGTGGCGGCCACGCAGTTGCGGATTGTGGAGCCGGCGTCCGGTGACGCAGTGGTGCCGCAGGGCGACGCGCAAAGGGTGGTTATCGAGGTCACTGGACGGCTCGCGAAAACCGCGAAGGTCGAGGCACTGAGCGGTGCCGATGGCCGGCGCGTGGCGGAGATGACGCCGCTGGCGGGCAACCAGTTTGCGACGACCATCCAGGTCGGGCGCGAGAACGTGCGCTACCGGATGCAGGCGGGTGATGGGCGCACGAAATATTTCCAGCTCACCGCCGTGGCGCGACCGGGCGAGGTCGCTTTTGAAAAGGTCTACACTTTTCCCGCGTACTCGAAGATCCCGGCGAAGACCGTGAAGGAAGAGGGCGGGAGTCTCGCGGGGTTGGAAGGGACGGAGGTGGAGCTGAAGATTACGCCGAATCAGCCGGTGAAGAGCGGCGAGTTGCGGGTGGATCGCGGCAAAGTGCCGGTCAAAATCCCGCTCGCGGTGCTGCCGGACGGGCGGCTGGGTGCGCGGGTTCCGCTGACCGGATCGGGGACGTATCGCGTGCATCTGGTCGCGGCGAAAACGGATTTCGAGAACAAGTTCAGCCCGGAATACGAGCTGCGTGCCGCGGCGGATTTGGTGCCGGCGGTAGAGTTAATCGAGCCGAAGCAGGATTTGATTTCGCGCTCGGATGAACTCGTGAAGCTGACCGCGCGGGCGAGCGATGACGTGGGGCTGGCGAAGGTCGTGCAGGTGGTGAAGGTGAACGCCGGCGAGTGGAAGGAGACCGTTTTCCCGGAGGCGACGGGTCGCGAGGCGCGGGTGCAGCGGGATTGGGATCTCGCGGCGGAGAGGGTGAAAGCGGGCGACCTCATCGTGACGAAGCTGATCGCCACGGACCTGAAAGGCAGCCGCACGGAGTCGCGCCCGTTGCAGATCACCGTGGTCGCCGCGGGCTTCGACATGCAGCGGCTCGGCGCGCTGAAAAGCCGGCAGACGCTTTTTGAAAACGTGAAGGGGCTCGCCGGTTCCGGGGCGGTACTCGAAGACACGGCCAAAGCGGCGCGGCTGAAGTTTGAGCAAAGCGAAGGCACGGACCCGGTGCGGGCGACGGCGCTGGCGGCGCTGGCGACCGCTTTTGCCGACTACGACACAAAGCTCACCGAAGCGTGGGCGGCCCTGAACCCGCCGCTGCGCGAAGCGCCCGCGAATCACGAAGGCGCGGATCTCGTGCTGCTCGGGCGGCTGCTCAGTCTCACGCACAGCGGCGAGGCGCGGCCGATGCGGAAGCTGCTCGAACTCGCCGAAGCCCGGCCCGCCGGTCCCGCCGCGCGCGATCTCGTGCGGCTGGCGCACGAAGGCGCGGGCCGCGTGAACGTGCTCACGCATCTCGCGCTCGACGCCTACCGGCTGAATCTCTCGGCGGAGGAGGTGGATGTCGTCGCGGAGCTGTGCCTCGTGGTGAGCGGCGAGCAGGCGCGCATCGGCGCGCTGGTCGCCGCCGCGAAGACGCCGGAGGAGTGGGCGAAAGTGACGACGCGGCTGCGCACCGTGCTGAGCGTGGGGCAGAATGTGGACAACGTGCTGGAGTCGCTGAAAAGTCACGGTGGCCCGACGGCGGAACTGGCCAAGCGGATGCAGCTCGCCTTTGCCCGCGAGGGCGAAAGGATGGGGCGCGAACTGGATGCCGGGACGGGAACTCCGAAGTTTAAGAACGCGCTCGACGCTTTCACCAGAGGCACGGCGGGCAAGGCGAACGATGCCTTCAATCTCAAGCAGCAGCTCGCCGGGCAGGTCATCGCGACGAAGGTCAAAAAAGTGGGTGGCCGGCCGTTGCCGGTCCGCAAGCCCGTGGCGGCGAATCTGGCTGAGGCCGTCGCGGGGACGCACGCCGAGCTGGCCGAGCAGGTGGACACGGCATGGGAGGGCGTGGACCAACTGCTCGCCGTGCAGGCGGCGGTGGCGAAGCTGGACAAGCTGACGCCCGACGAGCGCGCGGCGCTGGCGAAACTGGGCAAACCGACGGGCGAACAGAGCGCGGTGCAGATCGAGGCGCAGTGGGTGGCGAAGGGCGAGATTTTCAAGGCGCGCGGGGATTTCGAGGAAAGCCGCGCGGTGGCGGACAACGCGTTCGTCGGCGATCTGCGGCGGGCCACCGTGGCGCTGCAAAATGTGCAGGCGCTGGCCCGCGGCGATGGCGCGGAGAAAACCGCGGAGCGCCTCGCGGTGCTCGGGCAGAGTCTCCGGGTGCTGGAAAGCGGGCACAGTTTGCAGGAGATCATCGACGGGCTCGCGGCGCTGAGTGCGCTGGAGCGCTGGGAGCTGCGCGCTCCGCAGGCGCGGACCGTGGCGGTGCGCGATTGGGCGTGGCTGGCCACGCGCTTGCAGATGGCGCCGGGCGAGTTTCGCGGGCTGGGGTTGAAGGACGACGAATCGCGCGCGGCGGTGGACGCGGCGGTGGCGGTCGAGGCGATTTCCAATGGGCAGGCGGCGCTCGCGGCGACCGCCGAGATGGGCGTTCGCCGCAAGCTGGATCGTCTGCCGGCGAGCGTGCAGAGCGAGGTGGACATGGTGGCGGGCAGCGTGCGGTCGGCGCTCGCGCTTTGGGGCAAGGCGATGGCGCTCGCACGGAGCAATCTCAACACCCTCACGCCGACAATCAGCGAACTCGCGCTCGCTTTGGCCAGGGAGGAAGCGGCGCTCAAGGCGGTGTCGGTGGCGCACGCGGAGAAAGCCGGCGCGGCGAAGCCGGACGAAAACAAGGCGGAGGCGCAGCCGCAGCTTGCGCGGCAGCACGGGATCAATCTGCGGATCGAGACGCTGAAGGATCTCATCCGCGCCGATGCGAATGAGCGGAGCGTTTTGAAAAAAGATCAACGCGAGCGGATGCGCGATGCCGATGACGCGGTGCTCTCGCTCAAAGACCCGCCGCCCGCGGCCGCGCAGGCGCTGCTCGATGCGACGCAAGCTTCGGAGTCCGCGCGGCAGAAAGCCGATCTCGAGCGCGCGACTGGGCATGAACAGAAGATCGTGGACGCGCTGAACCGGATCGCCGGGCACTACGCGGCGCTGGCGGAGGGGAAGGATGTGGCGGCGAGTCGCGAGGAACTGCGGAAAGAAGAAGGGGACAGCAAGCGGGATCTCGACGCGCAATACGACAAGGCCGAGAAACTGGTGGCGATGGCGGAGAAAAGCGCGGCGGATTTGCTCAAGGAACTGGAGGGAAAACTGGCCGACAACCCGGAGATGCAGAAGGAGCTGAACGCGATTTCCAAGGACACGCTGGCCAACGCCAAGGACAAGCTCGATGCCGCGGCGAAGACCGAGGCGGAGGTGGCGAAAAAGGTGAACGAGCAAGTGGCGAAGGACAACGCGGCGAAGCGGCAGCTCTCGACGCTCGAAGCGGCGCGGCTCGCGGCGGCGCTCGCGCGGGAGACGATGACCGCGGCGGAGCAGGCCGGACAGTTGGCCGAGGCGGTGGCAAACAAACCCGCGCAGGATCGGGCGAAGCTCGCGAAGGAAAAGGCGGCGGCGGCGGTGCTGGCGGCGGCGCTGTCGGTGGAGGCCGCGCAGAAATTGGAAAGCGC
>CAYQBV010000122.1:0-12004 GCA_964415705.1 uncultured Chthoniobacter sp. | reverse complement strand
GCTACGAAATTCCCTTCAACCGCCACTTCTACGTCTTCCAGCCCCCGCGCCCGCTGGCCGAGATCGACGCCGAACTGAAGGGCGTCACCGACCGCATCCTCACCATGATCGGAGGGCTGACGAAGTGAGCAATCCTGCCCTCGCGCTTCCCGCCGATTACGCCGCCTGGCTCGCCAGTCTGAAGCAGCGCATCCAGGGTGCGCGCCAGCGCGCCTTGCTCTCGGCCAATGAAGAGCAAATCCGGCTCTATCACGACATCGGGCGCGACATCCTCGACCGCCAGAGCCGCGAGGGCTGGGGGGCCAAGGTCATTGATCACATCTCCGCTGACCTCCGGGCCGCCTTTCCCGGCATGAAGGGCCTCTCGTCCCGAAACCTCAAATACATGAAGTTTTTTGCTCGGGAATGCCCTGACTTTCTAATTGGGCAGCAGACTGCTGCCCAATTGCCCTGGTTCCACATCGTCGCGATCATCACCAAGCTCTCTGACCCCACCCTGCGCGACTGGTATGCCCGCGAAGCCCTTCAGCATGCGTGGCCGCGTGAGACGCTCAGCCTCCAGATCAAAAACCAGCTCCACCTCCGGCAGGGTGCCGCCGTCACCAATTTCAACGAGCGCCTCGCCCCTCCGCAGGCCGGACTCGCCACCCAGATTCTCAAAGACCCCTACCACTTCGACTTCCTCGGTCTCGGCGACGAGGCCCACGAGCGCGACATCGAGAACGCCCTCATCCGCCACGTCACCCGCTTCCTCCTGGAACTCGGCGCTGGGTTCGCCTTCGTCGGGCGGCAGTTCCAGCTCATCGTCGGCGGGGATGAGTTCTTCCTCGACCTCCTCTTCTACCACACCCGGCTGAAATGCTACGTCGTCGTCGAGCTCAAGGCCCAGGACTTCAAGCCCGAGCACGCCGGCCAGTTGAACTTCTACCTCAGCGCCGTGGACGCCCAGATCAAGGCCCCGGATGACCAGCCCACCATCGGCCTCCTCCTGTGCCGCTCGCAAAACCGCCTCGTCGCCGAGTATGCCCTCTCCGGCATCAGCAAGCCCATCGGCGTCGCCGAATACCAGCTCGTCCGCGCCCTGCCCACCCCGCTGGATACCGTCCTGCCCACCATCGAGGAGATTGAGGCCGAGCTGTCCCGCGATTTGGAAAAGGAGGAAGGCGCATGAGCTTCCCTCGGTATCCGAGCTACAAGGACAGCGGCGTGGAGTGGCTGGGACAGGTGCCGGGGCATTGGGTGGTGAAGCGGCTCAAACACAACCTCCGATTACTGACGGAAAAGACTGACAGGCGAGATCATCCAGTCGCCTTGGAAAACATCGAGGGATGGACGGGCCGCTTCATTTCCACGGAGACCGAATTTGAGGGCGAAGGCATCGCCTTCGACGCAGGCGACATTCTGTTTGGGAAGTTGCGACCCTACCTTGCGAAAGCCTACCGCGCGGAATCGTCCGGCGAGGCGGTCGGCGATTTCCACGTCATGCGGCCACGCCCCGACATCGACAGCCGATTTGCCCAATACCAAATTCTGAACCGTGAGTTCATCGCCATTGTGGACGGCTCGACGTTTGGTTCAAAGATGCCGCGTGCGAGTTGGGAGTTCGTTGGTGGCATGAAGGTGACGACTCCGCCCGCCGCCGAGCAAACCGCCATCGCTGAGTTTCTGGACTGGGAGACGGGGAAGATTGATGAGCTGGTGGCGGAGCAGCGGCGGCTGATGGCGCTGCTGAAAGAGAAACGCCAGGCCGTCATCTCCCACGCCGTCACTCGCGGCCTGAACCCCGCCGCTCCCGTCAAACCCTCCGGCATCGAATGGCTCGGCGACGTGCCCGCACATTGGCAGGTTAGGCGACTATGCCTCTTGGCTGACTTCGAATCAGGCATGGCCCACGAACCCTTCGTTGATGACGACGGCGACTATATCTACGTGAACGCCCGTTTCATCTCAACCGGTGGGGAGTCGCGAAAGTTCTGCACTCAAAATCTCAGCCCTGCGAAGAAGAACGATGTTCTGATGGTGATGAGCGACCTCCCGAATGGGCGCGCATTAGCAAAAGCATTCTTCGTTAGTGATGACGGCCCATACGCAGTCAACCAACGTGTCGCAATCATTCGTGCAACAACGGCAAAACCTCGATTCCTCTATCATTTCCTCAATCGGAATCCGGGCCTTTTGATGCACGACGATGGAATGAACCAGACGCATCTCTGGAACGACCTTTTCAAGAAATTCCCGACCTTAGTCCCACCAGACCCTGAACAGCAGCAGATCGCGGAGTTCATCGACGTGCAGGCGACAATGTTCGACACTCTCACCGCCGAAGCCCAGCGCGCCATCGACCTGCTGCAAGAACGCCGGACCGCGCTGATCTCCGCCGCCGTCACCGGCCAGATCGACGTGCGCCATGTGAACCCGTGAACTCTCGCCCCGCCGCCCATTCCGAAGCGCCAACGGCGCGGCCCCATGCCAGCCCAGGGCAACGCCCTGGGTCACGGCATGAAACGGAACAAGCCCTGAAGGGGCGCGTCATCCGCCCGGCGATGGGTCGCCCTTTCAGGGCTTGGTTCCATTTTTTCCGAAACCCAGGGCGTTGCCCTGGGCTGGCATGTTTGCGGGCCTTTGGCCCTCTCCGCCGCCATCACCGGCCAGATCGACGTGCGGGAAGCCTGAACTGAAGCAGGCGGAAGATTGCCAAGAACGCCGGAGCCGATAGTTTCCCGAATCAGCCATGAGTGACCGGGTGTCCATCAAACGAGAGCTTTTTCAGTGGGCGCAGGAGCGCTCCCGGTTGAGCGTGGACGCGCTGAGCGAAAAGTTCCCGAAGTATCCGCAGTGGCTGACCGGTGACGCGGAGCCGACGATGAAGCAACTGGAGAAGTTTGCCGCGCAGACCTACACGCCGCTGGGCTACCTTTTTCTCGCCGAGCCACCGGAGGAACGGCTGCCGATTCCCGATTTCCGCACGGTGACGGATCGCAGGATTTCGCGGCCGTCCCCGCACCTGCTGGACACGATCTATGCGGTGCAGTTGCGGCAGGAATGGATGCGCGGCTTTTTGATCGAGCAGGGAGAGCCCGCGCTGGCCTTCATCGGCTCCCGCACGCTGCAAGATGCGCCTGAGGCGGTGGCGGCGGACATCCGGCACACGCTGGCTCTGGAGGCCCGCTGGAGCCGCGGCCTCGATACTTGGGAGGAGGCGCTGCGGACGCTCATCCAGAAAATCGAGGGCGTGGGCGTGCTCGTGATGATCAACGGAGTGGTGGAAAACAACACGCATCGCCCGCTGGATGTGGAGGAGTTCCGGGGCTTCGTGCTGAGCGATTCCCATGCACCGGTGATTTTCATCAATGGCACGGATGCGAAGGCCGCGCAGATGTTCACCCTGGTGCATGAACTGGCCCACCTGTGGCTGGGGCAGGGTGGAATCTCGGATTTCAAGGAGCTCCTCCCATCGGAGAATGCAGTGGAGATTTTCTGCAACAAAGTCGCAGCGGAGTTCCTCGTGCCCGCGGGGGAGATGCGGCAGGCGTGGCAGGAAGTGAGGGGCGTGGAAAAGCCGTTCGAGCGACTGGCGCGTCTCTTCAAGGTGAGCCCGGTAGTGGCCGCGCGACGGGTGCTGGATCTGGAGTTGATTTCCCGGACTCGTTACTTTGCCTTTTACAAGGAATACCGGGAAGCGGCTGCCGAACGGAGAGCGCGAGGGGCCGCCGGAGGAAACTTCTACCTGACGCTCGGCAGCCGGCTCGGGAGGCGATTCCCGGCGGCGGTTTACAGCGCAGCGAAGGAAGGGCGCCTGCCTTATCGGGATGCCTACCAACTCACGGGGCTCAGCGGCTCCACTTACGACCGCTTCGGAAAAGAGCTGGGATTCGCCGTATGACCGAGGAGGGGCGGAAATTTTTGCTGGATGCAAACGTGCTCATCACGGCCCATCGCTCCTACTACGCCTTTGACCTGTGCCCGGGGTTTTGGGAATCGGTGAAGGAGGGTTTCGCGACGGGACGGATTTTCAGCACCCACCGGGTGAAGGTTGAATTGCAGCGCGGTGGGGACGCGCTCGCGACGTGGGTGACGGACGACTTGCCCGAGGGATTCTTTCTCGACGATTCCACGGCTGTGGTCGCAACCGAATATGCGCCGATGGTGGCATGGGTGGCGTCGCGGGGTTTTCTTCCAGCGGCGACGGCAAAGTTCGCGACCGACGCCGATGGTTGGCTCATCGCGACATCCAAGGAGGCGGGTTTTTGCCTCGTGACGCATGAGGCACGGCAGGATGGTGCCAGAGCAAGAGTGCCGATGCCGAATGTCTGCGAGGAGTTCGGAGTCAGCTATTGCAACACCTTCGAGATGCTGCGGGAGCTTTCGTGCAGTTACCGGTAGGGCGCTCACGGCCGCAGCAATTCCCCATGAGCCTGCACAAAGAGATCAGCTTCGAGGTCGAGATTTGCGAACACCTCGCGGCGCATGACTGGTTGTATGCCGACGGGGACTCGGCGGGCTACGACCGCGCGCGGGCGCTCTTCCCGGCGGACGTGCTGGCTTGGGTGCAGGCCACGCAGCCGCAGGCTTGGGAGACACTGACGAAGAACCACGGCGCGCAGGCTGGCGACGTGCTCCTGACCCGGCTGCGGGATCAGCTCGACCAGCGCGGCACGCTGGACGTGCTGCGGCACGGCATCGAGCTGCTCGGCCTGCGGCAGCCGCTCAAGCTGGCGGAGTTCAAGCCGGCGCTGGGCATCAATGCCGACATCCTCGCTCGCTACGCGGCGAACCGGCTGCGGGTGGTGCGGCAGGTGCGCTATTCCCTGCACAACGAGAACAGCATCGACCTCGTGCTTTTCCTCAACGGGGTGCCGGTGGCGACGGTGGAGTTAAAGACGGACTTCACGCAGAGGGTCGGCGATGCCATCGACCAGTATCGGTTTGACCGGCTGCCGCGGCCCAAGGGGCAGGCTCCCGAGCCGCTGCTGTCCTTTCCCAACGGGGCGCTCGTGCATTTCGCCGTGAGCAATGCGGAGGTCCACATGGTGACGAAGCTGGACGGGGCGGCGACGGTCTTCCTGCCCTTCAACCAAGGGGACAATGGCGCGGCGGGCAACCCGGTGAACCCGGAGGGCGGACACCGCACGGCGTATCTCTGGGAGCAGGTGTGGGCGCGCGAGAGCTGGCTGGAAATCCTCGGGCGCTACCTGATCGCGCAGCGCGACAAGAAGAAGCAGATCGAGAAGGTGATCTTCCCGCGGTTTCACCAGCTCGACGTGACGCGGAAGCTCCAGCGCGCGGTGCTCGCGGACGGGATCGGCGGGAAGTATCTCGTCCAGCACTCGGCAGGGTCGGGCAAGACGAACTCTATCGCGTGGACCGCGCATTTCCTCGCGGACCTGCACGACGCGCAGGACAAAAAGGTCTTCGATACTGTGCTGGTGGTTTCCGACCGCAACGTGATCGACTCACAGCTCCAAGAGGCACTCTTTGATTTCCAGCGGCAAAGCGGGGTGGTGGCGACAATCACGGCGAATGATGGAAGCAAGAGTTCCGCACTGGCGGCGGCGCTCTCCGGGGACAAGAAAATCGTGGTCTGCACGATCCAGACCTTCCCCTTCGCGCTGGAAGCCGTGCGGGAGCTGGCGGCGACCAAGGGCAAACGCTTCGCGGTGATCGCGGACGAGGCGCACAGTTCGCAGGCTGGCGAGGCGGCGGCGAAGCTCAAGGCGGTGCTTTCGCCCGAGGAACTGAGCGAGCTGAACGACGGCGGTGAAGTGAGCACGGAGGACATTCTCGCTGCGCAGATGGCGGCGCGGGCCGGCGAGGCGGGCATTACCTACGTGGCGTTCACCGCGACGCCGAAAACGAAGACGATGGAGCTTTTCGGCACGCGGCCCGATCCGTCGCAGCCGGCGGGGCCGGGGAATCTGCCGGGGCCGTTCCACGTCTATTCCATGCGGCAGGCCATCGAGGAAAAATTCATCCTCGACGTGCTGCAAAACTACACGCCCTACAAGCTGGCTTTCAAACTGGCGCACGAGGGCAAGGACTACGACGAGACGACGGTGGTCCGCGAAGAGGCGATGAAGGGCATCATGGGCTGGGTGCGGCTGCACCCCTACAACATCGCGCAGAAGGTGCAGATCGTGGTGGAGCACTTCCGGGATTTTGTCGCGCCGCTGCTCGACGGCGATGCAAAGGCGATGGTGGTGGTGGGGAGCCGAGTGGAGGCGGTGCGGTGGAAGCTGGCGATGGAGAAATACATCGCGGATCGCGGCTACAAAATCGGTACGCTCGTGGCCTTCTCCGGCGAGGTGAACGACAAGGACTCTGGACCGGACGGTTTCACGGAAAACAGCGTGGTGCTGAACCCGAATCTCAAAGGCCGCGACATCCGCGAGGCGTTCAAGGGCGACGAGTATCAAATCCTGCTCGTGGCGAACAAATTTCAAACGGGCTTCGATCAGCCGCTGCTGTGCGGGATGTATGTGGACAAGCGGCTGGCGGGCATCCAGGCGGTGCAGACGCTCTCCCGGCTGAACCGGGCCTATCCGGGCAAAGACACGACCTACGTGCTCGATTTCGTGAACGATCCCGCGGAAGTGCTTGCGGCCTTCAAGACGTATCACACCACAGCGGAGCTGGCGGCGGCTACGGACCCGCACCTCGTCCTCAACCTCCGTCAAAAGCTCGATGCCGCCGGACACTACGACGATTATGAAGTGGACCGCGTGGTGGCGGTGGAGATGAAGGCGGGCGCGAAGCAAAGCGAGCTGGTTGCGGCCATCGAGCCCGTGAGCGACCGCGTGATGAAACGCTACAAGACCGCGCGGCTGGCGCTGACCGTGGCGAAGGCGAAGCAGGACGGGGACGCGGCAAAGGCGGCGAAAGACGAACTGGATGCGCTGATTCTATTCAAGGGCGACATGGGCGCGTTCATCCGGCTCTACACATTCCTTTCGCAAATCTTCGACTACGGCAACACGGCTATTGAGAAACGCGCGATCTTTTATAAGCGCCTGCTCCCGCTGCTGGAGTTTGGCCGCGAGCGGGAGGGCATCGACCTCTCCAAGGTGAAGCTGACGCATCACAACATGAAGAATCTCGGAAAGCGGGCGATGCCGCTGGGGGTTGGCGAAACGCCGAAGCTGGAGGCGATCACCGACACCGGCGGCGGGAGCGTGCAGGAAAAGGAAAAAGCCTTGCTCAAGGAGATCATCGAAAAGGTGAACGACCTCTTCCAAGGCGAACTCACAGATCAGGACAAGCTGGTCTATGTGAACGACGTGATCCGGGGCAAATTGCTGGAGTCGGAAAAGCTCCGGCAGCAAGCGGTGAACAACACGAAGGAGCAGTTCGCCAATTCCCCGGACCTCAATGCCGAACTCCTGAACGCGATCATGGGCGCGCTGGACGCGCACACGCTGATGAGCACGCAGGCGTTGAACTCGCCGCACGTTCAACGCGGGCTCAAGGAAATCCTGCTCAACCACTCGCGGTTGTGGGAAAGCCTTCGCGCGGACCCGGTGGTTTAAGGAGGGCGGGGAATCCTCTTGGGGATTAGCCCTTCCGCCCACGCGCCTTGCGCGGCAGATCAACGGTCAGCGCGGCTACGTCGCAGCCGAGCGTCCGGGCGATTTGGCAGAGCGTGAGGAAGGAAAGGTTGCGTTCACCGCGCTCGACGCCGCCGATGTAGCTGCGGTCGATGTCGGCCTCGAAGGCGAGGTCTTCCTGCGACCACGCAAGCTCCTTCCGGGCGGCGCGAACGCGCTCGCCGAGGATGCGGAGTGGCATTTGTTCCTTCACGGTGATGCGCGAAGGCTGGGAATGTGGCGCTTATTCGTCCACGGACTATCTTACCCAATTCCGCATTGCATTGGAGCGGTGAAATGGATGCTCTAAAGATTCCAAACTATCCGAATCTTATTCGGATGGGCTCGAATTGAGAAACTTCTATGAAAACAAAAATTTTCTTTCTTACTACCATGCTCGTTGCCACCACGGTATTTGCGCAACAGGCGGCACCCACTCCCCCCAAAAAACCCTTCGCAGGATTTGGGTCATCCCTCGACAAACGTCCCGATGGCACGACGAGCAGCAGCGGTGGTCGTGGCATCAGCCTTGATCAAACAGCCCAAGGTCCGTCCCCCCTCGAACCAATTAACGGGTTTGAACTTATCTCGGCCATTTATGGCGTGCCCGGTGAAAAGAAGCGCGAAAATGTCATACTCCAAGTATTCAAGTTGCTAAAAGAGGGGGATGTCTCCGCGACCAATCGCGTGCAAATCCCAGTTACAAATGATCTGATGAAACGACCTGAAGCGGAATCTGAGAATACAACAGGATTCGTGACTGGGTCCGGCTCAGATGCTCAAGTCCATATTTATAGAGCCGCGAAAAAAATGATCACTATCACCTATAGATTAAATGGGGTCGAAAAGACTGTTTACGGAAGGCAGGGTGAGATCATGAAGTTGCCTCAATAAGCGGTCTCAAATGAGCACTGTCTGAATCGCAGCGGCGGCCTGCTGAACGATCTCGCGCATTTCCACCAACCGTGGATTCCACGCGAGGCAGATGTGATTGAATTTCTCCCGCAGGAAGGGGAGCGGCAGTTGCAACACCTTGGCGGGGTCGAAGTCCTGCGCAGCAATCTGCGGAAGCACGGCAGCGCAGGCTCCGGCATGGACGGTGCGCGCGGCTTGGGTGAAGGAGCTGCACGTGACGGCGATTGTCAGCGGCCACTTCGCTTTCTCCGCCGAGGCGTCAAGAATCCGCCGGAACTGCCCGCCGAGCGACGTGGCGATGGGGAGGTCGGCGATGCGGGATTTCAAATTCTCGGCGGTGATGCCGCGCGCGAGCTTGCGCGGAAGGAACAGCGCGTAATCCGCCAGGAACAGCCGCTTGGATTTGAGCGGCGACACCACGGCGTTCTCGCGCACGAGGCCGAGGTCGATGGTCATGTCCACGAGCTTCGCGATGGTGCTGGCGGTGCGCTCGCTGAAAAACTCCCACGTCGTGCCCGGCAGCGCGGCGCGCAGCTCGGCGAGCTTGGGCAAGAGCGTCCATTCGATGACGCTGTTGCCGGAGGCTACGGAGAGCCGCTTGGGGAGCTGTTTGGCCTCGCGCTGGAAATCCTCCAGCCCGAGCAGGTGCGCGCGGGTGAGCTGCGCGAGCCGCCGGCCAGCTTCCGTGATGACGATGCCCTTGCCGTGGCGGCGTTTGAGTTCCACCCCGAAAAATTCCTCCAGGTCGCGAATCTGCCGACTGAACAGGCTGAGCTTCGCCAGATTGTCTCCGGCAGCCTTGGTGAGCCCGCCGGCCTCGGCGATGAGGACGAAGTTGTGCAGCCGGTCGAGGGACAGACCGCCCTTGGAGAGCATCACGGAATACTTATTCATAGGCGTAAGCATCTTACATTCGTTGCGCTTTCGGAGCAACAGGATGAAGGCGATTCTCAGGGCGTGAAAAAGAATGAAATACCGGCACACAACGAGGTGCCCGCGCCGTATGGGGAGATCATGAGAGCACGAACATATAAAGAGTCTGCTGAGGAGAAGCTGTGCTGTGTCTTCTGCTTTGGGAGCTTCACGGCACCGGCGCGTCGCCCTCGGATGCGTCTGGATTGCCCTCGCTGCAAACGTAGTTTCGTGCCCCCGGATTGCGCCATGCTCCGAGCGGAAATCCGCGCTGTTCAGCCGGCAAACCCCGATAAAATCAGGAAGGGTTTCCAAGTGTGCGTTCTTCAAATGTTTCGCTTCATGGGTGAAGGTGCGGAGATTTATGTGAGCGGGTTCGCGACAGTCGAATTGGCCCGCGAATATGCAAAAAGGCGCACCCGCGATACGCTTGAAGAGCAACGTCCGGGCAGAATCAATGCGGAAGACTTGCGCGATCATTGGCACCGCTGGGGGGAGGACTGTATGGTTTTCGGCGGCAACTACCGAGGCGCAGAAGACGTTGATTTTTTCATTGTCCAACCCGCCACTCCCGAGGAGCGGGACTGGACGGCCCTCGATCCCAACATTCTGGCCGTGGCTGGCGGGGAAGGAGGCCAAGAATGAGCGATAACGCCAACCAAGCGCCGGGGAGCGTGCTCACATGGGACGAAGTGAAGGACGGTGCCAGCGAGATATTCAACGTGTGGGTTCTCGGCAGCGAAATGCAATGGGCGGAGCGCGCGTGGGCCATGCTGGAGAAGGCCGGGCTGACCACCTACCGCGATGCGGTCGAGGAAACCCTCGTGCGTGTCCGCCTGCTCGCCCTCGCCACCCTCTATTGGGACTTCTGCCGCCTTGGCGCTGATGAGGACATCGGCTGGGACGACCTGAACGAGCACGCCACCGAGCACCTTGGCATCGAGCCCTTCCGCTTGGCTCAGGTGGTCGGCCCGGCTTTCGAGGCCGACGACTACGGCACGGAAGGGACCGGATTGTTCGAGAGCGCGCTCCGGCATCTGATCGTCGATGAACGTCCCGCCATCGGCAGCGTGGTCATCAACGGTTACGGCGATGCTTGGACATTTCTGAAAGCACTTTTCGCCTCGATCAAACTGCCAGCCGATCCGCCGGAGGACGGGGACGAGGAACCCGCGGCGGACGACGAGCCCGAGTTCACGCCCGCCGCAATCGTCATGGGCTGGATCATGGAAGGGATGCCCTGCCGATGAACGCGAAACGAGAACCCCAATTTATGAAAAACAAAAACCAAAAATACGACATCATCGGCGACATCCACGGCCATGCCGATCCACTCCGCGCACTGCTCGCCAAACTCGCTTACGTCGAGCGCGAGGGCGCTTACCGCCACCCCGAGCGCACGGTGATTTTCATGGGCGATTTCGTGGATCGAGGACCGAAGATTCGCGAGACGCTGCAAATCGTGAAGGCGATGATGGATGCTGACACGGCGCTCGCCGTCATGGGCAACCATGAATACAACGCCATCGCCTATCACACCCCGGATGGGCGCGGCGGATACCTTCGGCCCCGTGATGCCGAAAAAATGAGGCAGCACCAAGCGACGCTCGATCAGATCGCCATCCCTGAGCCCGAGGAATGGGCGGGGTGGTTGAACTGGTTCAAGACGCTGCCGCTTTTCCTCGAACTCGACGGCGCGCGTATCATTCACGCCTGCTGGGATGCGGCGCAGATTGCGTTTCTCGACGGGGACAACCGGCTGACCGACGAGTTGCTCGGCAAATCCGCCGTGAAGGGCACGCCCGAGTATCGGGCCGTCGAAGTGCTCATCAAAGGCAAGGAGATCAGATTGCCCGAGCCGCACACGTTCACCGACAAGGGCGGGGTCGTGCGCCGCGACATCCGCACGAAGTGGTGGCTGAGTGGCGAAGGCCACACCTTCCACAGCTTGTGCATGCCGGAGTGCGACACCGTGCCGAAGGTGCCGGTGGACACGGCGGCGCTGAAACTCGGGTATGCCCCGACCGAGCCCCCGGTGTTCGTCGGCCACTATTGGCTGCCACCCGCGACCCCGGAACTGCTCGCGCCCAACGTCGCGTGCGTAGATTACAGCGTCGCCAAGGAGGGTGGGATGCTGACGGCTTACCGCTGGGATGGTGAGCGCGTGCTGGACGGCGCGAAGTTCGTGGCGGTGCGCCGCGTTGATCTGCCGCCAACAGACTTAGTCCCGCCGCCCATCCGGGCGTCCGCCGACAAAGGTTTCAAAGCCAACTTGACGAAAAAGCCGGAAGCCGAGAAGCTCTTCTATCGTCCTATGGACGAGGACACCCGGCGCTTCATGGAGCTAACCAGAGATCACGACGCCCAACTGACGGTGCCCTTCAACCGGAGCGAGATACCGCCAGAGGTGCGCAAGGCGAATATGGAAGCGACGCGCGTCTTTCTGGAAAAGAACAAGGGAAAGATGGTTCTCCGGGCGGACTAGCCGAGCAGACGGCACTCTTTTCGCGGGCCAGCGTGCCCCAGCGGCTGACCCCGGCACAGGCCCGGCAACGGCTCATCGACTCCGGGGAGGCGACGGCGCGGGAGCCCGCTTT
>CAYQBV010000121.1:0-12061 GCA_964415705.1 uncultured Chthoniobacter sp. | reverse complement strand
GGCGTGGACTGGAGGGACGCGGGCGATTTCGCGCCGGTGATGATGAGGGGCGCGCACACTGTCGCCGTGCGCGGCTACAACCGCAGCGGCAACATCACCGTCACCCCCGCCGGCACCGCGAGCGCCACGCCAATCGCGGCGTCATGTTTGCCCGCACCGGCGACCTGCTCGTGCAGGCCACCGCCGCCGTCAAGGGCACCGCGACCGTCGTAAGTGTGGAGTTTTTCCTCAACGGCCAGTCCATCGCGTGGGACAGCAAATCGCCCTACAACACCACCCTCATCCGCCTTGCACCCGGCGCTTACACCGCCACCACAAGAGTCAGCGACAGCACAGGGGCCGCAACACTTTCCGCGCCCATCAGCTTCGATGTCTTCGGCGAGACAGACCTGTTTCCACAAGCGTTCCTCTCCGCTGGAAACTTCGGGGCAAGCTACTACCGCTTCACCGACGGCACGCTGACTTACACCTTCGAACGCAGCGAGGGCCTCACGACGTGGACGCCATTCACGCCCGCGCAATCCATCCTCACCAACGGCGCGCAGATTCAACTGATGCAAGCGACTGACCCGCTCAGTGCCACGGGAGTCCCACGCCGTTTCCTGCGGATCAGAATTTTGTCGGCTCCATAAGATCTCAAGCCGCTCCGCCAACCTCCACGCGGCGGCGCACGAGGCACGAACCACTCACGATTGCGTCCGTCTTTTGGAGATAAACCGGGCGAGCCAGCCGAAGAACAGAATGCCCGCATAATCCCCGGCCAGATCGAGCAGATCGAAGCTGCGCGCGGGGAGCCAGTGCTGGGAGATTTCCTCGAGCGTACAGAAGATCGCAATGAGCACGCTGCCGAGCAGCCAGCCGCGTCCAAAAAAGCGCACGGTGCGCAGCCCGAGCGCGAGGTTGAGCAGGCCCGCCGACGCGCCGATGAGGACGAAGTGCCCAATTTTGTCGCTGCCCGGATGGACGCCGACGAATTTGTAAATCGGGCGCAGCAGGCCGTGGTCGGCGAGGTAGATGATGAACAGGCACAGCAGCACCCATGCGGCGGTGACCGCCCAGCGCAGGCGGAAGCGCGGCCCGCTCATGCCGTGAACCGCAAAGTGCCGAACCGTTCGGGCGTGTGGAAGTTTGGGCGGCCTGCGGGCGACCACGAACTCAGCTCGCGCGGCCCACCCGGTGGGCGGTCGATGCGGAAGAAATTCACGCGCCAGCAATCGCCCGCTTGCGGCGGCTCGGCCACGAGACTGCGAAAGGGAATCGCCAACTCCGCCGTCCATGCTGCGTCCGTTTTCACCACCGCCGTGCGCAGACCCTCGCAGCGCCAGGCGAAATCCTTCACGTAGCCGCTGCGGTTGCGCCGCAGCACGAGATCGAGCACGGCGTTGAGCGGGTTCACCTCGATTTCAAAATAACTCTCCAGATCACCCACCGGATCGAGAAACACCTCGACCACCTCCTCCACCCACAACGGCGCATCGCGCTCCGTCAGCGTCGCCCACGCGTGCGTGTCCTCCGCGTGAAAAAGCACCCGCAATTCCACCTCCGTCCACGCCACCCGCACGCTCGTCGCCTGCTGCGGCACCGCGCCGGAAACCGTCTCGCGCAACTGCACCGGCGTCACCTTTCGCCACACCTCCGTGTGCCAGTCCGCAGTCAGCCGTCCGCTTTCGACTCGCGCACAAAGGAGCGTCGGCAATTCCATCGCCCAATCGCGAAATCGCGCTATCGCCCACTCACGGCAGCGGCGATTTCATCCCGGTGATCATCATCACCGCCGCACCGAACGCGAGCATCGCCAGCACCGAGAAGCCGATGATCGCCATCCCGACGGGGTCCTTCTTTTTGCCCTTTTTCTGAAACGGCGACGCGTTGGTGAAATCCGCCGGGCGCACACTCGACGACGCCACCACCGCCGCGACCTCCTCCGGCTCCGGCATGGCCTGCGCTCCACCGGAATTGTCGGATACGTAGGCGGTTTCGATATGGCCGAAGCGAATCCGGTCGCCGGCTGAAAGCGGATGGCCCTCACCCTCCGCCACGTCGCGTCCATTGATCTGCGTGCCGTTGGTCGAGCCGAGATCGGTCAGCAGGTAATCGCCGCTCTCGGTGAGCGTGAGTTCCGCGTGCTGGCTGGACACCGAGGCGTCCTCGATTTGCAGGGCATTGTCCGCGAGTCGCCCCACGCTGATCGAGGCTTCCACCAGTTCATGCACGGCCGTGGAGCCGTCGGGGAGTGAAACAAGGAGTTTGGGCATGGCGGGAGAAATTGCGGAGCGCGCTTGGGCGCGTCAATCAGGAAGAAGGCCCGCCTCGGTCGTCATTCAGGATCGGAGCGGAACTCCGCCCGACGTCCACTCCACGGCCCACGCGCAGAGGGCGGCGGCGTCAGCAAAATGCTCCGGCGGCTGCCCGGCGGGGCACACGCCGAAGCCGCGTCCGTAAGCGATGCCATTGATCACGCACACGTCCGTGCGGTTGTCCGCGAGTTGCCATTTGGCCTTGGCGAGCGCGTCCTCGCGGGTGCCGTCGAGTTCGTATTTCCAGCCGACGAGCCGCGCTTGCGGAAAAAGGTCGCGCAACTCGCGGATGACCTTGCTTGAGGGGACCAGCGTGAGCGTCACCGCCCCGGCGCGGCTGGAGATTTTGCGCTGCCCATCGCGGGCCCATTCGATCTTGAAATCCGCCAGCGCCGCGGCGTGAAACACCGCGCCGATCTCGTCGCGGTCGGGGAGGGCGTGGAGTTGCGCGGCGAGGTCGTCATTCGTGGTGAAGGTGACGACCCGCGCCGGCTCCGCGCTCTCCGGCGTTGTGGCGGCCACGCCTTTGAAACACGTCACGGCGTGCCCGGCGCGGGCCAGCGCGCGGGCCAGCCGCGAGCCGAGTTCGCCGGTGGAAAAATTCGTGATGCGACGCACTTCGTCGATCGGTTCGTAGCTCGGGCCGCAGGTCACAATGATCTTCATCCCGCCGACCCTGCCACGCCGTCCGCTTGCGCGTCGAGGCCCGCCCGCCCATGCTCCCGCCATGGACCGACCAACCGCCATCGCCGAAATACGCACCGCCTGCAACGTCCTCGCCGCCGGCGTGACGAGCATTCATCCGCTCCTGCCCGCGCTCGCGGATGAGCCGACCAAGGCGGAAATCGTGAAGGCGCTTTTTGAGCTGACGAAGAACGTGGAGGTCGTGAAAAAGCAGGTCATGCGGCTGGAAAAGCGCGACGACAGCGCGCTGCTTTAGCGCGGGGGTTTAGCGCTGCTTTTCCACGGCGGTGACGGCCTTTTTCACCAGGCCGGAAAGGCGGTGCCGCACGAGATAGACCTGCGCCACGCTCACGCGCAGCGCGGCGGCGACCTTCGTCACGGGCCAGTGCTTCAGCACTACGCAGTCGAAGATCTGGTAGTGCTTCGCATCGACCTGCCGCTTCACCCGTTCGAGCGCGGCGGCGAGGACGTTGCGCTGCCACTCTTCCTCCCACGCGGCGTCGAGATCGAAGCCGTCCGGCACGCGGTCGATCGTCGCAGTCGCGCGGCGGCTGTCGTCGCGCGCGGGCCGCGGTTGGTCGGCGGGCGCGCGCTTGCGGAATTGGTCGGCGATGCGCCAGCGCGTGATGTGCAGCAGCCATCCTTTGAAGGAACCGGCGGCCCGCTCGTATTTGGTGATGTTTTTCGAGACCGTGATGACCGTCTCCTGGACCACGTCCTGCGCCTCGGCATCGGAGAGCCCGCCCTTCCGCGCGACGCCGTAAATCAGGCGCCAGTAGGTGTCGAAAAACTCCTGCCATTTCCGCTGGTCGCCGAGATCGGTGAGCCGCTCCACGAGGCTGTGGCGCGTGGCCAGCAGGCGTCCCTCTTTGGCGGCGGGACTCGCGCGTTTCATGGGGAGAAAACACTAGGCAACTGCCGCGCGCAGGACTTCCACAGCGCGGTCGAGTTCGGCTTCGGTGTTGTAAAAATGCGGACTGAAACGGAGGTAGTCGCGGCCTTCGCGGTCGTGGCGGAGTGAGGCCACGATGTGCGCTTTTTCCAAGGCTGCAAAGAGATCGGTGCTGCTCGCGGTGGCGTGGCGAAAGGTGGTGGTGCTGCTGGCGTTAGCGCCGTCACGCGGGCCGTGGATCGTGAAACCGAGGGCGTCGAGCTGCCGGACGAGGTGCGCTTTCAACTCCAGCAACCGCGCGGCGACGGCGTCCATGCCGGTGGCGAGGAGGAAATCGAGCGCGGCTTTCATGCCGAGGATGCCGGCGATATTCAGCACGCCGGGCTCGTAGCGTTGGGCGGTGGGGACGAAGACGATGTCGTCCTGGGCGTTGAAGTTCGGCGCGACCACATTCCACGCGCCGAGCAAGGTGGGGCGCAGCCGCTCGAAATGCGCGCGGCGCACATAGACGATGCCGATGGCCAGCGGGCCGAGCATCCATTTGTGGGCGTCGGCGCTGAGGAAATCGACGTGCGCCTTTTCCACATCGAGCGGGAAGGCGCCGAGTGTCTGGATGGCATCGAGCGAAAAGAGCACGCCGCGCGCATGGAGGAGCGCGCCGATGGCTTCCGCATCGATGCGGTATCCGGTGAAAAAGTGCGCGCTGGCGAGGGCGACGAGTTTCGTGCGCGGGGTGAGGGCGCGCGCGACGAGGTCGGGCGTGATCGCGCCGGGCGCGGCGGGTTCGAGGTAGCGGACGGTGACGCCGCGGCGGCGGAGTTCGAGCCAGGGATAGACGTTCGCGGGGTAGTCGCCGTGGTAGCACACGACTTCGTCGCCGGGCTGCCAGTCGAGGCCGTTGGCAAAGAGCGAGAGGCCGAGCGAGGTCGGGCCGAGCAGGGCGATTTCTTCGGCGTGCGCGCCGAGGAGTTGCGCGCAGGTCTGGCGCGCGCGCTTTACGTCGCGGAGGACGTCGCCGAATTCCTGATGATTTTGCGAGGACTGGCGCGTGTAGTCGCACACGGCATCGGCCACGCCGCGCGGGAGGGCGGTGACGGCGGCGTGCGCGAGGAAGATTTTGTCCCGGCAGATGGGGAAGAGATCGCGGCGGACGGCTTCGTCTGGGAAAAAATTCATGGCTACTCGTAGCGCAGCGCTTTCACCGGATCGAGGCGGGAGGCGATGCGCGCGGGGATGTAGGCGGCGAGCGCGCAGATGACAAAGGCGCTGATGCAGATGGCCGCGACATCGGCGGGCACGACCTCCGCCGGGATGCCGTCGAACTCATAGATGCTCGGCGGGAAGATGACGATGCCGAGCCGTTCCGAGAGCCAGTCGCGAAAGGGATTGCGGTAGTGGAGGATGCCGAGGCCGAGGCCGAGGCCGGTGATGTTGCCCAGCACGCCGACGAACATACCCTGCGCGAGAAAGACCCACACGATTTGCCCCGGGGTGGCCCCGAGCGCTTTCATGATGCCGATCTCGCGCGTCTTCTGCACGGTCACGGTGATCTGCGTGTTCATCACGGAAAACGCCGCGACCACGACGATGAACATGAGGATGAAAAACATGACGTGCTTTTCCATCTTGATGGCGTCGAAGCGGGCGCGTTCCGTGTCGTACCAGGTGAGCGTCTCGAAGCGGCCTCCAAACTGCCGCTCAATAGCCTCCTGAACGCGCTCAATATTGTAGGGGTCACGTGTTTTGACCGCGATGCCGTGGACGTCGTCCTTCAGGGCATAAATCTCCTGCGCCATGTGCAGCGGCATGAGGATGAAGGTGGAGTCAAAGCTGTTCGTCCCGGAACTGAAAGTCCCGACGATTTTCATCGGCGCGGGGATGACGATACCGCCATCTTTGGTGAGGTCATCAAGGTTGGGAGGCTTGGATCCGGGGTTGTCTCTGTGAATCCGCAGCGCGGCCATGAGCCCACCGATATTACCCGGAGCGTAAATGGTAATCGAGTCGCCGATCTCCACGCCTAGGCTTCCGGCGAGGTTGCGCCCGAGGATGACTTCGTCGCTCCCCATCTCGGTCGTGCCGGTGACGAATTTCTTCAAATCAATGAGGCGCTCCTCCTGCGCCACATTAATGCCTCGGATGATCGCCTGAATGGTAGGCGTGGTTTGCTGGGTGTCGTCCGCCCTTGTCACCAGCACGGCCCCAGTCACGTAGGGCGCCGCACCGATGACCCCGGGCACTTTTTCCAAGTCCGGTAAAGCCTCGCGCCAGTCCGACATCAGGTCGCCACTGCGCACACGCAGGTGCGGTTCAAAGCCGAGGATCGCGCGCTGGAGCGTCTGGCTGAAGCCAGTCATCACCGACATGACCACGATGAGCACGGTGATGCCCAGCGTCACGCCCAGCACGGAGACGACCGTGATGACAGAGACGAAAGTGCGCTTCGGTTGGAGGTAGCGGAGCGCGAGGAAAAGGCTGAAAGGGACTTTCACGAGCGGACCATGGAAACCGCGAAAACCGCCCCGACCAAGCGAAATGTGACCAGCGGGCCGGAGCCAAAAAAAGGTAGGCGCACCTGGAAAAACCCGTTGACGCGGGTAGGTGATGCCGGTTCACTTCCGGCCATGAAACACGTCCTCTCCATCCTCGTCGCGTTCGTTTTTATCCAGACCCAATGCTGGGCACTGAGTGGCGGCCCGCGCTACGGAGGCAATTCCGCGTCGGTCGCGGGCACTTATGCCGGCGTATTTACCGGTGTGAGCGGGACCGCTAGGCTTTTGGATCCCGCCACAAACACACTCCTTGATCCCGTTGGATCGAATGCTCTCGGTCTCTTCGTCATTGGCGTGGGAGAAGTCGATATTGCCAGCGGTTCGCTTGCTCTGTTCTTTGAGGGTACTTTTTTTCAGGGAGGCCTGCTGGGAGTTGCTGATCCGAACAAGCAGACCTTGAGTGCGACCGCCCAAGGCATCCACAAGACGGAATTCACCAGCTATACCAGCATTTTTTTTGGTGATAGCTTCCAATCTGCGGAGTATGACGCGCGGGCAGACGGGACGATCCAAGCTGAGTTTAAGGAGGGCACAGCAACTAGTGGGCTGACTTTGGAGGGTTCTGGTCTCTTCACAGTGTCGGTCGTCACAACTGAAACGATCACCGTGCCAGACCCCCTAAATCCGGGATTTTTTACTACCAAACCGATTCAAAAAACCACTCCAACGGGGACCCTTTCCTTTGTCGTCGATGGATTCAAGCAATCGGATGAGGTGATCAAGCCAGGCGCGGGATCGTTGGCCGCCCTCCTCAACAATACCGGGGTTGGGGGAACCGGACAGACGGTCCAGTAGCCGCGTTTCTGCCCAGCGAGGTTTTGGTTCCAGCCTCACGACGATAGTGAACCGTTGCATTCTTTCCCGTTACGCCCGCTCTGCGGGCGTAACGCTTTTGGAACTGATGACGGTGATCGTGGTCATCGGAATCCTTGTGACGATGCTTCTGCCAGTGGTGGCGAACATGACGTCCCGGATGGAGCGGGCGAAATGCACGATGAATCTGCGCGCGGTATATGTCGGAGCGGAGTCTTACTTGCAGGATCAAAAGCACTGGCCGCAGATTAACGCCAGCCTGGCTGGAAGTGCCACTTCGGACGAGTATGCCCGGCGCTGGATCGCGGCACTGCAACCCTACAAGGTTTCCAAAGAGTCGTGGCACTGTCCGACGGTTGAAAAGACCATGGCGGCAGCCAGAGAGCCCAACGAGAAACCAAAGGACCGGATCGACTATTTCCCCACCCCTTTCGACAATAAGGAGATGACGCCCCATCGCTGGTCCACGCAGCCGTGGTTTATTGAGCGTGGTGCGGTCCACGGCGAAGGTAATTTAATGATCTTTCCCGACGGAAGCGTCCACTCGTTGGACGAAATTTCGACGAAGGTGCGGGCGAAGTAGGGGAGCGATCAGTGCTCTGAGAAAAACGCGCGGGCCTTTTCCATCGCCCGGGCCCGGTGGCTGAGGGTGTTCTTGGTGGCGGCGGGGAGCTGGGCGAAGGTTTCGCAGAAACCATCGGGCACAAACAGCGCATCGTACCCGAAGCCACCGTCGCCGCGCTCGGCGTTGATGATGGTTCCTTCGACCGTCCCGTCGAAGGTGGCCCGCGCTTCGCCTCCCTCGGATAGCACCAGCACGCAGCGAAAACGCGCGGAGCGGTCCTTGCCGCGCACTCCGCCCAGCGCGGCGAGGAGTTTTGCGCGGTTGTCGGCGTCGGTGGCGTGCGGACCGGCGTAGCGGGCGGAGCGCACGCCGGGCGCACCGCCGAGGGCGTCCACTTCGAGGCCGGAGTCATCGGCCAGCACCAAGCAGGGAAAGAGCCGTGATGCCGCCAACGCTTTGATTGCCGCGTTCTCGGCGAAGGTTTTCCCGGTTTCCTCCGGTGCTGAAATGTCGGGGTGGGCGTTCAGGTCGCTCACCTCCCAAGCGGGGCCGAGCATGGCGGCGATCTCGGTGGTCTTGTGGGCGTTTTTCGTGGCGATGAGCAGGCGGGGCATGGCGCAGGATCGTGCAGCTTTCCACGTCCGGTTGCCAGTCGAGTTTCGCCGTCTTCCTGCCATTTTCAGACATTCTCCGCGCAACCTTCTTGCCTCTGGCACCCGCTTTGCTAATGGTGCGCGCGCGTCTCCAAATCCTTGGAGACGCCTGAGTAACTAAACCAATCCCGAGCAGGTTAAATCAGCGCAGTCTGCTCAAAAACCAACAACAACAACGACCAATCATGGCCAAGTACAAACTCGAATACATCTGGCTCGACGGCTACGAGCCCGTCCCCAACCTCCGCGGCAAAACCCAAATCAAGGAGTTCGCGAAGTTCCCGAAACTCAGCGAGCTCCCGCTCTGGGGCTTTGACGGCAGTTCGACCCGCCAAGCCGAAGGCCGCAGCTCGGATTGCGTGCTCAAGCCCGTCGCGGTTTATCCCGACTCCACGCGCCTCAATGGCGTGCTCGTGATGTGCGAGGTGCTCATGCCCGACGGCACCCCGCATCCTTCGAACGCCCGCGCCACCATCCCTGATGATCCCGGGACCTGGTTCGGTTTCGAGCAGGAGTATTTCCTTTACCAAAATGGCCGCCCGCTCGGCTTCCCGGCGGAAGGTTTCCCCTTCCCGCAGGGCCTCTACTACACCGGCGTGGGCTACGATGCGGTGGGCGACATCGCCCGGGAGATCGTGGAAAAGCACCTCGACATCTGCCTCGACGCCGGCATCAACCACGAAGGCATCAATGCCGAAGTGGCCAAGGGCCAGTGGGAGTTCCAGATTTTCGGCAAAGGCTCCAAAAAGTGTGCCGATGAAATGTGGACCGCCCGCTACATCCTCAACCGCGTGTGCGAGCAATACGGTGTGGACGTCGTCTATCACTGCAAACCGCTCGGCAAGGACGTGGACTGGAACGGCTCCGGCATGCACGCCAACTTCTCCACCGAATACATGCGCACCGTCGGCGGAAAAGAATACTTCGAGGCGCTGATGGCCGCGTTCGACAAGTACAAGAACGAGCACATCGCCGTCTATGGACCGGACAACCACCTGCGCCTGACCGGCCTGCACGAGACGCAGTCCATCGACAAGTTTAACTACGGCATCGCCAACCGCGGCGCGTCCATCCGCGTCCCGCACAGCTTCGTGAACAACGGCTACAAGGGCTACCTCGAAGACCGCCGTCCGAACTCGCAGGGCGACCCGTATAAGATCGCCGGCCGCATCCTGCAGACGATCAATACCGTCCCGACCGGCAAGTCTGCCGCGAAAAAGAAGAAGTAATCCTTTAACCGGCGCTCCGCGAAGCGCCGAAGGACCAATCACCAGCGCCGTCCCGATTCCGTCGGGGCGGCGCTGTTTTTTTTGCAAAGGAGCGTGGACTTTATTCCAAACCGGCACGGTGTGGCGCGGATGGGTTTTTATCAGAAAAACATTGAGCAGCAGGGTGGTCTGCGCGATGCTTCATCCGTCCACATGACCAGCGCCTACTTTCGCTCCGCTCTCTGTCTGAGCGCTGTTTTCCTCACAGCCTCGTCCTCCCCGGCTTTGATCATCTATGGCACTGGGCCGACGGATGTGAACAACGCGCTCAATACGACGGTCCCGGCCAATGGCGCTCCGTGGTATAACGTAGTCCGCTTTGGGCCGAACAACGCGTCGGGCGTCTATCTCGGGAATGGCTGTGTCCTGACGGCGAACCACGTGAATCTCGTGGGCTCCGTGGACATCAACGGCGTGAGCTACACGATTGACCCGAGTTTCACAGCGCTCCAGGTGACGGAAGCGCCGGACGTGGTCGATCTGAAGTTGGTGAAAATCCTCGGCGTGCCACCGCTGCCGGTTGTGCAAAACTTGCCGCTCAACTTTTCCTCCACGGCCGACCTGAATCTGAACTGCACCATCATCGGCTGGGGCGTGGGGAAGGGGACAATCATTGCGAACAAGGGTTGGAATTGGGGGGGCGACGCGACGCGCGCGCAACGCTGGGGGACCAATAAAACCGGCCTTGCCGCCGTGTCCGCCGCCTACAGTGGTTACAGCTACGAAGCGCTGGAAACGTCCTTCAAGCGCTCCCTCGGCAGTGATACTTCGCAGATCACGTTTGGCGATTCCGGGGGCGGCCTGTTTCAGCAGTTTGCCGGTGTCTGGAAACTCTCCGGCATCACCACCTCTGTGCTCCAATATCTGGCCAATGCCGCGCAGTATGATGGCCTGGCGCCAATCCCCGTCGGCGACCAACCGGACGAGGCCAACTACGTCCGCCTCCAAAAGTACGCCCACCTCCTGCGTTACGAAAACTGGGCCAACACCAAGCTGGGCAGTCCCACCGCCTCCTTGACCGCGGATAGCGACGGCGACGGCAGTTGCAACCTTCTCGAATACGCCTTTTCCACGATTCCGAACGCGTTTGCCTCCAGCTCCCGCCCGCAGTTCGGCTTGGAAAGCGGCTTCGTCACGCTGACCTACACGCAGCTCCTGTCGGCCACCGATCTCAGCTATGTGGTGCAGGAATCCACCGACCTCGGCAATCCGAACGGCTGGACGGCGGCGACGGTTGTCGAGGAGGTCGTTTCCACCAGCGGAGTCACGCGCGTGGTCAAAGCGAAAGTCGCCATCAACTCGGCGCCGCAAAAATTTCTCCGCCTCAGCGTGACGAAGCTCCCCTGAAGCTCAGCGCCCGCCGGCCTCGTAAAAGCGCACCCGAGCGGTGATGTCCTCGATGTATTTCCTCGTCGTCGGGAAATCCATCGCGCGCAGCAGCTCGTCGGCAGTCGCAGCGTCGCCCCGACCGGTGGCCTCGATCCAACGATCCACCCGAGTGCGACCCGCGTTGTATTCCGCGAGCGCGAAAGGCTGCGGCCTTTCCTTCGCCTTCCAGCGATCCAGCGCCTTTTTGAGATACCAGGTGCCCACGTCGAGGTTCGTCTTCGCGTCGAAAAGGTCCGTCTTCACGAACGTCTCGATCTTCTCCGCTTTGGCCCAGTCCTGCGCCGCCGCCTCGCCCACCTGCATCAGTCCGCGCTCGCCGCTCGTGCCGGTCTTCGTCGGGTCGAACGCGCTCTCCCGCCAGACCATCGCCTTCACCAGCAGCGGATCGAGCCCGCGCTTTTCCGCCGCCTCGCGGATCAGCGCTTCATAGGCCGAGTAACGGCCGAGCGCGAGCCACGATTGCAGCTTGTAGAGAGGATCGGGTGAGGTCCACAGCGCCAGCCCGGCCGCGGTCAGCGCGGCGAAGACCACGAGGGCGAAAACCTTTTGGAAAAACCGGATCATCGGGTGCGTAGAGTAAACCTGCGGGGTTGAAAAACTTCGACAAAAATCGCGCCCGCCGCATCCTCCGCGGATGCCGAAATACGCCCGCGTGCTGGTCGATGACTCCGCCGGGAAAGCCTTTGATTACGAGCTTCCCGAGGCGGTCGCGGGCACCTTGCAGCCCGGCTCCCGCGTGCGCGTGCCGGTGCGGACGCGCACCGCACTGGCCACGGTGATCGAGCTGCTCGACGAGACCGACGTGCCGGGCGTGAAGCTCATCAGCGCGGTCGTCAGCGCCGAGCCGATCCTCAGTCCGCTGCTGCTGAAACTCGGCGCGTGGATGGCGGATTATTACTGCTGCTCGGTCGAGCAGGCGATGAAGGCCGTGCTGCCGAATGTCATCCG
>CAYQBV010000120.1:0-12160 GCA_964415705.1 uncultured Chthoniobacter sp. | reverse complement strand
AACGCCGAACGCCCCTGGTTTTGACCCCCTCGCAATGAAGCTTTGTCGTCGAGTTCGGACCTCGGGTGGTGCGATCGGCGAAAAGGGCAGGCGGCTGAAGCGGAGCGCCGGCGGTCGTCAAGAAGCGCCGCGCGAACGCCACCGATCGTGCGCCTTTTGCAAACCCAGCCACTCATTCCCCACACGCGCCCTTCGATCCACCCGCTTGCTCACTCCACCGTCACGCTCTTCGCGAGGTTGCGCGGTTTGTCCACGTCGCAGCCGAGAGCCACGGCGGTGTGGTAGGCGAGGAGTTGCAGGGGGATGGAGGTGAGGAGCGGTGAGAGGTAGTCCGGGCAGGCCGGGATGTAGATCACGTCGTCGCAGATCTTCGCGAGCTTCGTATTGCCCTCGGTGGCGATGGCGATGACGGGGCCTTGGCGCGCTTTGACCTCCTCGATATTGCTGATGTTCTTGTCCAGCACGCTGTCATCGGGCGCGATGAAGACGCTTGGCAGCTCCGGGGAAATCAGCGCGATGACGCCGTGCTTCAGCTCGGCGCTGGGGTGGCCGCTCGCGTGAATGTAGCTGACCTCTTTCATCTTCAGCGCGCCTTCGAGCGCCACGGGGTAGTTGAACTGCCGCCCGAGGAACATCATCGAGTGCGCGTGGCAGTATTTCTCCGCGACCGCCTTGATCCGGTCGCTCTGCGCGAGGATGCGCGTGATCTTTTCCGGCAGCGCCTCCAGCTCATTGATGATCGCCAGCCCCTCCATCGAACTGAGATGGCGGATGCGCCCGAGGAGCAGCCCGATGAGCGTGAGGATCGTCACCTGACTGGTGAAGGATTTTGTCGCCGCCACGCCGATCTCCGGCCCCGCGTGCATGTAGACGCCGCCGTCGCTTTCGCGCGCGATGGTCGAGGCCACGTTGTTACAGATGGCGAGGGTCTTGTGGCCTTTGCGCTGGCTCTCGCGCAGGGCCGCGAGGGTGTCGGCGGTCTCGCCGCTCTGGCTGAGGCAAAAGACCAGCGTGTGCGCGGGCAGCGGCATGTTTCGGTAGCGAAACTCACTGGCGAACTCGATCTCCACCGGCACGTGCGCGAGCGCCTCGATGACGTATTCGCCGACCATCGCCGCGTGGCTCGCCGTGCCGCAGCCGGTGAGGATGATCCGCTCGACGCTCCGCAGCTCCTGCGCAGTCATCTCCAACCCGCCGAGCACCGCCGTGGCCTGCTCGCGGCTGAGCCGCCCGCGCATGGCGTCGAGCACCGTCTCCGGCTGCTCGTAGATTTCCTTGAGCATGAAATGCGCGTAGTCGCCCTTGCTCACATCCTCCTCGGTCATCTCCACCTTCGTGACTTCAAATCCGCTCGCTCCGCCGAGCAGGCTCATGATTTCAAACTCCCCGCGGGTCAGCGCCGCGATGTCGTAGTCCTTCAGGTAAATGGCGTCGTGCGTGTAAGAGACGATGGCGCTCACGTCGCTGGCAAAGAAGTTTTCCCCTTTCCCGATGCCCAGCACCAGCGGACTGCCGCGCCGCGCGCCGATCAGCACGTCCGGCACATCGCGGTGCAGGAGTACGATGCCGTAAGTCCCCACCACCTGCTTCAGCGCCGTGCGCAGCGCCTCGATCAGCCGTCCTTTCGTCGGTTCGCCACCCGCTTCGTCGTAGGCCTTGCCCACGAGATGCGCGAGCACCTCAGTGTCCGTCTGGCTTTGAAAAGTGTGCCCCTCGCGCGCCAGTGCCTCCTTCAGAGCGGCGTAGTTTTCGATCACGCCGTTGTGGCAGAGAAAAAGTT
Organism: uncultured Chthoniobacter sp.; assembly: GCA_964415705.1. GTDB lineage: Bacteria > Verrucomicrobiota > Verrucomicrobiia > Chthoniobacterales > Chthoniobacteraceae > Chthoniobacter. The sequence continues at coordinate 10,380 of CAYQBV010000120.1, read as the reverse complement.
TGCCGCTCTGGTCGGCGTGCGGGTGCGCATTGGCATCCGTGACTCCGCCGTGCGTGGCCCAGCGCGTGTGCGAGATGCCGATCGTCCCGACGGGGGGCGACTCCTTGATCAGTTCCGCGAGGTTCGCGATGCGCCCGATGCGTTTCCGCACCTCCACTTTTCCATCCTCAAAAATCGCCACGCCCGCCGAGTCGTAGCCCCGATATTCCAGACGCCGCAACCCGTCGAGAAGGATGGGCACCGCTTGTGATTTGCCGATATAGCCGATGATTCCGCACATAGTTTTTGGAGTGAAAAAGGTGAGCGCGCAGCGTCGCGAACGGACCGATCGAGAGCAAGACGGGAGAGGAGATTTCCGTCCGCCCTTCTCGCATTGTTATTTCCCCTGCCCCATCCACATTGCGCCCCGCCATGTCCGATCCCACCTACATCCCGCTCACCCGCGACGTCGAAGCCATCCGCATCCCGATGGGCGACCCGCTCACCCTCGCCGCCGGCTCCGAAGTCATGATCACCCAGGCGCTCGGCGGCAGCTTCACCGTGCTGGTCGCGAACCAGTCCGGCCTTTTCCGCATCAACGGCGCGGACGGCGACGCGCTCGGCCGCGAGGTTACCACGGGCGGAGCGGCGGCGGACGGGCCGTTCGATGAAGCGCAAGTCTGGGCGCAACTCCGCGAGTGCTACGACCCGGAAATCCCCGTGAACATCGTCGATCTCGGCCTCATCTATTCCGTCGAAACCGCGGACGACCCGAGCGGCAAGGGCCAGGCCGTGAGCGTGAAAATGACGCTCACCGCGCCCGGCTGCGGCATGGGTCCCTCGCTCGCCGCCGACGCCGAACAGCGCATCCTCACCGTCTCTGGCGTGGCCAGCGCGAACGTCCAACTCGTGTGGGATCCGCCCTGGTCGCCCGACCGCATCTCACCCGCCGGGAAGGAGAAACTGGGGATGGAGTAAGCGAGGTTTGCAGCCTCGCGCGGCCAAACGAGGCGCCGCAAGGAGACGGGAAGTCGGTCGAAACTGGCGGCTGAAAAAAGGCCACTATCCTCCACAAAGCCTCCGCTTCGCTCAGGATGACCGTGTTTTTTCGACGGCTGCGCCGCTCCTGGTGCGATGATACGAAAGAACCTTTGCGCCTTGGCGCCTTGGCGTGAGTGAATCCCCGCCATGCTCCTCGAAATCAAAAACCTCACAAAAACCTACCGCGCTCCCGATGGCGGCGATGCGGTGGAGGTGTTGCGCGGTGTGGATTTCAGCGTGGCGGCGGGCGAGACGGTGGCGATCACCGGGCCGTCGGGTTCGGGGAAAAGCACGGTGCTGAATATCGTCGGCGCGCTGGATCGGGCGGACGCGGGCGAGGTGCTGGTGGACGGGCGCGATGTGCTGCAGCTCGGCGCGGCGGAGGTGGCGGCCTACCGGAGCACGACGGTCGGGTTCATCTTCCAGCTTCATCATCTGCTGCCGCAATGCACGGTGCTGGAAAACGTACTCGTGCCGACGCTGGCGCTGCCGGGCGGAGATCGGCGCGCGCTGCGGGAGCGGGCGGAGTCGCTGTTGGCAGCGGTGGGGCTGGAGCATCGGCGTGGGCATCGGCCGGGGCAGTTATCGGGCGGGGAAAGGCAGCGCGTGGCAGTGGCGCGGGCGCTCATCAATCAGCCGAAGCTGCTGCTCGCCGATGAGCCGACCGGCGCGCTCGACCGGGTGAACGCGGGGCGGCTGGTGGATTTGCTCGCGGAGCTGAATCGTGCGCAGGGCGTGGCGGTGATCATGGTCACGCACGCGCCGGAGCTGGCAGGGCGGATGGGGCGGGTGGTGGAGTTGGTGGATGGGAAATTGGTGGAGGTGCGGCGGTGAGGGGCGCGTGGCGGCGGGTTTCGGGGAGCGCGCGCGTCCCGCGTGCTGGTCGGGTCGTCCCGACACGACGAACTTTCATGGTGCGTGCAACCGGAACCGGCGCGCATTCACCGAAAACCACCTCGCCGGAAGTTCGTTTCGGCGGGACGCCGAAACCAACACGCGGGACGCGTATGCTCCCCGGAGTTCGCGGCCACGCGCATTTTGCATGAAAGCGCTCACGCTCATCCTCCGCGGGGCGCGGTTCTATTGGCGGACGCATCTCGGCGTGGTGCTGGGCGCGGCGCTGGCGACGATGGTGCTGACCGGTTCGCTGCTCACCGGCGATGCGGTGAAGGCGACGCTGCGGCGGCAGGCGCTCGCGCGGGTGGGCAACTTCGATAGCGCGTTCTGGGGAGGGGACCGCTTTTTCCGTGCAGCGTTAGCCGAGGAAATCAATTCAGCGCCAGTGATCGCGCTCCGGGGCAGCGTCACGCGCGTGGATGGCACCAGCCGGATCAATCAAACGCAAGTGCTCGGGGTCGATGAGGCCTTCTGGCAATTCGCGCCAAGACCAGCAGGGCCGTTGGCGACCGACGGCTTCGCGTTAAACGAACGCGCGGCGGCGCAACTCGCGGTGCGCGTCGGTGACACGCTGATCGTGCGCGTCGAAAAACCGGGACGGTTCTCGCGCGATGCGCCACTTTCCGGCGAAGAGAACGCGATCGTATCGATCCGCAGAAAGGTCGAGCACATCGTAAGCGATAAGCATTTCAGCCGGTTCAGTCTGCAGGCCAGTCAAGTGCCACCTTTCACGGTGTTTGTCCCCCGTCGAATACTGGACGAGCAACTGACGCTCGGCGATCAAGCCAATCTGCTGCTGGTCCCGCGTCGCTTTGCCAGCTTGGAATCGGCCTCTCGACGCGACGCGCCAACAACTGCCGACATCGAAGGGACTGATGCGCGACTCCGCAAGGAATGGACACTTGCAGACATGGCTTTGGAACTGCGCAAGACATTCGACGGCGGAATGGAACTCCGCACGCCGCGCGTCTTCCTCGATCCGCCGGTGGTCGCGGCGGCCCCGCGAGGAAAAACCGACCGGCGGGTGGATGCGCTGACGTATTTCGTCAACGCGCTCGAAGCGAGTCCACCCATCACCATTCCCCCATCACCAATCACGCCGCCCCGCTCCACTCCCTACTCGATGGTCACCGCAGTCGAAACCGGCGCGTCCGGTTTTCTCCCCGCGGATTTGAAGGACGGCGAGATCGTGATTTCGCAGTGGCTGGCGGACGATCTGGGCATCGGCGTGGGCGGGAAGGTGACGGTAAAATACTTCGTCATGGGCGCGCGGCGGGAGCTGGTCGAGCAGGCGCGGAAGTTCACGGTGCGGGCGGTGCTGCCGATGAATGAGCCGCAGCTCAACACGTCGTGGATGCCGGATTTTCCGGGGCTGTCGGACAAGGCGAACTGTCGCGACTGGAAGCCGGGGTTCGATTTCGACGCGACGCGGATGCGGGACAAGGATCAGGCCTACTGGGAGAAGTATCGCGGCACGCCGAAGGCGTTTGTGAATCTGAAGGCGGGGCAGGAGATGTGGGGGAATCGCTGGGGCAATGTGACCTCGATGCGCTGGCCGGCAGGCACGGAGCGCGCAGAGATCGAGCGGGAGCTGCGGGCGAAGCTGTCGCCGGAGCAGCTTGGTTTCCAGTTCCTCCCGCTGCGCGCGCAGGCGCTGGCGGCGACGGATGCGCCGGTGGATTTCGGCCAACTGTTCGTCTATTTCTCGTTCTTCCTCATCGCGGCGGCGGCCGCGCTGACGGGCATGCTCTTCACGTTTTCACTCGAACAGCGCAACGCCGAGGCCGGGCTGCTGCTGGCGCTCGGGCTGCAGGCGAAGCAAGTGCGCAGACTGTTTCTCGCGGAAGGCGCGGTCCTGGCCATCGCCGGGAGCGTGCTCGGAGTTTGCGGTGCGGTGCTTTATACAAAGCTGGTGCTGCGGGCGCTGGCGACGGTCTGGCGCGGGGCGGTGGGGACGACGGATTTTGTGTTCACGTTGAAGGCGGGGACGCTGGTGATCGGGGTGGTGTCGGGCGTGGTGATCGCGGTGCTGGCGATGTGGTGGGCAAGCCGGCGGCAGTTGCGGCGGACTGCGCGGGAGTTGCTGACGGGAGAAGATGCGCCGGGGGATTTCGACCGCAGAGGCGCAGAGGCTTTTGAGAGGAACGCAGAGGGTGGAAAAAACGACTGTCATCCTGAGCGGAGTGGAGGCGGAAAGGTGGGCGGAACGGAGTCGAAGGACCTCTCGCATCCCGCGGGCGGAGGCGGTGGGGAGAGCGATGCGATTTCGCCGGCCGCCTCCGCCCGCGAAAAGTTAGAGGTCCTTCGACTCCGCTCCGCTCCGCTCAGGATGACGGGTTGGGGATGGCGCGAATTGGTGGCGGCGATTTGCGTGCTGGCTGCGGTGGGGATGGTTTTCTCGACGACGAATCCGGGCGCGTTTTTTGGCGCGGGGGCGCTGTTGCTGATCGCGGGGTTGCTGCTGTGCGTGGCGGCGCTGCGGCGGGCGGCGGTGGGGACGGATTTGGAATCGCTGGCGCAGCTCGGGGTGCGGAATGCGGCACGACGGCGGGGGCGGAGCGTGGGGATCGTCGGGGTGCTGGCGAGCGGAGTTTTCATGGTCGTGGCGGTGGATGCGTTCCGGCAGCGGCCAGCGGGCGAGACAGCGCGGCGGGATACGGGGACGGGCGGGTTTGCGCTGGTCGGCGAATCGGCGCTACCGATCTACGACGACTTGAACACGGCGAAAGGACGCGAGGCTTTCGCGCTGGACGAGAAGATCATGGAAGGCGTGCGCGTGGTGCCGCTGCGGGTGCGCGATGGGGACGACGCGAGCTGTTTGAATCTAAACAAGGCGCTGCAGCCGCGGGTGCTCGGGGTGAAGCCGGAGGATCTCGCTGGAGCGTTTCGTTTTGCGAGCGTCCTCAATGAGAGTGATCCCGTTTCAGTCGGTTGGGGCATGCTCGACGGTGCCGGAGTGGAGGGTCCAAACGACGGCGCGGTGGCCGGCATCGTGGATGCGAACACACTCCAGTGGGCGCTGAAGTCGGGGCTCGGCAAGACGCTCGATTATCGTGACGAGCGTGGAGGATCATTCAAGGTGCGCTTCGTCGGCACCGTGAGCGGCTCGATCCTGCAAGGCAGCCTGGTGATTTCTGAAAAGCACTTTGTCGAAAAGTTTCCTAGCAATGGCGGGTATCGCTTTTTCCTCATCGACGCGCCGCGGGAGAAGGTTGCTGCGGTGCGGGAGCATCTCTCGCGGCAGCTCGCGGATCGTGGGCTGGAGCTGACGCCGGCGGGGCGGCGGCTGGCGGAGTTTCAGGCGGTGGAAAATACCTACCTCTCGATTTTCCAGGCACTCGGCGGGCTGGGGCTGCTGCTCGGCAGTGCGGGCCTGGCGATCGTGGTCGCGCGCAATGTGCTGGAGCGGCGGCGGGAGTTTGGACTGCTCGCGGCGGTGGGCTTTCGGCAGGGACAGTTGCGGGCGCTGGTCTTTGCGGAGCACCGGTGGCTGATCGTTTGCGGTCTGGCCGTCGGCACGGCGAGCGCGATCGTGGCGGTGTGGCCAGGACTCCGCGAGCGGGCGGGCGGTTTCCCGTATGCGGAGATGGCGCTGCTGCTCGGTGGGCTCACGCTCGGCTGTGTTTTCTGGGCGTGGGTGGCCACGCGGGTGGCGCTGCGCGGGAGCGGGGTGGCGGCGCTGCGGTCGGAGTGACCCCGGCGGAAACAATTTCCGGCTAAGTTTGAGTAAAATCGGCGGTCTCTGCGTCCATGCACGGCGCGGCGCGGAACAACAATCCCGTTGGCAAGCGTCGCCAGAATCCGCTAACTCCAATCCACAACCAATTCATCCAATGAAAATCAAACTCCTCTCCACCCTCTTCCTGACCCTCGCGCTCGGCTGCTTCGCCGCCTTTGCCGAAGACGAGCCCACGCCGCTCGAGAAAGAGATGAAGGCCATGAACAAGAGCCTCCGCACGCTGAAGAAGCAGGCCGAGGACGCGGCAAAAAAGGACGAGAACCTCGCCCTAATCGCCACGATCAAGAAGAGCGTGGAAGCCTCCGCAAAACTGGAGCCCGCGGAGACGAAAAAAGTGCCAGCAGCCGAGAAAGCGGCCTATCTCGACAAGTACAAGGCGCAGATGACCGATCTCGCCAAGACGTATGACGAACTCGAAGCCGCGATCAAAGACGGCAAGGCCGAGGACGTGAAGAAGGCGCTCGTGAAACTCAGCGACCAGAAGGAAAAGGGGCACAAGGACTTCGCGCCCGACGAGAAGTAACCTGGCTTCCGCACGACCGATTTAACGAACAGCCCCGGAGCGATTCTCCGGGGCTGTTTTGTCCGCGGCGGTTGCGCCGCTCCGCCACCGACCTACTTTTTTCCATGACCCGCCAGCAGATCCTCGATCTCTACTTCATGGATGCGCGCTCGAAGCTCATCGACATCGCCGCGTTTCTCGACCGCGTGGACCGCGGTGAAGGGGAACCCGACTTCCGGCTCGACGCGTTTCGCAAGGCGCTCGCCGAGCTGCATCGGGGAGAGCCGGTGCGGGCGAAAAGCGTGCTCATGTCGCTCAGCGACCCGACCGTGGAGCCGATCGCGAAAGCTCCGGGCAAGGGTGCGGTGGGAGCTTGGGAAATGACGAAGTCCGAATGAATGACGAAGTTCCAATGATGAAGAAGGTGGCGGCGCGCATGGCTCATTCGGGCTTGGGCATGGGTCATTCTTTCGTCATTCACCATTCGTCATTCGCCATTTAATCGCATGCGCTACATCGAACCCCACGGCCACATGGTTAGCCGCGTCACCGACGACTATGAGGCCATGGTCCTCGCAGGCTGCCGCGCAGTGTGCGAGCCGGCATTTTGGGCAGGCTACGACCGCAGCGGGCCGGAGGGCTTTTACGATTACTTCTGCCAGCTCACGGACTATGAGCCCAAGCGGGCGGCGAAGTTCGGGCTGCCCCATTTCACCTGGCTGTGCATCAACCCAAAGGAGTCCGAGGACACGAAGCTCGCCGAGGAAGTCATCGCGCTCATCCCGCAGTTTCTCGACCGGCCCAACGTGCTCGGCATCGGTGAAATCGGGCTGAACAAAAATACCCGCAACGAGCTGCAAATCCTGGAGCGCCACATCGACCTCGCGGCGCGTCACGACCAGCTCATCCTCGTCCACACGCCGCACCTCGAGGACAAGCACAAGGGCACGCGGCTGATCCTCGACGCGATCAAAGCCGACTCCCGCATCCAGCCGGGGCGCGTGATCATTGACCACGTCGAGGAGCACACCATCCAAATGGTCCTGGACGCCGGCTTCTGGGCGGGCATCACGCTTTACCCCGAGTCGAAAACGACACCCGCCCGCGCGATCGACATGTATGAAGTGTACGGTGGCCAACGCGTCTGGCTGAACAGCGCGTGCGACTGGGGCCGCAGCGATCCGCTCGCCGTGCCGAAGACCGCCGTTGAGATGCGCCGGCGCGGCCACGCGGACGAGACCATCGACCAGCTTGTCTTCCAGAATCCGATCCGCTTCCTCGGACAGAATCCGCGTTTCACCGTGCGGTAGACGGAACGGCAGGTTACGGCCGGTTCTTCTTGCCGGACCGCGGCGCTTTCCCCCGCGGAGCTTTCCGCACGCGCTCGGCCTCCCGCGCCAGGAGCGCGACCCCAGGGTGTTCGAGACGACGCTCGGCGGTGATCAAAAAGAGCTCCGTCCGACATTCTGCCGTTCTGCCCAGCGGGAGGAAACCGTAGCGTTCGATCGCCTCGGCAGCGACGACGGTGGGGACGACGGTGACTCCGATGCCTTCCGTGGCCACGATTTTGGCCAGCGCCGCATCCTCGAATTCCCCAACGATCATCGGTTCGACCGAGACGCTGCGGAACCACTTTTCCAGCTCCCGGCGCAGCGCGGTATTTTGCGTCGGCAGAAGCATCGGCGCGCCTTGGAGGTTGCGGGGAAAACGTCCTGGCAATTTTTTCGCGAGAACCGGAGAGCAGCAAAACGTCATTCCGCTCGACCCAAGGGAATGGGTGAACGTCTTCACCTTGGCCCCGGACGGCGGCGGCTCATCCGCCAGCAGCGCATCGAGCCGGTGGGCGGCAAGCTGTCCGAGGAGGTCGTCGATTTTTCCCTCCTGGCAGGTGACGAGAATGGGCGGCGTCCGCGCGAAAACGGGGCGAAGGATGTCGAGACTGAGCAGCTTGGGAAAAGAATCCACGATCCCGATTTGCAGGCGCAGCGTGCGCGCCGTGGGTGCGCGGCGGGCCGTCGTGAGGAGTTCCCGGCCGAGGGCGAGAATCTCCTCCGCGTAACCATGCACGACGCGACCAAAGTCGGTCAGCACGATGGAGCGGCCGCTTCGGCGGTAGAGCGTTTCGCCGAGCGCGGATTCGAGCTGCTTCACCTGCGCGCAGATCGCGGGCTGCGAGATGTGCAGCTTCGCCGAGGCGCGACTGACACTGCCTTCGGTCGCCACGGCATGAAAGTAACGCAGATGGTGGTAGTTGAGCCAATCGCTGGCGTTGTTTGATGATTCCATAAAATCTTATCATAGATGCGGGAATGTATATTTGTCGAAGCCGCAATGCGTGGCGAAGGTCGGCGCATCATGAAACTCATCCTCAATCACCTTCACCACCAACCCTCTCCCTCCCTCGCCTCCCTCATCCGCCAGCGCCTTGAATCTTTGCGCGAGGCACTGCGCATCGACGAAGCCCGCGTCCTCGTCGAAAACCGGCACGACGCCAGCCCCCCCTTTCGCATCAGCGCGCATCTCGTCACGCCGGGGCCGGACGTCTTTGCCGAAGCAGTGGATCACACCCTGCGCGCCGCGCTGGACAAGATCGTCGCGCAACTTGAGGCGAGCATCGATCACCGAAAGGGAAAAAGAGCCCGGAGTGACCGCGCCCCCCGGAAGACCGCCCCGGCGCAGCAACTGGCCAGTGCAGGCCGCCGGAACTGAACCACCGAAATCGCGCACGGTATCGACTCCGCCGCCCTGCCGCCTGAATCCCGCCACTGAACTCCAACAAAAACAACTCCCATGAAATGGTCCATCCACCTCGGCCGTATGCTTGGTATCGACGTGTTTCTGCACGTGACCTTCCTGCTGCTCCTCGGCTTCATTGCGATCACCCACTGGCTCGCGCACGGTTCACTCGCGGCCGTCATCAGCGGCGTGGGCTTCTTCGTCGCGCTCTTTGCTTGCGTGCTGCTGCATGAATACGGGCACGCCCTCGCAGCGCGGCGCTGTGGCATCGCGACGCGCGACATCACGCTGCTGCCCATCGGCGGCGTCGCGCGGCTGGATCGGATGCCCGACAAACCGATCCAGGAACTCTGGGTCGCACTGGCCGGCCCGGCCGTGAACCTGGTCATCGCCGCCGGACTCGGCGTGTGGGTGGCGTTCACCGGCACGTGGGAGTCTCTCTTTGCCCTGAGCACCACGGGTGGCGGATTTGCGGAGCGCTTGCTCGCCGTGAATGTCGGCCTCGTGCTGTTCAACATGATCCCCGCTTTCCCGATGGATGGCGGCCGGGTGCTGCGCGCGCTGCTGGCCTTGCGGCTGGAATACGCCCGCGCCACCCGCATCGCTGCGACCATCGGCCAGGGGCTCGCCGTCGCATTTGGTTTCGCCGGGCTCTTCTCGAATCCGTTCCTGCTGCTCATCGCCGTCTTCGTCTGGACCGGCGCGAGCCAGGAGGCCGCGGCCACGGATCTGAAGGCGACCATCGGCGGCTTGCCGGTGCGCGAGGCGATGCTGACGAACTTCCGGACGCTCTCGCCCGACGATTCGCTCCGCGATGCGACGCGCCTGCTCATCGAAGGCGCGCAGCAGGATTTTCCGGTCCTCGATGAAGGTCGCGTCGTCGGAGTCCTCACGCACGGCCGGCTCTTTGAAGTGCTGCGCGAGCGCGGCGACCGGACGCTCGTGGTCGAAGCCATGGAGCGCGAGTTCCGGACTTTGCGCCCGGACGAACCGCTCGAAGGCGCGCTCTTTCACGCGGACTCCGGCGGCACCGTCCTGCCGGTCGTGCGCGACGGTCGGCTTGTCGGCCTGCTCACCGCGGAAAACATCGGCGAACTCCTAATGATCCGGACCGCCAGCGCAAAGTTTCCGTCCGTGCCACCACCACTACCACCGCCATTGCCCCCGGTGCCTTCCGCCGTCACCATCCGCTAGACTCGCACGACCACATTGCGGCGGCGCCTGGGAAATCCGCGCGCCGCCGCCCCAAACATTTTCTCCACACACACAACTATCGCAATGACTGACAACCTCTGGCTCTGGATCGGCTTCAACGTCTTCGTCCTCTTCATGCTCGCGCTCGACCTTGGCGTCTTCCATCGGAAGGCGCATGTGGTCTCTTTCCGCGAAGCCATCGGCTGGACGATTGCGTGGGTCACCCTGGCCATGCTCTTCAACATGGGCGTGTGGTATTACGCCGGGGCGCAGAAGGCTCTGGAATTCACCA
>CAYQBV010000119.1:0-12257 GCA_964415705.1 uncultured Chthoniobacter sp. | reverse complement strand
GCAAAATCCTCGCCGGGCAGAAAGACCGTCGCGAGCCGCCAAGCCGCTTCTTCCAAATCGCCTTCGCGCCCGAACCCCGCGCAGAGCTTCCCGAAATCGGCATCCGCTTCGTTGGCCTCGATCTGCGCGATCACGTCCCGGACATGCCGCACCGCCAGCGGGTCAGCCCCCGGGGAGCAAGGCGCGCATTTCCGGGAGGGCCGAGACGCCGCGCGCGGCAAGCTGCCCCTTGAGCAGATTCAACGTCGCAGGATCATCGTCGCGCAGCAGGCGGAGCAGGGCGTCATTTTGGGCGATCATCGGCGTGCAGCCTACGCGCGACGATCAGCACGGTCTATGGCTTGGAATGGGGCGAACTTGGCGGCCGGGAGGGCGGTGTCGGACGCTCCTGCGGGCTGAACGCTGGGCAGCACGAAGGCACTAGTTTCGTGGCGGAAAGTTTTCCGTTTGGCCATTTGCGCAGCGATGCCGAGTGAAAGACTCGGCGCGCGATGATTGGGGAGAAGATCGTTTTCAAATCCACACTACTCCGCGAAAAAGCACGAGATTCTCCACTAGGAAGACGCTCTAAATGACAATAGCGACGGTAACGATTGCCCTTAGCCGTGCCCTTAGTGTGACCACTCTGCCGCTATAAACCTCTAATAATCAGAGTGGCGGATGGGGGGGGATTCGAACCCCCGTTACCTTTCGGTAAACACGCTTTCCAGGCGTGCGCAATCGACCACTCTGCCACCCATCCTTCGGCGGATTTCCGGCCGACGCTGATGACGACTGCGGGAAAGTGCGGGCGGCATAGTGGCGTGAAAACGGCGGGCATCAAGCCCGATGTTCGGCGCGGGCGATCACGGCAAAAAAAATGAGGCGGCTCCGCAGGTGCGGAGCCGCCTCGAAGAGGATCGTCGGAAGGGGGCGGGTTACTTGCCCTTCAGTTCATTGACTTTCGCAATGAAGGCCGTGGGGCCACCTTCCATGTAGCCGAGTTGGCCGACTTTCTGCCCCTCGGAGTTGAGTACGATGATCGTCGGGAATCCCCGGATGCCGAATTCCTTCTGCAGCTTTTCATTCTGCTCCTTGAGCTTTTTGGCCTGTTGCTTGCCGCGCGGGAAATCCAGCTCGACGAGCACCAGGTTGTCCTTGGCGTAGGTCTTGAATTCGGTTTTCGAGAAAACTTCCTTGTCCAGTTTGACGCACCAGCCGCACCAGTCCGAGCCGGTGAAATCGAGGAGCAACATTTTCTTTTCGGTCTTCGCCTTGGCGAGGGCTTTGTCGTAGTCGTCGTCCCAGCCAGCGGCGGCGAGGGCGGCGGAGGTGGAGACCGCGAGAACGGCCGTGAGGGTGAAGATGCGGGTGAGGAGCTTTTTCATAGACCTCTATGACCGCACAGTTCGGTCAGATATTCAGCACTTTTCTCAGCGCCAGCGAGATCGCCCAGCCGGACTGCGCGTCCTGCAGCGCCACTGCGCCGGCCACCGCGACCAGGCCGCCGAGCACCGCGCGCCGGGTGGGGCGCAGTTTTTCGAGGAAAAAGGAGAGCACGATGGTGACGAGCGGGGACGTGGCGATGATCGGCAGCACGAGTCCGCTCGGCGTGGTGCTCAGCGCCCATTGGTAGCAGCCCACGCCTACGGTCGGCCCCGCGAGGGCGTTGGCCGTCACGACCGGCGCGGCGGCGCGCCAGTCCACCGGGGGCTGCGTGGCGTCATCGGCCGCGCGTTTTTTCCGCGTGAGCCAAAAGACCAGCGCGGTGAGCAGCACGCCGCCGATGGCGCGCTGGAACGCCGCAGTGCCGCCATCGATCGGCAGATGCGTGAGCGCGGCCACATCGTTCGCCTTGCGACTGACCACCGCGCCGAACGCCTGTCCGAGCGCGGAGCCGATGCCGCAGAGCACGCCGATCCAAAACGTCCGACGATCCACACCCAGTCCGCGATCCGGCGCGAGCGCGATCGCCACGCCGACCAGGATCACCCCCGCGCACGCCAGGTCCACCGCGCGCAGCGTCGTGCCGAGCCACGCCCATTCCGCCACCGCCGCGATGGGCGCGGCGAGGCATTGCGTGAGCAGGATGGAAAGGCGCGGGCCGATCCGCAGCAGCGCGCCAAAGAGCGCCAGGTCCCCCAGCCCGAAGCCGATCACGCCGCTCAGAAAAAACCACGGCAGCGATGCGCCGCGCACCCCCTGGCCGAGCGTCAGCGCGTAAATCCCGAGCAGACATGTCGCGATGCTGATGCGCGCGAGATTGGCCCGCGCCCCGCCGATCATCCGCGCGGAGCGCGCGGCAAAAATCACCGACAGTGAAAAGAGAATCGTGGTGAGAAACGAGGCGAACATCGGGCGCGGGCCGCGCAGTAAGGCGCACCGCGGACGACGACGCAAAATCATTCGGCCCCGCCGCCTTTCCGCTTCCCGCCTTCCGCCTTCATCCCTCATCCTTTTCTCCTCATGCCCGCCGTTTCCGTCGTCATCCCGCTCTTCAACGAAGAAGACAACATCGCCCCCCTGCAGGGCGAACTCGCCGCCGCGCTCACCGGTCTCGACTACGAACTCGTCCTCGTGGACGACTGCTCCAGCGACCAGACCCTCGCCCGCATCCGGCGCGACCCCGGCGTGCGCGTCCTCGAATTTGCCAAAAACACCGGCCAGAGCGCCGCCATGTATGCCGGCATCCACGCCGCGCGCGGGGGCGTGATCGTGCTCCTCGACGGCGACCGCCAGAACGATCCCGCCGACATCCCGCGCCTCCTCGCCGAGATCGAAAAAGGTGCGGACCTCGTCTGCGGCTACCGCGCCAAGCGGCAGGATTCGCTCTCTAAAAAGCTCACCTCCCGCGTCGCCAATTTCGTCCGCTCACGCTTCACCGGCGACGGCGTGCGCGACACCGGTTGCACCCTGAAAGCCATGCGCCGTGAATGTCGTGAGGCGCTCGTCCCTTTCTGCGGCATGCACCGTTTCCTCCCTGCGCTTATCAAAGGCATGGGCTACCGCCTCGTCGAACTCCCCGTCAACCACCGCCCGCGCACCGCCGGCGTGAGCAAATACGGCTTCGGCAATCGCGCGTGGAAGGCGACGTGCGACATGTTCGCCGTGAAGTGGCTGCTCTCGCGCCAAATCCGGATCCGCATCCGGGCGGAAAGCTGACCCATGTTCCGCGCGCTCGGCACCCGGATTTTCATCGCGATCCTCGCCTTCTTCGGCCTCACGAATTGGGCCGGTACCGCCCTCGACCCGCAGTGGCACTGGAGCGACATCACGCGCCAACCCTTTCGTGAATGGGTCCGCCAGGTTCCCGTGCAGCTCCCGGTGAAGCTCGCGCACGGTCTGCAAATTCCCGTCGAGTTTGCCGTCGCGCGCCTCTCGCAGGACACCATGCCGTGGTACGTCCGCCTGCCGGCGAAAACGATCGGCTCCGCTGCGCTCTACGCGCTCCTTGTGCGCCTGATGATCGCCCGCTTCCGCGCCCGCGTGGGCCTGCCTCCGGCTGCGGAAAAGTGAAGCCCCCCGTGGACCGCGGGCCTACGGAAAGCTTACGAGGAACGGCGCGGGAATGATTTTCACCTGCGCGGCGCGGTCGAGGGTGCCTTCGGTTTGCTCGAGCGAGGCTACCAGATTGTTCACGAAGCTCACGGCGAGTTTCCCGATGGGGACTTTTTCGTAGATCACCGACTTCACGAGATTGCCGTCTTTGTCGCGGCCGACGATCTCCTTGGGCACGCGTTCGTATTTCACAAACTCCCACGTCTCCTCGCGTCCCTTGGCGTCGAGGTGCGAGGTCTTTTTCCCCGGCTTGCCGAGCGCTTTCGAGACCTCCTCGGGCGTCATGTTCACGGCCACTTCGTTCTTGGCGATCAGCGCGGCGACCTCTTGCTGCCGGGCGGAGTTCTGTTTGAGATTGGCGAGAAAATCCTTCGGCAGAGGGTTGAAAAACTTCGGGTCCACCCACCCGGCGACCTGTCCTTGCTCCGCTTTCCCGCGCACGCGGTAGGCGGTTTCCGAGACGGCCTGGAGTTCCACGATCTGGCCCTTTTGCAAAATGCCGAGGTAGCGCTCAAGGTCGATTTTATAGTGGATGGGCGCGTCGGCGATGGTGGCTAGGCGGACGGGCTTGGGCAGGAGGTCTTCGAGGTAAATCGCCCCCTCCTCACGGACGACGGCGCCGGACGGAGCGGCGTGGGCGGTGGTGTGGAGGAGCAGCGCGGCGAGGAGGATGGGGAGGGCGTTCACGGCCAGGACCGTAGCGCGGCTTTTGAAAAATGTCGAAAGCGGAAACCGCCCTCGCACTTCCGCCTTCCGCCGGGCGCGTTTCGCCTTACAATCGTGCCTCCATGCGTTCGCATTCCAAATCCGCCGCCGCCTTTGCCGAAGCCCGCCGATTCATCCCCGGTGGAGTCAACTCGCCCGTCCGCGCCTTTCGCGGCGTGGGCGGCGAGCCGTTTTTCGTCGAGCGTGCGGAGGGCGCGCACATCTGGGACGTGGATGGCAACGAACTCATCGACTACGTCGGCACATGGGGCCCGGCCATCCTCGGGCATGCGCCCAAAGTGGTGCGCGACGCGATCACCGACACCGCGAGCCGCGGGGTCAGCTTTGGCATTCCGAACCCGTATGAAATCGAGATGGCGCGGACGATTTGCGCCTGGGTGCCCTCGATCGAAAAGGTGCGCATGGTCAACAGCGGGACCGAGGCCACGATGTCCTGCATCCGGCTGGCGCGCGGGTTCACGGGGCGCGATCTGATTGTGAAATTCGAGGGCTGCTACCACGGCCACGTGGACGCGCTCCTCGTGAAAGCCGGCAGCGGCGCGCTCACCCACGGGCAACCGGACAGCGCCGGCGTGCCGAAAGCATTCGCCGAGCTGACGATCACGCTGCCCTTCAACGACGTGACCGCGCTGCGCTCGCTCTTCATGGCGCAGGGCAGCCAGATCGCTGCCGTCATCGTCGAGCCCGTGCCAGCCAATGCCGGCCTCTACCTGCCGCGCGAAGGCTTCCTCGAAGTCCTCCGCCAGCAGTGCTCGCAGTACGGCGCGGTGCTCATCTTCGACGAAGTGATGACCGGCTTCCGCCTCGCGCGCGGCGGCTACCAGGAGCGCTGCGGCATCTCGCCCGATCTCACCGCGCTCGGCAAAGTCATCGGCGGCGGTCTGCCGGTGGGCGCGTTCGGCGGCAGCGCGGAGATCATGGACCGGCTCTCGCCCGACGGCCCGGTCTATCAGGCCGGCACGCTCTCCGGGAATCCGCTCGCCATGGCCGCCGGCCTCGCGCAGCTCCGCGAAATGGAGCGCGTCGATGGCTGGGCGCGGCTGGAGGAACTTGGCGCGGAATTTGAAAGCGGCGTCCGCTTTGCCCTGAAAAAAGCGGGCCGGGATTACGTCTTCCAGCGCATCGGCTCCATGTTCTGCCTCTATTTCACCAGCGGCGAAATCTGGAACCTCGCCGATGCCCAGCGCTCGGACAAAGCCGCCTTCGCCCGCTACTTCCATGCGTGCCTGGAGGCAGGCGTCTATTTCGCCCCCTCCCAATTCGAAGCCGGCTTCCTCTCCCTCGCTCACACCCCCGCCGACCTCGCCCAAACCGCCGAGGTCGCCGCTGCCGCTTTGCTGGCCTGAGCCATGGACCCCGACCCCAACCTCGAACTCGCCGCGGAGATCGCCCTGCTCGGGCGCGTGGCCACCGGCGATCGGCGCAGCTTTGCCGAGCTGTATGACCGCTTCTCGCGCGTCCTTTTTTCGGTCGCCTACCGCGTGCTGAACAGCCAGGAAGCCGCCGAAGATGTGCTCCAGGATGTCTTCATCCAGATCTGGGAAAAGGCCCCGCTTTACGACCCGCAACGCGGCAAACCGCTCACGTGGGCCGTCACCCTCACGCGCAATAAAGCGATCGACCGGCTGCGGGCCATCCAGCGGCGGAACCGGCTGCAGGACGCCGTGGAGAAAGAAGCGCTCACCTTTGAGCAGTTCGACGACCGCAGCTCCGTCGAGGCCGTGGAGGGCATGGAAAGCGGCGCGATGGTCCGCGCCGCCATCTGCCGCCTCTCGCCCGATCAGCGCCAGGCCATCGAGCTGGCCTTCTTCTCCGGCCTCACGCAGACCGAGATCGCCGAGCGCCTCGGCGAACCGCTCGGCACCATCAAGGCCCGCATCCGCCGCGGCATGATGAAGCTCCGCGACGTCATCGCCCCGCAGCTCTGACCGCCCGCCCGCCGCGCGACCTCCCACGGCGACTCGTGCATCATGAGCCTGAAAAAGGCTATGGAGGGTCCACAAAAAGCGCGAAACGCCACGAAAAGAGCGGCTGGCGAAATTTTCCCGAGTCACCCGCTGTGAGACCGTGTCAAAAATGCCCACCAGCTCGCAGGACAGGAGCTTTGCCTCGGGCGTATTCCTGTTGGAAGTCCGCCTTTTCCCATGGGAAGTCCGCGTTTTTCCACCCACCCACCTTTTCCAAACCACCCCGTCCCGGCGAAGTTCTCGCCGCGCGAAAATGAATCACCCCCGCCTATCTATGGCGTACTTTTGGCCGCGATCCGGCGTTGTTCGGCAGCATGCATAAGGAGATTTAGGCTAGCCCGAGGATCCAGCCTTCCAACTGGGCCAGAGTGAGGCCGGCTGGGCGCAGCTGCGGCTGAAAATGGACGGGCAGCGTGTCGGTGGCGTCGCTCTGCTGCATCCAGCGCGCGACGCTGTAGGCGTCGTGTTGGTGCGGGTTGCGGTCTGCGGTGGGAAAGGTGCGGCTCCAGAGGGCCGGGTAAACTTCGGCGATGACGGATCGGCCCAGTGGCGGGGTCCAGCCGTCGAAGGGCCAGAAATGCACGCGCTCGCCGAGTTGCTGGCGGAGGTAGCGCAGCCACGGAAGGCCGGCGTGAGTGGACTTCGCCACACTGCCTTGCACATCGAAGTGAAAGACCGACTTCGCGCGGCTCCGTCCCTCGGTCATCCGCCGCCAACGGGAATTACCTGCGCGCGCGACCCCATCGCCATGCGAGCCGTCCCGGATGAAATCGACATACAGGTGATCGTCATCGGTCGGCCAGTGGTGCTGGAAGTCATCGAGAAACTGCGGCCAGTCGGGCGGGAGGTGGTGGACCTCGAAGTAGCGGAGCGGAAAGGAAAATGCGTGGTCGATGCCGACGAGCGTGGGCGGGCCGTCGCGTAGTTCGGCGGCAAGCCATTCGGCAAGGCCGCGGCGGGTCCAATATTTGCGCGGGCTGGGTGGCGGCGGAACTTCGGACGGCGGCTGCGTGGGCGTGGCCGCGTAGAGGCGCAAGCCGGGCAGGCTACTCGTTGGCGTTTGCGCGCCGGAATAGTCGATGCCGAAGTAGCGTTCAAATTGCGGCATGAGCAGTCAGGCGGTGGGGAGTTCGGCGACGAGGGCGGTGAGGAGGTTGCAGGTCACGAGGTGTTTCACCGCATAGACCTGATACGGGCGCATCATTTGGAGCTTTTGGAGGTGGCAGGGGCTTTGAGGGGATGCTCTTTCGTGGCGGGATTCTGTCTCCGCGACCGGGGCGGGGAAAGGAAAAATGGGGCTTCCCGCCGCGGCCGACGCGAGGATCGGGGGCGAGGGCTGCGGGGTGCGGAGGCGCACTTCCCCGGACTCGGCGTGCCGATGCCGGAGGGCCGAAAATTCCTTCGCCCTGCGGCTCGGCGGCGCGTAGGGTCGGGGAATGGCTGAAGTCCAAACACATACCGAGGCGGGCGAGATGACGCAGATTTTCATCGAGTTCGTGATGATGCAGGCGCAGAACGCCGCGCTTTTTCTGGGGCAGATTCCGAATCCGCGAGGGGGGCAGCCGGAGGTGAATCTGCCGCTGGCGAAGATGTTCATCGAACAACTGGCGGTGATCGCGGCGAAGACGCATGGCAATTTGAACGAGCAGGAGGCGAAGGTGCTGGATAGCGCGCTGACGCAGCTCGAGGCGGCGTTTGTGGAGGTGATGTCGCGGACGGAGGGCTTTCACCCGGGCGAATCGCTCGCGCCGCCGGCCGTCGCGCCAGTCGCGCCAGTCGCGCCAGTCGCGCCGCCGGTGGCTGCGTCGCCGTCGCCGAGTGTCGCGCCGGATGCGCCGTCCGCACCCGCGCCGGCCCCGCCGGAGGAAGGGCGGAAACGTTTTACCAAGAGCTACGGAGCCTGAGCGGTGACAGCTCCGGTGCTCGCCATCGGCGGCTGCCAGCTCGGGGGAGCGGTGCCGCTTTTCATCCTCGGTCCCTGCGTGATCGAGTCGGAGGATTTTGTCTGGCGCATGGCGCGGGCGCTGAAGGCGATGTGCGCGGAGGTGGGCGTGTCGTTCGTTTTTAAGGCGAGCTACGACAAGGCGAACCGCACGTCGGGGAAGTCGTTCCGCGGGATCGGCGCGCGTGCGGGCTGCCGGCTGCTCGGGGAGATCGGGAAGGAACTGGGGGTGCCGGTGACGACGGATGTGCATACCGCCGAGGACTGCGCGGTGGCGGCGGAGTGGATCGACATTTTGCAAATCCCAGCGTTCCTCTGCCGGCAGACGGATCTGATCCAGGCGGCGGCGGAGTCGGGCCGCGTGGTGAATGTGAAGAAGGGGCAATTCCTCGCGCCGTGGGACGTGCGCAACATCGCGGAGAAGCTGGTCGCGTTTGGCCATGACCGGTTCTTTTTCACCGAGCGCGGGACGACCTTTGGCTACAACAATCTCGTGGCGGACATGCGCTCGCTGTATTGGATTCGCGAGGCGGGCTACCGCATCGTTTTCGACGCCACCCACTCCGTGCAGCGGCCCGGCGGGGCGGGGGACACGACGGGCGGCGATGGCGTGCTTGCGCCGGTGCTGGCGCGGGCGGCGGTGGCGGCGGGGTGCGACGGGGTATTCATCGAGACGCATGAGGACCCGAGCAAGGCGCTCTCCGACGGGCCGAACCAAATTCCGCTCTCGCAACTCCCGGCGCTGCTGAAACAATTGAGTCAAATCCATGCGCTCGTTTCCTGATTTCTTCGCGACGCTGCTCGCCGTCGCCGCCGTGTGCGGCGCGCTGGTGGCGGGGGCTTTCGCGGAGAAAAAGGCCGACGAGAATCCGAAGGCGAAGGACAAGAAAAAGACCGACGAGAAGGCCGGCAAAGACAAGAAGAGCAAGGACGGCCCACCGAAGGAAAAAGGGAAGATGGACATCCCCGTTTCCAAAGATCACGACGCGAAGGGGCTGAAGATTCCCTATTTCGACAGCGAGGGGAAAAAGCAGATGGTCTTCACGATCGGCGTGGCCTCGCGGATCGACGACGAGCACATCGGGATGACGGAAACGCAGGTCGAGACGTTCGATGAAGAGGGGGAGTCGGAGATGACGATCGAGCTGCCGAAGTCCGAGCTGAACGTGAACACGAACGTGATCACCACGAAGAAGCACGTGGTCATCAAACGCGAGGATTTCCAGATCACCGGGGAGACGATGGAGTTCAACATGAAGACGCGGCAGGGAACTCTCGGTGGCGGTGTGAAAATGCTGATTTACAATATCCAAGAAGAACTGGCCGCCGCGCCTGAGCCCAAAGTCCCGTGAACCAAACGACCATCCTCCTGTTCCTCGCCCTTTCCGCGGCGTCCGTCCACGCGCAGAAGCCCGCCAAGCCGCCGCTCTCGCAGGAGGAACTGCACCGGGAGGTCGAGGCGCTGAGCGGACGGACGCCCGCTTTCAAAGGTGCCCCGGCTGCCGTGGCGGCGACCGTCAGCGACGCCGCGCCCGGAGCGCCCGCACCGGCACCCGCGCCGCTGAAGAAGGACAAAGGCCCGACGGAGATTTCCGCGCTGGAGGCGACCTTTGACCAGAAGACCAGCCAGGCGGTCTTCATCGGCGAGGTCGAGGTGAAAGATCCGGAGTTTAACGTGAAGTGTGACCGACTCACCGCGCATCTCAAGACCGCCGCGAAACTCAAGGTCGGCGATGCGCCAGACCCGAAGGCACCGAAGCCCGGCCCAGCCGCGAAACCCAAAGGCGGTGGCGGTTTGCACCGTGCCGTGGCCGAGGCGAACCCCGGCGGGCGGGTGGTCATTGTGCAGGACAAAAAGGACCCCGACGGCACGATTCAACATTCCGCGGGCGAAGCGGACAAGGCGACCTACGACGCCGTGACGGGCGACATCGTCCTCACCGGCATGCCGGAAATCCAGCAGGGCATCAACCGCGTGGTCGCCACGGCGCGCAGCACGGTGATGACCCTGAACCGCGACGGCCACATGAACGCCAAAGGCCCGCACAAGACGATCATCGTCGATAAAGCCAGCGGCGGACTTTAAGCACGCGTGATCTCCACCGACCCTCCACCCGCCGGCCTCGGTCAGGAAATCGTTCGCACCGAGAAGCTCGTAAAAATCTATGGCGGGCGCGCGGTGGTGAACGGCGTGGACATCAACTGCCACCGCGGCGAAGTCGTGGGACTGCTCGGCCCGAACGGCGCGGGCAAGACGACGAGCTTTTACATGATCGTGGGCCTGGTGCAGCCGAACGGCGGGCGCGTGATTTTTCAAAACGAGGAGGTCACGAAGTTTCCGATGTACCAGCGCGCGCGGATGGGCATGGGCTACCTGCCGCAGGAGGAGTCCATCTTTCGCAAAATGACCGTCGAGGAAAACCTCATGGCCATCCTCGAAACGCAGCCGCTGAACAAGCGCGCGCGCCGCGAGCGCTGCGACGAACTGCTCACGCAATTCGGCATCGCGCACGTGGCGAAGCAGACCGCGCTCACCCTTTCCGGCGGAGAAAAGCGTCGCCTCACCATCGCCCGCTCGCTCGTCACCAAGCCCAGCCTGCTCATGCTCGACGAGCCCTTCAGCGGAGTGGACCCCATCGCCGTGGCCGACGTGCAGCAGATCGTCGCGAACCTGCGCGACGCCGGCCTCGGCATCCTCATCACGGATCACAACGTCCGCGAAACCCTGAACATCGTGGACCGCGCCTACCTCATCTCCGAGGGGCGCGTGGTCACGCAGGGGACCAAGGATTTTCTGATCAACGATCCCATCGCCCGCCGGGTCTATCTCGGTGAGGGCTTCCAGATGTAAGTGCGAAACCCATAACCCAAAACCAACATGCAAACAGCCAACGTCAACGTCCCCATCAAAGTCACCGGCCGCCACGTCAGCGTGACCGAGCCGATCAAAGACTACGCGATCAAGAAGGTCGAGGGCCTGCACCTCGACTACCCGCGCATCATCGACGCGCAGGTCATCCTCGACGTGGAAAAGCATCGGCACTTCGCGGAGATCATCCTCCACTGCAACAACCACATCACCATCGAGGCCAGCGATGAAACCGACGACATGTACGCGGCCATCGACGGCGTGATCTCGAAGATCGCGCGCCAGATGCGGAAGTATAAGACGAAGATTCTGCGCAACCACCGCCCGCGCCGCCACGAGGTCCAGCACTTCGACGAGCAGGTCTTCCACCTCGATGAAAAGTTCGCGGAGACCGAGGGCCACGTGCCCGAGGTCATCAAAACCGAGCGCTATCCGGTGAAGCCGATGTTCGTGGACGAAGCGGTATTGCAGATCGAAATGTCGAACCGCCAGTTCGTCGTCTTCCTCAACGCCAAGACCGAGAAGATCAACGTCCTCCACCGCCGCAAGGACGGCGGCTTCGGGCTGATGGAGCCGATCTTCGCGTGACGCGCCCGCGAGCGCACCGCTCGCCCGACCGCTGGAATTTCGCTGAGACCGTGAAGCGCACGCTGCGGCGGAAAGTAGCTCGGACTTCAGTCCGCTCGGCCGGGACTTTGGGCTAAAGCCCAAGCTACATTCCGTCCGGCCAGACGGCATTTCCAAAGTGGCGCCGCCACCAGTTCGTCACCGCTTCTCATTGCGAAAATTCTTGTGGCACGCGACGCAGCTTTGGCCGGCGGCTCGGAACGCCGCATCGAGCGCAGCAGGATCGGGCGGGGTGGCGCGGAGGTGCCGACGCAGCGTTTCGGCGGCGCGCTCGGAGTCGGCGAGGTGGGTGCGGTAGTCCGCGGGACGGCGGGCGGTGTCGTCGGTGCGAGCCAGCTCGCGGAGCTGCTCCCGAAGCAGGGTCGCGGCATTGGTGGGCGTGGCTTTCCAACCGGATTTCTGCGCCTCATTGAGCAGGTCGAAACACTCGTCGAGCGCCACCATCGCATCCACGACCGGAGGCGTTTTCGCCACCTCCGGCAGCTCGCCCACGCGGGCGAGCGCGGCGGCCGAGGGCGGTTGAAACTCGCGCACCGCGCGATACAGCCCGGCATATTCGTCGGCGGTCCCGGCCTGCCGCAGCCACGCC
>CAYQBV010000118.1:0-12289 GCA_964415705.1 uncultured Chthoniobacter sp. | reverse complement strand
GACGGGGTTGCACGAATTCAGCGTCGGCGCAGCGAGCGATGAGCACGCCGGCGGCTCGCCGGGGAATGATCCGAAATATCACCGCTTTCACCGGGTCAAGGGTGGCTTCCTCTCCATAAAAATAACGCCCGGCAGCGAAGCTAGCACGATCCTCTTCCAGCACAGGGACGTGACCGGCGCAGTGGTGGACGAGTGGAGTGTAAAGCGCGCCACCAAAGCATGAGTTCACCTTCCACTTCTTGTCCTCCATGAGTTCCTTCCAAGGGTTTGCGTCCATCATTTTTCCACTTCTCATCCTCGTCGCACCCGCCGGGGCCGCAGAGGCAAAGGCGGCGGCTTCCCGACCGAACATCATCTTCATTCTGGCCGATGATGTCGGGCTGGGTGAGACCAGTTTCACGGGCGCGGACAAGTTCAAGACGCCCCACATCGACGCGCTCGCGAAGAGCGGAACCCATTTTGACCACTGCTACTCCATGCCGATGTGCGGGCCGTCGCGCTTTACGTTGCTCACGGGTCGCTATCCCTTCCGCACCGGCCTCGCAAGCAACAACAGTTTCGGCAAGGCCAACGCCGGGGCTTACGCGCCCGCCCAAAAGGAAATCATGATACCCACCGTGCTCAAGGCCGCGGGCTACGTCACGGCGGCCGCCGGAAAATGGGGGCAGATGCCGGCGGAGCCGAGTCAGTGGGGCTTCGATGCATCCCTCGGCGCCGGCAACGGCCAATACTGGAAGGGCAAATACACCCTGAACGGAAAAAGCGCGACGCTGGCCGAGGGCCAATACATGCCCGATCTCACCCATGATTTCATCGTGGATTTCATCGCGCGGCACAAGGATCGCCCGTTCTTTGTCTATTACCCGCTGATCCAGATTCACATCCCGATCCAGCACACGCCCGACAGCAAGCCGGACGCGACGGACGATCAACTTTACGCGGACAATGTCGCCTACATGGACAAGCTCGTCGGCAAACTGGTCGCGGAACTCGATCGTCTGAAGCTGCGCGAGAAAACCCTGATCGTCTTTGCCAGCGACAACGGCAGCATCCGCCAGTCCGCTTTCACCCCGGTGAAAGGACGGCTGCTCTCCGGCAACAAGGCCTCCATGCGCGAGGGCGGCAGCCGCGTGCCGATGATCGCCAACTGGCCCGGCACCACCCCGGCGGGTGCGGTGAACCATGATCTCACCGACTTCTCCGACTTCTTTAAGACCTTCGCGGAACTCGGCGGCGCGCAACTGCCCGAAGGGGTGAAGCTCGACGGACAGAGCATCGCTCCGCAGATCAAGGGCGCGAAGGGCACTCCGCGCGACTGGGTTTATGTGGAGCTAATGGGCAAGTCGTTCGTCCGCGATGCGCGGTGGAAGCTGGCCAACGATGGCAGCTTCTTCGATCTGAAGGACGCACCCTTCAACGAAATCCCCGTCGCGAAAGACACCACCGATGCGGCCGCGCTCGCCGCCTTGAAGAAGCTTCAGTTGGCGCTCGATGAGCACAAGGCCGCGCCTTGGGATGGGGAGGCAAAACCGGGCAAGAGAAAGGCAAATGTGAAGACTGACCAATGAGAACTTTCATGCGCCTCGTCATTCTCGCTTTGGTCCTCCTCCCGCTGGGCATCCTTCGCGCCGCCGACAAGCCAAACATCGTGCTGATCTACGCCGACGACATCGGCTACGGCGACCTCGGATGCTACGGAGCCATGGCCGTCAAGACGCCTAACGTGGACCGCTTGGCGAAGGAAGGCTTGCGCTTCACCAGCGGCTACGCGGCGGCTTCGACTTGCACGCCGTCCCGCTACGCGCTGATGACGGGCGAGTACGCCTTTCGCAAGAAAGGCACGGGCATCCTGCCCGGCGATGCGGCGCTGATCATCCCAACCGACCGCGCGACCCTGCCGTCCATCTTGCAAAAGGCGGGCTACGCGACGGGCATCGTCGGCAAATGGCACCTCGGCCTCGGTGCGGGCGGCGACTTGATCAACTGGAACGGCGACATCAAGCCGGGACCCCGCGAAACTGGTTTCGCGGATTCCTTCATCATGGCCGCCACCGGCGACCGCGCGCCTTGTGTCTACGTCGAGGGTCAGAAAGTCGTTAGCCTTAGTCCAAACGATCCGCTTGAAGTAAGTTACAGCAAACCCTTTCCCGGCGAACCCACCGGCGTCAGCGAGCGTGACCAACTCAAGATGGATTGGAGCTACGGACACAACAACGCCCTGGTCAACGGCATCGGGCGCATCGGCTTTTCAAAGGGTGGCAAGTCCGCGCTCTGGAAAGACGAGGACATGGCCGACACCTTTACCCGCAAAGGCGTCGAGTTTATCGAGCGGCACAAGGCGAAGCCGTTCTTCCTCTACTTCGCGACCCACGACATCCATGTTCCACGCGTGCCGCACGCCCGGTTTGTCGGCAAGACCACGATGGGTCCGCGGGGCGATGCGCTGGTCCAGTTTGACGCCTGCGTCGGAGAACTGCTGGACACGTTGGATCGCTTGAAGCTGACCGACAACACGCTGGTCATCCTCACCGGTGACAACGGGCCCGTGCTCAACGACGGCTACAAAGATCATGCAGTCGAAAGGCTGGGCGATCACAAACCCGCCGGTCCGTTGCGCGGCGGGAAGTCCAGTCTTTGGGAAGGCGGCACGCGCGTGCCTTTCCTCGTGCGCTGGCCGGCGCGCATCAAGCCCGGCGTCAGCGATGCGCTGATGAGCCAGGTGGACTTTTGCGCCACCTTCGCTGCCCTCACCGGTCAACCACTCGCGCAGAACGACGCGCCCGACAGCTTCAACGTCGGACCCGCCTTGCTCGGCCAGTCGCCGCAAGGCCGCGAGTACGTTCTGCAACACTCCGGCCAAGTCGCGATCCGCAAAGGGCAATGGAAGCTGATTCCCAGTACGACTGCAGGCGGTGAGCAAGGCACGACTAAACGCCCGGCGAAACCCCACGCGCTCTACGATCTCGCCAAGAACCTGGCCGAAACGACCAATGTCGCCGGTGATCATCCAGACATTGTGGAGCAACTGGCCAAGGAACTCGAAGCGGTGCGGGCACGGGGCCGGAGCCGAGACTGAAATCCATTACCCATGAAACACCTCGCCTCCTTCATCCTTGCAACTGCGCTCACTTTATTCTTAGCCCCCCTGCTTCGTGGCGAAACACTTCCAGCCGCACTGCAATCCGGCACCTTGAAGGTCGCTTACGTTCTTGACTCCGGGATGGTTCTCCAGCGGGAGATGCCGACGCCCATCTGGGGCTGGGACAAGCCCAAAACCACGGTCACCGTTTCATTTGGCGGACAAAAGACCACCGCACAAACTGACACCAAGGGCGAGTGGACCGCGCGCCTTGCCCCCATGAAGGCCAACGCGACCAGTCAGGACATGACCATTTCAGACGGGACTAACACCGTGACAATCAAAGACATTCTGGTGGGCGACGTGTGGCTGCTCTCGGGCCAGTCCAACATGGAAACCAAGACTGGCAGCCTGATGAAATATGGCAAAGACGCGCAGGACCCGATTACCGGCCCGTTGGTTAAGAAGGTGGTCGATCACTGCAACGAACACATCTTCAAAGGACTCGACGAATCCCGCTTGCGCTATATCCAGACGCCCCGCTGCGCAGCCCTAGAGCCACAGCGCGACTTTGACCGAGAGAAGGAAACTGGCGTTTGGGGCAAGCCTGCTCCGGTGAAACGAAAGTGGGTTTCTGCCCGGGCGGACGACAAGGGCGGGACAGTCGAAGCCTTCTCCGGCCTCGGCTTTTCCTTCGCCTACGAGTTGCTGAAGAAGACCGGCGTGCCCATTGGCCTGATTGACACGTCGAAAGGCGGCACCATCATCGAGGCTTGGATGGACGCGGAAGCGACTTATCAAAGCTGTGACTTCGGCAAGAAGCGGGTCCTCACGGCGCTCGTAGGTGTCAAGGCATGGCAGGACTTGATGGCCACACGTAATGATGAGGCCGAGTTTACCAGATTCCTCAAGGAAGCCGACGCCACGCGGGCGGAATTTCTCGAATTTATCAAGACCAAGCCCGTCGTGGATTTCCTGACGGCGAACAAGGACCAACCCGAGGTGCAGCGCCTCGTCAAGAACCTCGACACGTTCAAGGTGGAAAATGACGGATACCTAAAGAAGAGTTTCGTGGAGCGGGTGAAGAGCCGAGCGAGCGGGCCAACCACGCCGAAACTTGGCGGACGCTCGATGCAAGCGCTGAAGCCGCCCAAGGGGCAGCCGCTCGTTCGCAAAGAATACTCGCCCCCCAAGGATCCGCGCATGGGTGAAACGAACGGGGCGGCTCACTCTGGCTTCCTCGGTGCCATGTATCATGGCACCCTCACGCCGGTCATGCCAATGGGCATCAAGGGCGTGATTTGGTATCAAGGCGAAAACAACCACTTTCACAACAAAGGCGACATCGCCACGCAGTATGACCTCCTGCTGAATGGGATGATCAAATCATGGCGGAAGGCCTGGGGCCAGGGGGATTTCCCATTCTACATCGTGCAGCTCCCGAATACTCCTGGAGAATCCACCAAAGGGGCCACTGATGGCACGGCTTGGGTCTTTCTCGCAGACGCCCAGCGCAAGAGTCTGATCACTCCCAATACCGGTCTCGGGGTCGCCTGCGACATCGGCGGCGACCTCCACTGGCAAAACAAGTATGACCTCGGCTGGCGGCTATCCTTGGTCGCCCGGGCGAACCTCTTTGGCGAGAAAATCGAGTCCTCCGGCCCGCTCTACAAGAGTCACAAAATCGAGGGCGACAAGGTCCTCGTGACCTTTGATCACGTCGGGGCGGGAATCGCCGCGGGCCTCAAGACCGATTTCGGTCCAGCCACGCTTGGGACAGCCTTGCTGCCGCACCACAAATTCGGCAGCGGTGATTTGCAGTATTTCCAAATCGCTGGTGCTCCAACCGCCAGTGGTAGTCAGCAATGGCACTGGGCCAGGGCGATGATCGTCGGCAAGGACACGGTGGAAGTTTCTTCGCCCGATCTGAAAGAACCCCAAGCGGTCCGCTACATGTGGGCCAAATTTGCCCAAGTTCCCAACTTCTATAACAAAGAAGGACTCCCCGCCGCCATCTTCCGGACCGATGACTGGGAATGGTCCGAGGGCTGGGATCGCCGCACCGTAGGCAAGGACGTCGAGCAACTCCGCACCACCTGCCGGGAGAAGGGAATCCTCCCGAGCTACGCAAAATAGCGATCAGCCGAACGTTCCGCGTTCGGTGTCCACCATCCATCCACAATCGACTATGAATTTCTTGCCACGGCTTCTCCCACTTGGAGGCATTCTTGCATCCTTCGCGTTGCTCCCGTCTGCACCCACAGTCAAAGCCGCGGCAGTCCTGAAAGCGGATCAGTTCAAGCACCATGTTGAGAAGTTCAATGCGGAGGACGACGAGCTTTACAAGAATTCGTTTCCCAACGCCAAAGCCTGGGAGTTTCTGGCGCCGAATATCCCACTGTTCCAATGCCCGGACGAGGACTTGGAGCGGACTTACTATTTCCGCTGGTGGACCTACCGCAAACATCTGAGCGAGACTCCCGATGGCTGGGTGGTCACGGAGTTTCTGCCCAAGGTGCCTTGGTCGGCCAAGCACAACACGATCTGCTGCCCGGCCGGCCATCACTTTTACGAGGGGCGCTGGCTGGCCGATGCCAAGTATCTCGATGACTACGCCGCGTTTTGGTTCCGCAAGGGCGGCAACCCGCGCTACTACAGTTTTTGGGCGGCTGATGCGGTCTATGCCCACTATTTAGTCAAAGGGAACAAGGCACTGGCGACCGGGTTGCTGGACGACCTGGTAAAAAACTACCAAGGCTGGGAGGAGAGTCGGCTAACGCCAGACGGATTGTTTTGGCAAATTGATGATCGGGACGGAATGGAAGTGTCGATCGGGAAAAGTGGAAAGCGGGCGACGATCAATAGTTACATGTTCGGCGATGCCACCGCGATCGCACGAATTGCCGAGTTGGCGGGGCGCAAAGAACTGGCCGTCGAGTATCGCGCGAAGGCGGAGCGACTGCGGCAGCTCGTCGAGACCAAGCTATGGGATCCAGAGGCGAAGTTCTTCAAGACGTTGCAGCGGAGCAACTACGAGTTGGTCACGCCGAAGAATTCGCAGGACGGCTCGGTGCCAAAGCTCCATTGGATGGACGCGGACCACCGCGGGACTTTGGAGTGGGTGCAATACACATTCGGTAAACCGAAGACCCTCGACGCGACGGAGGTTTACTGGGCAGAGGGCGGGTCGGCGCTGGGCGCACCGGCTTCCTGGCGGGTGCTCGTCCGCCAAGGGGCGGACTGGGTGCCGGTCAAGCATCGCGGGAAATACGGCGTGGCGCTGGATACGTTCAACAAGGTGGCTTTCGAGACGGTCGAGACGGATGCGATTCGCGTGGAGGTCCAGTCGGCGAAGAACAAGTCGGGCGGCATCCTCGAATGGCGCGCCCTCGGGAGTGGCAAAAATTTTGCGCCCGAGGGAAAGATCAGCAAATCTTACGAAATCAGGATGGGGCGGAATAACAGCATCCAGGCGCTGAACGACGGCGAGGGTGCGAGCAAGGAGGCGGGGCTGGTCGAGGTGCGCGAACTGCACGGATTCACCCCGTGGTATTTCAACCTCCCGGAAGCCGGCAAAGGCTACGAGATCGCTTGGAAACAGTTGATGGATCCCAAGGGATTCCACGCCCCCCTCGGCCTGACCACCGCCGAGCAGCGGCATCCGGGCTTCAAGGTTTCCTACGAGGGGCACGGCTGCCAGTGGAATGGACCGAGCTGGCCTTTCGCCAGCGCCGTGACGCTGACGGCCATGGCCAATGTCCTGCACAACTACCGGCAGGACGCCGTCAGCGCGGACGACTACCTGAAGACGTTGAAGACTTACGCGCAGTCCCATCGCCGGAAACTCCCCGACGGACGGACCGTGTCGTGGATTGACGAAAACCTCGATCCTTTTACCGGCGAATGGATCGCCCGGAAGCGCTGCGAGGAGCGCAATGCCGAACTCGCCGCGAAGGGACAGCCGGACAAAGTGCTGCGCGAGCGCGGCAAGGACTACAACCATTCCAGCTTCTGCGACCTCATCATCACCGGCCTCGTCGGCCTGAAGCCACGCGCGGATAGCGTGGTGGAAGTCCACCCTCTCGTGCCGGACGGCAAATGGGATTGGTTCTGCATCGACCAAGTTTCCTATCACGGAAAGAGCCTGACCATTCTTTGGGACAAGACCGGCGAAAAATACGGTAAGGGAAAAGGTCTGCGCATCTTTGCCGATGGACGCGAGATCGGCCATTCCGATACCCTCGCGCGCGTGACCGGACCGCTTTCGCAGTAAACAAATCTACCTACTAACTATGAACACTGTCTCCTGGATGACGGCTTTGATCGCCGGAATCTCCCTCGCTCTTTCCACAGCCGAAGCAAAACTCGCACTGCCCCGCGTTTTCGGCGACGACATGGTCGTGCAGCGCGACAAACCGGTGCGGGTCTGGGGCTGGGGTGACAAGGGCGATGCGGTCACGGTTGAGTTTAGCGGCCAAAGCAAGAAGGCCTCGGTCGGCGACGACGGGAAGTGGTTGCTGACGCTGGACGCCATGCCGTTCAACGCGAAACCCCAGGCGATGACCGTGAAAGGTGCGAAGGAGGCGTTGACCTTCAAAAATGTCCTGATTGGGGATGTGTGGCTCTGCAGCGGGCAGAGTAACATGGAGTCCGACGCCGGGGGAATCGTGAACTCGGACTTGGACATGCCGCTCTCGAACATTCCCGCGATCCGCTGCCTGACTCTTCCTCTTCGCTCCAGCCCGACTCCGCTCGACAACTTCGGGACGGAAGAGCGCAATCCGTTTTACGTCGAACTCAAAGGCATGTGGCGCGTCAGTTCGCCGGACACGGCGAAGGATTTCCCGGCCGTGGGTTATCACTTTGCGCGAATCGTCAATGCGATCACCGGAGTCCCCATCGGACTGATCGATAACTCGTGGGGCGGCAGCGTGGTGGAAACGTGGGTATCCCGCGCCTCGCTGGAGCAGATTCCCGAGGCCGTGCCACTCATCAAGTCCTTCGACGTCGAGGCGACGGCCTACGACTACGACGCCGAACTCGCCCGCAAGATGGGTGGCTGGAAACAGCAGGCGGATAAGGCTGCCGCTGCGGGCCAGGCCGCTCCAGAAAAGCCTGAAGTAGCGAAGACCTATGTCTATCGGCAGAGCTTTCCTGGCGGTTGCTTCAACGGCCTGATCGCGCCCATCCAGCAGTTCGCGATCAAAGGCGTCATTTTCTATCAGGGCGAAAACAACTGCGTGGGCGGCCAGGGACGCCCCAATCTCTACATGAAGACGTATCCCGCGCTGATCCCGGACTGGCGCAAGACGTTCGGTGATCCAGACCTGCCTTTTTGCATCGTTCAGCTATCGTCCTTCGGCGAGCCCGACGACGAGAACGAACCGGAGATCACCATGCTCCACAAAGCCTCCGGCGTCCGCGAGGCGCAGCTCAATGCGCATTTGAAATACAAGCACACCGGCCTCGTGCCCACCTTTGATCTCGGCCACGTGCAGATGCACTCGCCTTTCAAGCGACCCATCGGCGAGCGCGCGGCGCGGTGGGCGCTCGGCACGGTTTATGGCATCAAGACCATCACCTACGACCTCCCGATCATGCAGTCGTGGAAAAAGGACGGCTCACGCATTCTTCTGACCTTCACCCCCGGCAGCCACCCGAGTTCGCCTTACGGCATGCGCGTGGCGCCGAAGGGTTTCGTGACCGCCGGCAAGGATCGCCATTTCTACCCGGCCGAACTGACAAATGAAAAGGGCGATACCTTTGCCGTCTCCAGCCCGTTTGTGCCCGAACCGGAGGCCGTGCGCTATGCGTGGGGCGTGCATCCGGTGGGTAACTTTGGCAACCGGGCGGGTCCGACCCCTCCTTTTCGCACCGACAACTGGCCCGCATGGACCGACGCGCCGCTAGAAAAACGCGGCCCGGAGAAAGGCGACCCGGAGGTGCCGACCAAGGAAACGGCCCAAGCCCAGGCCAAGGTCCGCAAAGCCGCGGCGGCGAAGAAGCTCCTCGAAGAACTCGCAGCCGCGCCAAAGAAGCCAACCAACAAGTGACCCACACCGCGTTGGCAAGACCGGGCTGACTCGTGCATGAGGCATCGGGGTTACCATCATTTCGCCGACCGAGGGACTGGCGCTCGATGACAACCGAACGCTGATTGCAGGATCGAAATTGTGATCTGATTTCACAAGACGGTCTTTAGATGCACACCAAGCGACCAGCCTTGCACCCCGACGATCATCGGCCCGATGCCACCGTTTACGCCATCACCCAGGGCAGTTTGGAGGGCGTTGGAAACGGACCCGCCGTCCAACGGCCAGCCAACCCGTTGGCCCAAGTCGGTGCACCTTACTTCGCCGGTCCGCTGGCGGGCGGGGTGGCGGCAAACTGGATCGGCTCGCTCCAGCGGCTGTAGCGTCCGGCGTTGTCTTTCAGGCGGACGCGAAGGCGATAGGTCGCGCCGGCTTTCGTGAGATTGATCGGCAGGCGCAGCGCGGCATTGAACGGCGTGGTCTCGGCGGACACCCAGACCGGCTCGATCTCGTAACGACGTCGCGCGCCCGGCTCGGCCGGCGGGGAAATATCCGCCAGCCGCCACTGCATCGCGGCGAATTCCGCGCCGCCTTTTTTCGAGGAAAACGGCGTGGTCGTAAAGGCGAGTGCGTTCACGGGGAAGTTCGGCAGCCCGGTGTAGGTGAGTTTCGGACGGTCGGGGATTTCGGCGGACTCAGAATCGGCGAGCACGTAGCCATAGCCGTAGCCGCTGGCGATGCCATCGCTGAGTTTCCACGGCGCGGTGGCGGGCCGCGCCGCGGTGACATAGTCCGCGATGTATTTCACGAACCCGGGGAAGTCCGGCGTGGCGAGCGTGCGCTGGAATTCTCCGTCGGCCATTTTCTGTTTCGCCGGGTTCCGGTAAAAGGCGCCCTTGTCCACGGTTCGCGGGTGATGGTTCCACACGCACTGGTCCAGTTCCGGCCAGCCCACGCGCTGGCCCGGCGGGCGGAGGATGGAGACGACTTCGTCCACGAGTTGCCCGAACTGCCCGCCCCGCGGGCCGGGATCGTCGCAGAAAAGATCGAGGAGCTCCCGGCAGCGGTTGCGGTATTCGTTGCGCAGCGCGGGCACTTCGAGGCAGCGTTGAAGGTCGATGTAGCCCGGTTGATGCGCCTTCGGGATGAACATCATGTCGAGGTCCCACGGGATCGGCACCCAGCGGTTGTTCGCGCCGTGGTAAAGGAAATGGTTTTCGTTCGGTCGCACATCCACGTTGCCGACGAGGCGGTTCAGCGCGTGAAAACTATAGTAGGCGGGCAGGTTCAGATTCGCGCGCCACCAGTTTTCATCCGCCCCGCCCCGCGCCTGATTCATGAAACCGTCCACGTCGCCGTGGCCTTTGTCCTGCCCGGCGGCCTGGTGCTTTTTGTCGGGGCCGCCGGCCATGCGGTAGATGTTTCCATCGGGGAGATCGCGCTCGTTGAGAAAGGAGCCATCGGGATCTTCGATCAGCGTGTAAAGCCCCCAGAGGTCGCCCGCGTATTGATCTTTCGGCGCCTCCTCCGCGCCGTCGATGACGCGGAACTGCACGTAACGGCACTGCGGACTGGGCACGCCCGCGATTTCGTACGCGCGAAAGGACAGCGCCTCATCGAGCCCGGCCATGCCTCGATTGCACTGCACCCACGGACTCGAGCACGCGTTCATCGAGAGTGTATTCATCGTGCGCGGTTTCTTGTCGTTGGGCTTTTCCGGGATCACGAACTCCCGCGTCGGGTTGAACTTGAAGCCCCATTTGTTTTTCCCGCAGACGTTCGCGCTGCCCTGCCCGCGATTGGAAAAAGTGATGTGGTCATAGACTTTCCCATCGGCCACGAGCGTGCCGGTGAAGTCCTTTTTGTTCGCGTTGGCGTCCCACTGGCTTTTCTCCACGTCGTCGCCCGCGGCGAGCAGCGTCATCGCCGGCATGGTGGTGAAAAGGGTGGCCGGAAAAACCAGCGGCACCCCCTGGCCCGGCGCGCCGGGAAAGCCGGCCCACTGGGGAAATCCCGCGAAGCAGAAGTAGGTGAAGTTGGGACAGGCGTCGTCGGCGTAGGGCACGCGCATCGTCTGACCGCGCGCATCCTCGGCGGAAATACGGTAGCGGATGAGCCGGCGATGCTGCTGGAGGGTGGCCGGGAGTTGCGCGGAAAAGACGCCGTCGCCCGCGCGGGTGTCCCCGTCCTTGCCCTCGTCGCGCATCGGGACGGGCGTCCAGTCTTTCTCAAAGGCCGCGTCGCTTTTGCGGATGTACTTCCCGGGATCGACGACCTGGTAGTGCAGCGTCACGCCTTTCACCCCGCCTGCGGCTACAATGCGCGCGGCCAACCGCACGGGCTCCGCCGGCTTTGGTTGCAGCGGCGCGTGGCCGATGGCGCTGATGCTCGGCGGCGGCACATCCGAGGCGGTCGAATTGCGCTCGCCCGGCGTGGGTTTACCAACCTCCGCTTTGCCCGGCACGAATCCCGAACTGCGCCACGAACTGCCCGCCAGGCGGTCCATCGCGGGATTCACCAGTTCGAGTGACGCACCCTCGCCATCCGCCGCCGTGGGCCACGGAAAGCCGGTGCCAAATCTCACCTGATCCACGACCGCGCCCTTCTCGTCGCGCAGCACCAGAGCCTCGCCGTCATTCTTGAGTTTGCCTTTCCAGGCACCGACCGCGTCCTTGCCAAACGCGGCTTTGAACCCGTCGCGATTTTTCGCGATGACCACGAAACCGCCGGGCGCGATCTTCGTCCCCTCGGGAAAGGTGAACTTTACGCCCGTGTCAAACTTCCAACCCGCGAGCGAGACTTCCGCCGTCCCGGTGTTGAGCAACTCGATGAACTCAGACGGCGAAGTTTTGTCCTTCGGGTGGTAATGGATTTCATTGATGACCACCGCGGCAGAGGCGCGCGAGGTCGCGAACGCGATGAAGAAGAGGATGCCGAAGAGCAGTCGAGCAGAGCGGAACACGGGAGCGAGGAGAGCGCGGGTCGGCGCGTTCTGCAAGCCGGGCGTCCGATGGACGGCGGGCGAAGGCCGGGGCGGCGCAAAAGCAGCTTGGGCTTCCGCCCTAAGCTCCCGGCGCGATCGAGCTGAAGTCCCAGCTGCTTTGCGCCGCTCCGCCGTCTTCGCTCTGCCCAAAGGAGGCGGGTCGCTGCGAGCTCCGGGTGGAGCACCCGACCCGGG